>JBJTUC010000044.1:0-49730 GCA_046080505.1 Planctomycetota bacterium
AGCAGTTCCCTCGATACATCTGCTGACAGCTTTCGCTTCTCGGGCCACGGATGCGCGCTTTCGACGCCCACATCCCACACATCCTTCAAAGGCGACATCAGCACACTCAAGAACGCCGTGCAATCCATCGGATGCGCGGCGACTCGGATTGCATCGAGAAACGCCAACACAACCGCACTGTCGCGCAGACTCCCCTTCGCTCGCAATGAGCAGCCGGGCGACCCGTCGATGGCACGGATACGTTCAGCCACTTCGCTCGCATCCTTGTTCTTTTGATGGATCACAGCGATACGGAGTGATCCCTTGCTGCGATTCCAGAGGTCCACTGCCTTCCGCGCACACGCATCAAGACGCTCCGCGCACGTCTCGTACTGCGCGATCGCGACAGTGCCCGTGAGTTGCTGATTCTTCTGCGCCGCCTGATGGGGCTGATAGATGCCGAGCCATGCATCGAGCGCATCCACAAGGTTCTGACTGAGGCACTCACCAGGTGGGAACCGAAGCGAATGAATGGGTGACTTCAGATTGTTGAAGACCTCGTCGACCGCTTCGAGAACGATCGGTGCGCTTCGCCAACTGGTCGTCAGCAGCCGCTCCTGCACATCGGCATCGCCCCCCTCACTCAGGAGCGATGGCAAGCCCCGCAGCAGCCGTGGATCACCGCTACGCCAACCATAGATCGACTGCTTGATGTCGCCTACGGCCAGGATCGAACGGGGTTCGTCGCCGCCCGCAGCGAGACTGATCGCCAAGGGCTCGAGCGCCCTCCACTGCGAAAGGCTCGTGTCCTGAAACTCGTCGAGCAGCAGATGATGGATCTGCTGATCGAGCCGCATGAGAATCTCAGCCATGCTTTCATCGTTCATACCACCCGCAATCGACCGCGTGATGGACTCAAATGTGCAAGCCCCGCGCTGTCGCAGCGCATCCTGTTCAGCCACAACAAGGAGCGAAGCCAACCGCGCCGCTTCCTGATGTCCGCGCAGTCTGGCATGCAGGACTTCGCCGCGCAGCCACGCAGCGACGACCTTCAAATCTGTGTGCAGGTCTCTCGGAAACTCCTTCTTATAGAAGGCGCTCTTCCCCTCCGCAACGCTCTTGATCGCACCGGACTTGAGATACTCCAAACAGGCGCGCGCGGGCAGTGGCCCACCCCCTACCGCTTCCGACAGCAGCCAGAACTCTCCGCTCGCTGCATATTGCCTGATGCTCTTGTGGCTCTCCCCAAGCTGCTGCAGGCCCACGAGCGCTCTGCGAACCGCCTCGCGTGCATCCTCAAACACAACGCGGTCTATGCACGCAGGTCCGAGCCAACATTCTGGCACTGCAGCGTTCGGATCACCGCTTCCACCGCTGTCTTGCCACGCGCTCAAGAGATCCCGCGCCGAAGTAAAGGTCTGCTCGATCGAGTCCACTCGGTCCTCCTCGGAACGCAGCACACGCAGCATCTCCGCGGGCTTGTTCGCCGGATCGCTGATGACACACGCGAGCGACTCCCGCAGTACTTGCCCCGTTGCGGCATCATCGAGCGGCGACAGCTGCGTGCCAATTCCAAGTTCGAGGGCATAGGCGCGCGCCATGCGCATCAGCAGCGAGTCGAGCGTCCGAACTTCCACTCGGTCGATTCGAGCGATCACTGCCTCGAGTAGCTGCTCTGCCCTCACTTCGCCGCCCGCAGAGCTGTCGACGAAAATCGACTGCGCCAACTCACGACGCTTCTCAGCCGATAGGACCCCGTCCGCGAGCCGCACAAGGATCTTCGCCAAAATGTCGCGTGCTGCGGCCCGAGTGAAGGTGGTAGCCAGAATCGACGTCATCCGATCTGGGTCGCCTGCAACCACGCCCTCGTGCGCCACACGCAGCCATGCACCCGAGAGCGCGTGGGTCTTTCCACTTCCCGCGTTGGCGAGGTACCGCTCGATCATGCGGCGCCCCCATCCATCGGAGCCTCGCCATCCAACCCACCCTCACTTTCGTCAGCAGATTCCACGCCACCACCACCCGCCACGCGCCGAAGCAGGCTGCTGAATGAATCACGCTGTCGCCAGCCAGATACTTGATCGGGCTTGTAGTCCTTGGGCACTCCGAACTTGCGCGCGCGTACCGCGCGGATCATGTCTTTCATGGCTGCGACTCCCTCACGCGCAATGCTCCCATCCGCAACGAAGTCAACCAACTCTGCTCCACCCATCGCATCAACGATGAGCACATGACCACTGAGCTTGAGCGGCGCCAGATCCACAAACGACCGCGGCACGAGATGCACATACAGCGGAATCTGTGGATTCTTCCAGACTTGCTTCGCCACCATGCGACTTGCGGTGAATGAACTGTCGCCAAACTTGTAGTCAATCACACGCCACCGGCCTGCCCGTGCGTTCACATCGATTCGGTCAATTCGTCCACGCACCCTGATCGGGTCACCATCCACCAACAACTGTTCATCCTCGGGGAACGGCCACTCGGCAGCGCGAATCTCCCAACCCTCCGCCGCCTGCTCCAAGTGCCAGCGAAGCGCGCTTCGTACTCGTGCGACCGCAGCCGTCCGCTGGACGACAAGTGCTGGTGCAGGACTGTTCCCAAACTGTTCACGCAGCGCGATGTCGAGTTCGTGCTCCAAGACCTCCATCCACGCCGCTTCCGATCCGTCCCGCGGTGTCGGACCTGCCAGTCGCCGCACGACCTGATGCAGCAGCACACCAAAGTGCCGTGGCTGCATGACATCCGAAAACACGATCGGCTCGTTGAGATCAAGAACATTCGTGAGCCAGAAGTCATAGGCGCCCGCGAGATAACTCGCGCAGCTCGTCACTGAAACCGCAGTCGGCACCTCGCACTCACCGAAGTCCGTCACGTTCGGCACGGCATGGAACGCCGCGGAGTCGCCGTCACTCCCTTGCATCCGCACGCTGTCCTCCTCGACCTCTCCATAGAGTCGCAGGATTCGCCTTGCCTGCGCCTCTGCACGGCGGGGGAAGATCAGCCGACTTGGGCGGACTGGCTCGCCGCGGGAATCGACCATGCCGCCGATGACAGAGAGCGATGACGCGCGCGCCGACACAGCCGCCAGCAACGCCGCATCGCGGTGCAGTCGGGCAGTGCGACCAGGCAGCCCAATGGCAAGACGAATCGGATCTGTCAACCACCCGTCAGGCTGTGGCTGAGACGGAACAGTTCCCTCGCGCAGCCCAAGCAGAACCATCCGACGCGAAGGCTCGAACAAGGCGTCCAACCAACCGATCGCCTCGATCTCCGTTCCCTCGGGTGGCACAGGAATCTCTTGTGACTCCATGTGCTGCTGGAGCACGGCAACGATCGTTCCCATCGGAAGAACGCTGTCCTTGAACGCACTGCCGGCGAGCGATTCAGCCGCTGACTGCAGCTCTCGATGCGCCTCCAACTGCGCGGGATCACCAAGACTTCCGCGGAGCAGGCGCGTCATCCATGCCATCAGTACGGACACGCTGCCCACAACCGAACGACTCGCGGGCGGCGCAGTGGCGACTTCCTTCGGCAGCACACCGCCCCCGATCGCGTTCAGTGCTGCCACAAGTTTCGCGCCAATCGGCGCCTGCTTGTCCAACACCTGACCGAGATCACTCACGCTGTGGAGCAAGTGCTCGGCTCGCAGTCGATCCAGAATCTTGCGGGGATCCTCCAACCCCTCGCCCCGCAGCGCGCGCAGAACCGCAGGCTGCGAAAGAAACTGCGCGAGCGTGGCGGGTGTGCACTGCGCGTGCAACTGTGCGGTGGCGCGAAGCAGCGAGCCAGACAGCGTGAGTGCGTAGGGCGCTCCAGATCCCGCGTGCACGGAACGACCGTGACGGAGTGCCACCGCTTGAAGCAGCGGCGTGAGGTCAGGATCGCAGGACACCACCACAGGTTGCGCGGCCGCGTCTGTCGGCGCATCCTTTCGTCCAGTTGCACCCACCGATTCCGCACACATCACACTGAAGCGAGCAAGTGCAGCCTCGCACTGGTCGAGCGCGTCCTCGGCTGGCTCGAGAGCTTCGTCAGAGATGTCGGGCGCAAGACCATCCGCATCGCTCGCAACGCAGCCGAGTGCATCGAACGCCCCCTCGTTCCACGGCTGCGAATCAGGTGCGATGATCCACGCCTCCACCGCACACCCACCTTGCACAAGACGCACGACAACACGCCTGTTCATCGGCGTGAGATCGAGTACGCCAAGCAGCACCACACGCTCAAATGCCGACGTGCCCTCCCCTTCGCTGCGCATCAACCGATCGTTCCACTGCCATGGCGTGAGCGGCATCACGCCTTGGATCACACCATGCGCCTGCGAGAGTTCTCGCGCCACCACATCACACTGGCAGTGGAACGCATGCAGCGCGTTCCAGCGATCCGCAAGCAGAGGCGAAACGCACGGCAACTGCGCGACTTCCGCGGCTGATCGTCCGGACTGCACCAACTGCTGCGTCACTTGGTCGAGCGCCGAGGCGATCCGACTGAGCGCCACGGGATTCTCTGCAGTCCTGCCTCGCATCACCTGCGGCATCAGCAGCGCTGCGGCATCATTCGGCAAACGACGGAGCGCCTCGTGCATCAGAAGCATCCACTCGATGCCGCCGATCGGACGGGATGCGTGTTTCACGGCGAGAGCGCGCGCTGCAAGTGACGCCACCGTACACCGCGCCGGTGGGATCAGCGGCTTCCCGAGTTCATGTGCCGCCTCTGCGAGGCCATGATTCAACAGACGCAACGAACGCCCCGTCGCCGTCACAACGATGGTTCGCGACAAATCACATCCACCATCCACGCCGCGAGGTGCATCATGGAGCAGCGCACGCGCTGCCACAGAAGCAGGACCATGCTCCTCGCACCAACCCAGAAATCTGCGTTGCACTTCCATGCGCCCTACGCGTGATGTTAGGACGGGTGGCGAGGTGGCTGAACAGGATCGACTGTCTGAGCCGAGACTTGCTGCGCAGGCTGCACACTGCCTCCCGACACCGTCGGTGGCGGCGGCGGCTCTGGATCATTCTCGTAGCGGGACGACACCACACGAATCTCCTCGATGTGTTCCAGCAGAATGTCCACAAGCTCGGGGTCGAACTGTGTTCCAGCGTTCGCCTTCATTTCGGTGAGCACCCGCTCTTCCGGCCATGACTCCTTGTACTTGCGCTTCGATGAAAGTGCATCGAACACATCGGCGACCGCCACGATCCGCGCGAACAGCGGAATTGCATCACCCAACAGTCGCGCACCCTCTCCGCCTCGGGCCGCAGCGCCACCCTTCTGATCGTCGCCGACAGAAACATCGCCGGGATATCCGCCCCCATCCCAACGCTCGTGATGATGCAGCGCAACATCGAGCGCGGACTGATCGAGCGCAGAGTCCCGCGCACCAAACAGTCGCGCACCGACGATGGTGTGCGTCTTCATCACGGCGTATTCCTCAGCCGTCAGCCGACCCGGCTTCTTCAGAATCGCATCGGGGATACCCACCTTGCCTACATCATGAAGCATCGCCACGATGCGCAGGAGATCTCGCTCACGCTGAATGCGATCCTCAGGCAGAGCGCGGCGGCGCGCCCACTGCTCGTACAGGATCACCGAGTAGCCAGCCACGCGATTGACGTGCGCACCCGTCTCGGTCGGGTCCCGCATTTCCGCCATGCTGATCATCCGAAGCACGATCGAACGCGTCAGAGCCGCGCGTTCAAGCGCCACCGTCGCCGCGGACGCGAAGTGCGCGATGCTCTCAAGATCGTCGGGCGAGAAGCCGACCCGATCAGTGCCATCCTCGTTCAGCGGATTCAGAAGCTGAAGCACGCCGATGTTTCGCCCCGCCGACGAGCGCAGCGGCACGCTCAAGATCGAACGCGTGCGGTATCCCGACTTCCGGTCCACTTCTTGGTTGAACGCATACGGCTTGTCCTCGGGAATCGTGTAAGCATCGTCGATCACGACCGTGTGTCCGCTTGTCGCCGCGTAGCCGGCGATGCTGCGCCCATGCACTGGAATCCGAAGCGACTTGACCACCGGCGACTTGCCACTCTCGAGTCGTTTCGCGAGCGTGTCATTCTGCACGAATGAAAGGATGAGATCATCGCCATCACGAAGCATCACGCTGCCCGCGTCACAGCGAGTCAGTTCACGCGCCTCCGCGAGAATGCGCTCGATAAGAATGTCGATGTCTTGAATCTGATTGAGGCTCTCATCGACCTCCGCGATCGACTTCAGCCGCTCCTGCTGCTTCGACACATCCCGCACAAGCTGCAGATTTCGCTGCGCAACCTCTTGGCGCTTCTGCAGCGTGTCCGCCATCGAGTTCAGTTCGCCGTACAACGCCGAGTACTCCGGCGATGGCGCCGCAGCGAGCCGCTGCTCGACACGGCCTTCGCTCACTCCGGCGATGAATGCCCGCACACGCTCGATGGGGGCGAGCAGCCGACTGACACCGAGGGACGCTCCTGCGAACACCAGCAGCGAGATCAGCGCAGACGCTGCAAGCGACACCACGAGCAACTGGTCGACTTCAGCGAGGTATCCCGCGTAGGGACTGTCCACCGCAACGAGCGCAACCACATCTCCACGATTCGTGCGGATCGGCGCGAAACCTGAGATCCATTGTCCGCTTGAGTCTTCGATGAAGAGCGCGAAGGGCCTGCCCGGAATCACCGCACTTGCGCCAATCTGCGCGGCAGCGCTGGTGCTCGAATGCACCACAAGCGGACGGCCTGGCGAGTCCCACGCAGGGCTGCTGCGCGGCTCGCCATCCACCGCGAAATCCCAGCCGCTCGCGGCGCCTGTGCGCGTCGGGACGAGCAGGTAGCAAAAACGCACTGGAGTTGCCCCGTCCGCATTCGCCTCTACCACGGAATGCAGACGCTCCTCGATCCGCAGAAATGCGGGGTCGCTCAGCGCACCATCACCCTGCGGGATTGCTGCGACTTCATCGGGCGAGATTCGCGCCGCAACGGTTCCAGCAAGCGCACGCACACGCTCTTCGATGCCCCCCTGCACAACTCGCCGCATCATCGCGGATCCGAGGATCGACATGCCAAACGTTGACAGCACCACTGCCGCGACAAGCCACACCTTGATACGCCCACTGAGCGTCAAGAGTGCCCCCGCTCGAACCGCGCACAGCGCAGGACGCGCGCGCAGAAAAAGCCGCCGATCGGACTTGAACCGACAACCTCAAGATTACAAATCATGTGCTCTACCAATTGAGCTACGGCGGCGGACGCGGGTGGACAATCCTCCCGTCGACATTCGCAGTCTAGCAGTGACCGGCCCACCGCTTGGCCGTACCACGAGTCATCGGTCGCTCGAAGAGTTGCCGTCCACTCGCACGGCACGAAGAACGGGAGCGCCTTGGCTTGATCCAGACTGGCCTTCGAGTAGCAGCACAAGATCACCGCGGCGCACCATGCCCCTTTGCACCAATGAAGCACAGATTTCCTGCGTGCTCGAGTGTCCCATCGAAGCCTCACGCGGGACGAGGAGTCCGCGAACGCCCCACGCAAGCGACAACTGACGCACCGTGCTCTCGTTCGCAGTGCAGGCGATGATCGCGCTCAGCGGACGCCACCTCGCCAATCGCAGAGCCGTGCGCCCGCCGTCTGTCACTGCCACGATCGCTGCGGGCTGAGTCTCTCGTGCAAGCATGCATGCGGTACGCGCCATCGCATCCGCATCTCGGCCAACAGCCGCTGGCTCCAGTTGGAACGAGTCCAGTCGATCACTTCTGCCGCGCTCGGCACTGCGGACGATCGCATCCATCGCCTTCACAACCTCCACGGGAAACTGTCCGATCGATGTCTCGCCGCTCAGCATCACCGCATCCGCGCCATCGAGCACGGCGTTCGCCACATCGCTCGCCTCCGCGCGCGTTGGACGCGGACTTGTCGTCATCGACTCGAGCATCTGCGTCGCGACAATCACCGGCTTGCCCATCCTGTTGCAGGTCCGCACGATCTGCTTCTGCAGCATCGGGACATCCTCGGGCGGCATCTCAACGCCAAGATCACCGCGCGCAACCATCACCGCATCGGACGCACCCACGATCGCATCGAGTGCATCGATAGCCTCTGGCTTCTCGATCTTTGACACGATCGCGACGAAGCGACCACCGCTCTCCCGCTGAATACGCCGCCGCAGGTCATGAAGATCCTCGGCACTTCGCACGAATGACAGCGCCACCAAGTCGACTCCTGCCGCAAGTCCAAAGGCCAGATCATCGATGTCCTTCGCCGACAGCGCGGGCGCCGACACGCGCACACCTGGCAAATGCATACCCACCCGTGAACGGATCTCGCCGCCATGCTCGACGATGCACAGCACATCATCACCGCGCACTTCCTTTACTCGGAGTCGCACCTTCCCATCATCGAGCAAGAGCGCGTTCCCAGCACACACATCACGCGCGAGCGCCTCATACGCGCAGGGCAAGTGCGGCACGCCATCGAATCCAGACCCGCTTCCAATCGACACATCACTGCCAGTCACGAGCGTTGCTGCAGCCGCAGGCACTTCACCCAGACGCAGCTTCGGCCCACTCAAGTCCTGCAGGAGTGCGATCGGTTGTCCCGTTCGATGCGATGCCTCGCGGGCTGCATGGATCAGACGCTGATGATCCGCATGCGTTCCATGGGAGAAGTTGAGGCGAGCAACATCCATGCCGCTCTCGATCAAGCGCGCGATGATGGATGCATCCTGCGTCGCAGGTCCGAGCGTGCACACAATCTTCGCGCAGTTCGGCTGCGCATGCCGCGGTGCACCTGCCCGCGCAGGATCTGATGCGGATTCCATGAGCGGCAGGCTAGTCAGGCGCGGCGGAGTCTTCAGACTGCGCGCCGAAGACGGCGAATCGCGATCTCGAGAATCGACACATCGGCAGGCGACATGCCTGCAAGGCGCCCCGCCTGCCCAAGGGTGCGAGGCGAAAACCGCCCGAGGACCTCGCGTGCTTCCGCCGACAGCCCAGCCACCGTCCTCACATCCAGTTCGGCAGGAATGGGCAGGTTCTCACCGGCGCTCGCACGACGCAGCTCCGTTCGCTGCCGCGGGAGGTAGCACTCGTACCTCAGGTCCGTGATCGCACGGTCCATCACAGCACGCGACGCGGCTGGCGCGCGTTCCACCGCGGCAAGCAGGTCCACCAGTTCGTCGGCGGTCACTTCCGGTCTGCGCGCCACCTCCGAAAGACGCTTCCCCTGACCGAACCGCTGCGGCGCAACCGCAACGGAAAGCCGCTTGCGTATATCCGCGAGCGCCGCAGCGCGCTCATCACTCCAGCGGCGACGCTGATCACACACCAAGCCCCACGCAACACCCTGAGCCGTGAGTCGATCCTCCGCATTATCCGCACGAAGCAGCAGTCGGTGTTCGGCGCGGCTGGTGAACATGCGGTACGGCTCGCGCGGCTGCCGCGTGACCAAATCATCCATCAGGACACCGAGATATGCCTGCGAACGCTCGATACGAACTTCGTCCAACCCGCACACGCGGCGGGCGGCGTTCAACCCGGCCACGAGCCCCTGCGCGGCAGCTTCTTCGTAGCCGCTCGTCCCATTGATCTGTCCCGCGAGGAACAGCCTGGGAACGCGCTTGGTCTCGCAGGTCGAATCGATCTGATGCGGCCAGACCATGTCGTACTCCACCGCATAGCCCCACCGCTTCGCACGCGCACGCTCGCAGCCGGGAATGCCACGAATGATCTGTTCCTGCACCTCCGAAGGAAGCGATGTCGAAATGCCATTGCAGTAGATGTCGTCGGTCGCGAGCGACTCGGGTTCGAGAAAGACATGATGGCTCTCGCGCTGCGCGAAGCGCACCACTTTGTCCTCAAGGCTCGGGCAGTACCGCGGTCCAGACTCCGCTTCCATCAGACCCGCATACATCGGTGCTCGGTGCAGATTGCTGCGGACCACTTCGTGAATGACCGCCGTTGTATGCGTCTCGCGGCACTCCACTTGCGGCAGCGCAGGAAAGCGACCAGCGAGCAACATCTGCGGCGTGCCAGCACTGAACGGGAGCGGCGGCTCATCGCCCCACTGCGCCACCATCGACTGCCAATCAATCGAATCTCTCGCAAGCCGCGGCGGCGTGCCGGTCTTGAGTCGGCCCAGTTCGAAACCCAGCGCCCGAAGCGCCCCCGAGATACCCACGGCACTTCCCTCACCAACGCGTCCACCTTCCACGCTGCACTCGCCCGTATGCATGAGTGCGCGCATGAATGTTCCCGTCGTGAGAACCACCGCATCGGCATCGACTCGCACCGATCCGCCTTCGCACGCCGATGCGCACGAAAGCGCTTCCTGCAACGGACGCCGCTCGGCGCCACGCCCATAAGGCATGCGCGGAAACACGCCGTGACCGCGCTCCCCCTGCCACATGCGATCGACCGCGTCGGTGTTCCACTCGAGCGCGGCATGATCAACACGCAGCACACTCGCGCCACTGCGCAACATCAGAGCGCGCACGCCGCCAGACGCTCCATCCGCAGACTGCACATCGACGGACTCCACCAATCCTTCGACCACGATGATCGGCACCGAATCGCCCGCTCGCGTGGAAAGCAGTCGCTGGACTTCAGCCTGATAGTGATGGCGGTCGCACTGCGCACGCGGACCACGCACGGCCTGTCCCTTCGATGCATTCAGCACACGAAAGAGAATCCCCGTGGCATCGGTCGCGCGTCCCATCACACCGCCGAGTGCATCGATCTCACGCACCATCTGCCCCTTGGCAAGTCCGCCGATCGCCGGATTGCAACTCATCGCGCCGATCGTCGACGCATCCATGGTGACAAGCAGCACGCGCGCCGAATCCACAGCCTTCGCCGCAAGTGCGCTCGCAGCGGCCCATGCGGCTTCAACGCCAGCATGACCACCACCCACCACAATCACCGTCGAAACAGCCATCCACGAAGGATAGGGAACGGGCACCGCACACCGAAGCCGCGCCCCTACGATCCGCGCCCATGCACAAGTCCATTCGCGTCGCCAATGCGGCACGTTCGCTTCATGTGATCCCCATCTTTGCGGCGACGGGCAAGAGCGTGCCGCGTTTGCCCACAGATCTGCAAGCGCACGAGGGCGCGCGTCAGGCGGTTCGTGTCGGCGCATTCACCGGCGAGGCGGGCAGCGTTCACGCCGCGGATGATCGAACCCTTCTGGTCGGGCTCGGCGCACGCGATGGGTTCGATCTGCAGCGCCTGCGAACAGTGGCTGCAAAACTTGGTCGTGCGCTCGTCAAGATGCGCGCCACGGCCGTTCACCTGCGGCCCGACTGGACGGGTGGCGTGCGCTCCATCGGCGAGTTCGAAGCCGGCAGCGCCGTCGCGGAAGGACTGTCGATCGGCACCTGGCGGTTCGATCGACTCGACGGGAGCGCATCGCGCCGCGAACCCCGACTCGCCCCGCTTCGCATCTGGTCGGAGCACCGCGACTTTCGTGATGGCATGAACGAGGGGCTTGTGGTTGCTGCAGGCGTGAACGTCGCTCGCGCGATCGCTGCAACCCCGCCAAACATTGCGCATCCGCAGTGGATCGCCGCGGAAGCAGCACGCATCGGGCGCGGTGCACTCCGAGTCAGGCGCATCGACGCTGCGCGAGCGCGTCAACTCGGCATGGGCGGACTGCTTTCGGTCGGACAGGGTTCGACGCGTCCGCCATGCCTTGTCACACTCGAGTGGAACCCGCCGCGTCGCCCGCGCGGCACGCGCGACTCGCATCTCTTGCTCGTCGGGAAGACGATCACATACGACACCGGCGGATACTCACTGAAGGTGAACAACGGCATGAAGGGGATGAAGTACGACAAGTGCGGCGGCGCCGCCGTGCTTGGCGTGATGCATGCGGTCGCGCAGTTGCGCCCCACAGTCCGCGTGACGGCGATCCTTGCCGTGGCCGAAAACATGGTGGCCGGCGATGCGTACCGACCTGACGACATCATCCGAATGCACAATGGCGTGACCGTGGAGGTCACCAACACCGATGCCGAGGGGCGACTCGTTCTTGCTGATGCGCTCAGTTGGGGCTGCAAGACCTTCGATCCGAGTGCGGTCATCGATATTGCGACGCTCACGGGTGGCGTGGTGGTGGCGCTTGGGCACTTCAGCGCCGGCTACTTCAGCAGCGATGATCGGCTTGCACGCGAGGTGGAACGCGCCGCCGACAACAGCGCGGAGGCCGTGTGGCGGCTACCGATTTGGCCCGCGCACCGCGATTACATGCGCAGCCAACACGCGGATCTCATCAACAGCAATCCCGCTCGCATGGCGCATCCCATTCAGGGGGCCGCGTTCCTCTCGCACTTCGTTCCGCCCACACTCCCGTGGGTGCACCTCGACATTGCGGGCGTCGCAGCACCCGAAACCCCAAGCGATCTGACGGGCAGCGGTCCGACGGGATGGGGCGTGCGGTTGATGCTCCGCCTGATCGCCGCGCGAAGTTGACAACGCGCAAGGCGCCTTCACCCTTTCGGGTCTTCGCCCTTTTCGATGCGCGCGATCTTTGCGAGCCGCCGAGCATGGCGACCACCCTCGTACGCGGACTTCATCCAGACATCGACGATCCGCTTCACAAGTATCTGTCCGAGCAGATCCGCCGAGAGACACAACACATTGGCATCGTTGTGCGTGCGGGAGAGTTGCGCACTCAGTTCATCGAGCGCGAGCGCGGCACGGATGCCATGCACCTTGTTCGCGGCGATCGCCATGCCGATACCCGTTCCACAGATGAGGATGCCACGGGCCGCCTTCCCCGCCACAATCTCCTGCGAAACGCGCCACGCGATATCCGGATAGTCCGTCGGCGATCCTGTCGTATCGCTCAGCATCGCGACCTCGAAGCCGTCAAGTCTCAACTGCTGCTCGATCGCAACGGCGATCGCTGACCCACGGTGGTCACTGCCGATCGCGATCGGTCCTTTGGGTGACGCGCTCATGCGGGCAACATCTCCGCAAGTCGCTGCGGAATCAAGTCGCGGAACTGCCGTGCAAGTCGGTCATACGAAGAGTGCCCGAGCCCGATCGGATCGTCGACATCCGCCTTCGGATCGAGCGGGTGAATCTTCGCGGACTGTTCCGGCTCGCCCGTCACAAGACTGCGCGCCGCAGCCACATGCCCCGCGGTCATTCCAAACACCAGATCCGCGCCGCGGATCATCTGCGCGGTCAGTCGCTTGCTTCGCCCCTCATGTTCGACGCCGATGCGGCGCAGCGCATCAATCGCCTCGCCGGAACAGGGATGTCCATCAAATGCGGATGTTCCCGCGGAGACCGTGAAGATCCTTCCGTGATCACCGCCGATTCGGCCAGACTCAATCTCGGCACGGGCAATCGCCTCCGCCATGGGTGAGCGGCAGGTGTTCCCTGTACAAACAAAAAGCACCGTCTTCACAGGATCGATGCTACAGATCGCCGTGGCACGGTATCGTGCCCAGCGAGAGGTCATTCGTGGAATTCGTTTCATTTGAAGAAGCGTGGCGGTTGCTGAAGCCCATCGGTGTCGAAGTGGCGTCGCGATCGGAACAGGAACTCCGACTGTCCATTTCCGAAGGGGAGCACAGTGGCTGCATGGACATCGCCGCATCGGATCATGCGCACGCGGCAAAGCTTCCCGCTGACATGCCGAGGCTCACGCGAGCGGTGCTTGCCACCAGCATCGAGGCGATCATCCACAAGTTGCATCTCACGCAGGCGAATGTGATTCCCGTTGGGCATTGGCGCGAACTCTTTGAGGCGGTCGCAGAGCCGATGGCGGCAAACGAAAAGTGGCGTGCAATCGATAGCGCCGCGACGGTGGAACTGAACACACGGGATGCACTTGTGTTTCGCCCCGCTGACTTTCACATTCTGCGTGATCTGGCGCTGGCTGTGCTGACGGCAGGTTCCACACCGCGCCATGGCATCGCGATTTGCAGCAGTGGCAGTCCGATGGTCATTGAAGTCATCCCGGCGGGTGAAGTGACGATCTACTACGGGAAGTCAGAGCTACGGCGCGTCGTCAGCGATGTCCTTGCCCATGTGCAAAGCGGCAGCGCGGCATCGAAGCCTTCACACGGCGTTCCATCTCAGCGCTAGTTGGCTGCCGGGCGAATCTCTGAGTCCACTTCTCTGTCTTCCCCGCGCGCGCTGAACAGCGCACCGCATGCACTGCACGCATAACCCTGCCCCCCACTGGCCTCACGCGAATCTGTCACGAGGATCGCGGCCGCATCGCACGCAGGACATGTTCCGCGCCGCAGTTTTCGAATCGCGAGCGGACGCTCCACCGCCTTCACCACTGCCAAAATCGCCACAACGGGTATCAGCGCCATCACAGCGAGAAAGACCATGCCCAGCGCACCAATGGGCAGCATGAACACCATCGTGAACGCGAGAATGAAGGCGATCAGATAGCCGCCGAAGACCACACCAGGATAGACCTTACGGATCCATCGGACGATGGTGTGCAACATGCAGAAAGGATAGGCGCCGGGTTCACGGCGGACGACCCGATATATTCTGCAGATGCCTGCAGCCACCCAAGAAGCCATGAAGATCGTCTGTGACCGCTCTGCGCTCGTTGATGCACTCACGCTTGCTTCAAGCGTTGTGCTCTCCCGAACCACCGTTCCGGTGCTGCTCTGTGTCAAGTTGACCGCCCGCGACGGCACGCTGCGACTGAGTGCCACCGATCAGGATCTTCGACTGTCGCTCACGCTGTCGAGTGTCGAGGTGCACTCCGATGGCGATGCGCTTGTGCCAGCGGACAAACTCTCACAGATTGTCCGATCCTGCGACGACTCGACGCTTGCGATAGAGATGGACAAGCAGGTGGCCACCGTGCGCGGAGAGGACGCCAAGTTCCGCGTGTTTGGCTACGACCCCCGCGAGTTTCCTGCGGAGACCGATGCCGATGCATCAGTGCCCGAGTTTGAAATCGCAGCGGGCCATCTGCGGCGCATGATCGGTCGCTCCGCATTCGCGACGGCAGCGGACAACTCGCGCTACGCGTTCAACGGCGTGCTGCTTGAGCGCAAGGCCCGACGCCTTCGCATGGTCGCCACGGATGGTCGTCGCCTCGCGCTTGTGCAGGGCGAGTGCACGGGATCCGCCGATGGCGATTCCGCGTGCATCATCCCGACCAAGACCCTGCAGGTGCTCAACCGCCTGCTCGATGATCCCGATACAGCGGTGCGGATCAGCCGCAATCGCAACCGCATTCGGTTCGAGGTGGGCGACACTGCTGCGGTTGTTTCGAGCCTGATTGAAGGCACTTTCCCGCCTTTCGACGATGTGATCCCGAAGGAGCATGATCGCCGAGCCAACTTCGACACGGCAGAACTGGCCGCAGCTGTGAAGCGTGCCGCACTCCTGACCAACGAGGAAAGCAAGGGGGTCAAGTTCTCCTTCGCCGACAAGACGCTCACGATCTCCTCGCGCGCCGCCGAGATGGGCGAGGCAGAAGTTCGTGTCGCGATCAGCAAATGGGAGGGCAAGGACATCGACATTGCCTTCAACCCTGGCTATGTCACCGATGTCCTTCGCATCGCCGACAGTGCGGAGATCGCCGTCGAGATGAAGGCGCCCAACCGACCAGGCGTCTTCAAGGTTGGCGAGGATCTCACCTACGTGATCATGCCAGTCAGCCTGCCCGGCTGAAACCGGACCGGCTGACCGTTTACAATCACTGCTTGGCGTACTTGACGCCGCAGCCTTCGTTCTTCGTCGTTGCCGGCTCCACAGGCTTGCCAGCCTTCAGCGCCGTGACTGCGTTCACGACATAGTTGGTCTTGCCATCCTTGCTCACGGGGGCGCCGATGTATGCGACATTGCCGTCCGCAGCGATGATGAACACATGCGGTGTGGTCTTTGCACCGTAGGCCCTGCCTACCTTGCCGTCCGCATCAAGAAGCACTGGAACCGATGCGCCAGCCTTGGACATGACTTCGGCGCTCGCGCTGCCCTCTTCCGCATTGCTCATGCTGTTGAAGCCATCCTTCGTCGAGTTCACCGCGAAGTACACGGCGTCAGCGTCCGCCTTGCGCATCCCCTCGATCGTTGCCGCTGCCTTGCCACTTCCCCAGAAGGAACCTTCGCCGCGACCGCTCGCAGGACACGACGAGCAGAACCACTCGAGTACGACGACCTTGCCCTTGTAATCCGCCAACGTATAGGTCTTTCCGTCCACACCCTTGAGGCTGAACGCCGGCGCCGCGTGAGCAATCTCCGCCTTGTCGTGGGTGTGCTTCGAGTGATCGTGGCCTGCATGGGGGTCGCCCTGCTGTGCGGCAACGAGAAGTGAACTGCAGGCGACAACGGCGGCTGTCAGAATGGTTGTGGTCAATCGCATGGCGTGCTCTTTCTTGTGCGGGCCTTTGATCCGCGCGTTTTTTGGGATTTCTTGCGTGGTCTCTCTACCTGTCGGTCAGCGGAACATCCGCTGGCAGCAAATCAACTTGATACACCGGATCTCCTTCGCGGTCGCCCGCAAGCAGAAGTCCGCGAAGGCGCGGCGGAACGCCCTCCGCATCTTCTGGTGTCTCTCGAAATGGTAGGCGCAGCTTCATCTCGCGCCCATGCTCAACGACAGGAAACGGTCCCGTGCCGCCAACCCACTGAAGTCCTGCAACTGCATCAGGCACAAATCGCAGCGGGCGCTGGGGAACAGCAACTGCCGGAAAAGTCAGGAGCAGTGCACGATCTCCGCGCGGATTCTCCAGTTGGGCTCGCACATACGGCGGAAGTTTGAGCGGATAGCTGCGAAGGAGCGTCGGCGAGTAGGGAACGGCTTCGCCACTCACCTGCGCTGACAGACTTGCCTTGCCCGTTTGGCATCGATCCTTGCACACCATCCAGTCCGCTTGAACGCGCACAAGGAACGACGGCGGCTCACGACCCACAGGCGCCACCACCGGCACAAGCACATCAAAGGTCTTCTCGTATCCGTAGTTGCGTTCATCTCCAGAACCAAGAATCTGCGGTCGCGGCAGTCGCGCAGCACCGCTCGTCCAACCTTGCGGCAGCGCCGCTATCACGCGGGTGGCTGCACCAGAATCGCCCGGGTTGCTCCAGTACATGTGCCACTCCGGCGCGATCGTGAAGCGAACCACCACCGCATCACTGCCATCCGACATGCGTGAAAGAGCGGGCAGAACTTGGCACTTCACTGGTTCCTCGGTTGACGCTTTGGGCGGTGGCTCCCGAAGCGCGGTGGCAGGCAGCCCGAGGAGAGCCGCACCCACCGCTGCGTAGAATGCTCGAATGCATGGAAGCTTCCAGCACATCATTCCTTCACGATACCGCACCGCGGTGCCTCGCCTGCATGATGGCGGAGTGCTGCGCCTCGCCATCGGCTTGGCTCTTTTACTGCTGCCGCAGCAGGTTGCGTGCGATCGGAAGACGAGCGACAAGGACCTGGTCTATGTGACCGCCTACGACGCACTGCGGACCATGAATGAACCCACTGGCGTGTTCGGGCGCCGAACCAAAAGCGTGTTCTGTGATCCGCGAAGCCGCGAGCTCTACGCGCAGAAGCACATCGCAGGCGCGATCAGTCTGCCGTTCGAGGACATGACGCTCGAGGCGAAGGGCTTGCTTGGCGAGGACACGGCCGTCGTGATCTACGACAGCGACTACAACGATGTTCTTGCGAAGGCAGCAAGCAAGCGTCTGCTTGAGCTCGGCTTTGACCGCGTCTACACGCTCGAAGGCGGGCTGAAGGCTTGGGAGAAGGCAGGCAACGAGGTCGCCACGGGCGTTCCCGCGACGGCTCCTGAACTTCCGGACAAGCCTGTTCAGTGAACTGCTGTTCGGTGAACGCGCTGCGCGCCCTGCGCGCTGTTCGCGTCACTCAAGCGCCGCAGCGCCAGCGATGATCTCTGTGAGTTCCGTGGTGATCTTCGCCTGTCGCGCACGGTTGTAGTTGCGCTTGAGCGTTCGACCGAGGCCACCCGCGTTGTCCGTGGCTGCCTTCATCGCCACCATACGCATCACATTCTCGCTCACGATGGCATCGTTCAACGCCTGAAAGAGCGACACCTTCACGGACTTTGGGAGCAGTTCGTCGAGCAGTGCGGGCGCACTCGGCGCGAACTCGTACACCGTCGACGCGCCCTTCGGCGCTGCTTGCGCATTTGTCGCAGCCGCGGCACCCCCCTCCGATTCAAGGCTCAGCGGCAGCAACTGCATGACATCTGGAACCTGCTTCGCCGCGGAGATGAAACGCATGAACACCACATGCACGGCATCAATCCTGCCCGCAGTGAACTCATCCATGTAGCGCTGCGCCACTGTCGCCACGGCTTCAAACGCGGGCTTGTCACCGAATGTGTGCCGCTCCGCCACATCGATCCGCTGGAACTTGAAGAACGAACTCGCCTTCTTCCCGGCGGTCTCGATCACCACTTCGCGATTCTCGCCACGGCGAGCGCGAATTTCCTGCATCGCCCGTCGGAGCACACTGCCGTTGTACGCACCGCACAGACCGCGATCGCTTGTCACCACCAGCACCAGTTCGCGCCCCGACTTGCGTGCCCCACCGAGCAGCGGATTCTCGACATCACCCGCCGCCGCCGACACCTGGCCCACAAGCTGGCGAATCCGATCGGTGTAGGGGCGCGTCGCCTTGGATCGCTGAAGCGCTGCTGTGAACTTCGCCGTGGCGATCATCTGCATCGTCTTGGTGATGCGCTGGATCGTCTTGACGGCGACCATGCGCTTCTTGATTTCGCGAATCTGTGCCATGTGGAGGGCGGGATAGTAGCAGGCTCACGCCGGCAACTGCATGCCATCGAAGCCGAGTGCCATCCCGAGCGGCAGTCGCGGATCCAGTTCCGCGTGGCAAATGTCATGTGTCATGTGAACGAACACCGTGCGCCTCGCGGCCAGCTGTCCCGCGACGGAGACAGCCTCATCCACCGTGAAGTGCGTCGGATGCGCGCGGAACCGAAGCATGTCAAGCACCAGTGTCTGCAAACCAGCGAGCCACTGGAACGCCTCGGGTGGCACGGCGGATACGTCGGTGCAGTACGCCATCGGCAGAAGTCCTCCACCATCGCCACCATCGACCGCCTCAATGCGCCAAGCGAGCACCGGCACACGCCCATGCAGCATGGTGAAGGGTCGCATACGAAGACCATGCCGCTCCACCGCGACGCCTGGAATCACTCGGTGCGGGATGAGATCAGCCACGAACGAGTCATTCGCGTTCGTGTGCCTGCTGAAGATGTAGCGGAAGACGCGCTCGACATCGGTCATCGTCTGGGCATCCGTGAAGACCTCGATCGGCGCGCGCATCAGCACGTTGTAACGCCGCACTTCGTCGAGCCCGGCGATGTGATCCATGTGCGCGTGCGTGATCAGGATCGCATCGCAGCGCGCGATCCTGCTTCGCAGCGCCTGTGTGCGATGATCGGGCGAAACATCGATCAACCAGAGTCGTTCCTGACCTTGCGGATCGGTGAACCGCAGCGCAGCGCTCGTTCGCAGACGACGATCCCGGGGATCATCGGAGCAGCAAGTGGCGCAGTTGCATGCGATCACAGGAATACCCGAGCTCGTGCCCGTGCCGAGCAGTTCGAGTCGCGCGGCCGTCACTCGCTCTGGCATGGGAAAAGCGCCGTCAGTTCGCGCGCGACGGCTCTCGGATCGGATGCTCGGCAGAGCGCCGATGACACGGCGATGCCGCGGCAACCCGCGGCGCGAAGTTCGGTGGCCCGCGCGGCCGTGATGCCACCGATCGCCAGATGCGGCGTACGCGGATGGCGTTCGACGAATGCCCGCATCCACGCGGGGCCTGCAGGCGTGCGATCAGGCTTCACCGCGGTTTCGAACATGGCTCCAACGCCGCAGTAGTCGGCCCCCGCGGCGACCGCCGCATCTGCTTCCGAAAGATCGTGCACCGTCGCGCCGATGATCAGCGACCCGCCGGCAAGTCTCCGCGCCGCCCGCAGAGGAAGATCATCCCGGCCGAGATGCACGCCATGCGCACCTGCGGCGATTGCCACATCGATGCGGTCATTGATGACCACGGTCGCACCGTACTTTGCTGCGCGCACGAGCAACGAGTCGCTGCGCGCAAGCAGCGCATCGGTCGTCCACCCCTTCTCCCGCAGCTGGATGCATGCCACGCCACCTTCGAGTGCACCATCCACCACCTCCTGCCAGGGTCGCGCACAGATCGACTCGGTCAGCACGAGGCAGACTCCCCACTGCCGTGCCGTCATCGGTCGCAGTCGTTCAAGCAACTGGCCCGTCAACGAGTAGCTCTGATAGCGAACCGACTCCACACGGCTCCAAGCGTCGTCCCCCGTCGTCTTCAACATTTCCTCGAGTGTGCGGAGCGCCTCCCCAAGCCGCGAACCATTCGCGCGCACGACATCCGCGATCCCTCGGCGAACCGCCTCGCGTGCACCCTCGATTGGAACACCGACATCCTGCTCCACATCACGCGCACCGATCCGCGCCGCGTGAGATGCGCCATCGACTGCCGCCGCGACCTCGTGCCGCACGCGCTTGAACGCGCCGGCAATCTCCGCATCATCGAGGAGGAATCGAGCAACATCTTCCAAGACGCGCGCAGCTTCCAGTGCGCGGTTTGTTGCGGCATCGAGAACACGCTGCACAGGGCGCATGATCGATCAGCGTATGCGGCTCCGATGCGCGCTGCCCGCAGCACCTGCAGCATTCCCCTACGATTCAAACCCGCGATGGTCTCGGATAAAGGAAACCCTGCCCCCCCGCCGCCACTCGCCCAAGGCGACCCGACGCGCCGTGCGTTCCTTGCAGGACTCGGCGCTTCTGCGTTACTTTCTACGGACGGAGTTTCGAGTTTGACGCGCGTCGTGTTGAGTGCCTCGCAAGCGCGCACGCCCCTGACGATGAAGGAGAACACCATGCCATTCACTTTGCCCGATCTGCCCTATGCGGAGAACGCACTCGAGCCATCGATCGATCAGAAGACGATGAACATCCATCGCACGAAGCACCATCAGGCGTATGTCGACAACTTGAACAAAGCGCTCGATGGGCAAGCGGCGTACGAGAAGTGGACGCTCACTGACATCTGTCTGCAGATCGGATCCATTCCAGAAACCATCCGTCCCGCCGTGCGCAACAACGGAGGCGGACACTGGAACCACTCCTTCTTCTGGAACATCATGGCACCCAAAGGATCGGGAGGCGCACCGAGCACCGAGATCACTGCGGCGATTGACCAAGCCTTCGGCGGACTCGATGCGTTCAAGAAGGCGTTTGCAGAGGCGGGAATGAAGCGATTCGGATCGGGCTGGGCGTGGCTCGTCAAGAAGGGCGATGGATCGCTCGCCATCGGCTCCACACCAAATCAGGACAACCCTCTGATGAAGGGATTCGTCGATGTGGCGGGACGGCCGCTGCTCGGCGTCGATGTTTGGGAGCACGCCTACTACCTGAACTACCAGAACCGCCGCGCCGACTATCTCGCAGCGTGGTGGGATGTCGTCAACTGGAACCAAGTGAACGCGCACTTTGCGCAACCCTGACGCACGCTCTGCTGCGGCTGCCATCGCCGTGCGGGAACCGCGGCGGAGCACACCGATGCGACTGGACAACCAGGGCTAGGCACTCCATGACCAAGATTGATCTGGAGCCTTTCCGAGTCAAGTCGGGCACGAAAGTCTCGCTCAGCGACTGGGACTGCGAAGAAGATGGCGGCCTAGAAAAGTCGGCAGGCGAGGCGCAGTTGGCGAGCAATCTCGCCGCACTCGACGAGCTGCAGATGAAGTTCTGGGCGAACCGTTCGCGTGCGCTGCTGATCGTGCTGCAGGGCATCGACAGTGCGGGCAAGGATGGGGTCATCCGCCGAGTCATCACCGCGCTGAATCCGCAAGGGGTAATCGTCCACTCATTCAAGAAGCCATCGGATGCCGAATCCGCACACGACTACCTCTGGCGCGTCCACTCGCGCTGCCCGGCGAAGGGCGACATCGCCGTCTTCAACCGCAGCCACTACGAGGACATCATCGTGGGCCGTGTGCATGGAACGATGGATGCCGAGACAGCTGCGAGGCGCTGCCAACATGTGCGCGAGTTCGAACGCATGCTCACCGATGAGGGCACGATCATCTTGAAGTTCTTCCTGAGCATCACCAAGGAAGAGCAACTCAAGCGGCTGCACGACCGCCTCGACGATCCCACAAAGCAGTGGAAGTTTTCCATGAACGACATGAACGAACGGCAGCGCTGGTCGCGTTACCAAGAGGTGTTTGAGTCGATGCTGAGCGAGACAACGACCGACTTCGCCCCGTGGATGGTCGTCCCCGCCAATCGAAAGTGGTTTCGAAACCTGCTCGTCAGTGAGCGACTGCTGCGCACCCTCGCGGACCTGAAGATGGACTGGCCGCGCCCAACCGAGGATCTCAGCCAAATCCGACTGCGCTGAGCCGCGTCACGACTGCGGGTGAATGCCCGCGATCATCGCCTCAAAATCACTCCGCCACGACTCGACGGTCGCGTCGGGACCAACAAGCCGAATGAAGACGGTTCCGTTTGTCGTTCGCAGGATCGCACCGAGTTGACGGATACCCGGCCGCGGCGCAGCCTGCCCCATGCCCTGATAGAGCCCCGTCAGTTCGATCGTCTTGACCGCGATGCCGTTGACCGTCGAGTCAGCGATGACCGCTTCGGCGGGCGATCCATCTTCCGCACGGAACTGTGAGATCCACCGCTTCACATTCGCGTCCATCGGTCCCCCATCGCCCGCGGCAAACACGCTGAACACCAGTTCTGCATCGCTTGCACCGGCCACCTTCGTAGGCACGGCGTACTGAAGCGCGCGGAACTGAACCGTCGGCGCTTGCCACTGCCATGTCACTGGCTTGGGCATCACAAGTCCACCAATCTCTATCAACTTGGGGTCGCTCGTCGCACTCGACACTCGCAGCGCCGCCGCGGGCGGCGCCTCCTTTGGAACACTCGGCTGTGCAGCACTTGGTTGCGCGGCACTCGGCTGTGGTGCGGTCGCCTGCGGTGCACTCGCCTGCGGCGTGCTGCTCTGCGGCGCACGCGGGTTCTTTGGGCTCGGCGCAATCGGCGTGGGCGGCTTCGGCGCAGGCGCGCGCTCACAGCCGATACCCCAACCAAGAAGCATGACGCATGCAGCGAGACACGGCATCATGAGATGACTCGGTGCGTTGCGAAAGCTCTGCGACGATTGTTCCCGTGCGCTCATAGAGGAATCGTACGCGTACGCCGAGCCGCATGATCGACTCCAAGTAGCCTTCCACGGGGACATGAGAATTCTGGCCAAAGGAATCTGGACAGGAGACCACGGCGATCCATGGCGGCGCGCGATCGATACGGTCGACAGACGCGTGCAACTCTTGCATGATGATGGGTCATCGGCGGACATCCGTTTCAGCGGCGGGTGGATTCTGCCAGGGCTCATCGACGCGCACCTGCACCTCACGCTCGGCTCGCTGTCGCTCACTCGCCTCGATCTTGCGGGTACGGCATCGCGCGCCGACTTCATGCAGCGCATTGCGCGGCGACACGCCACGCTTCCCAGTGGCCAGTGGCTCGAAGCGTTCGGCTGGGACGAATCCCTTTGGGGCGGCGATCAACCAGATGCCACTTGGCTCGAAGCCGCAGGAGAACGCCCCGCAGTCGCATGGCGGTGCGATCAGCATGTCGCGCTTTGCAACAGCGCCGCACTGGCAGAACTCGATCTCTCGTGCGAAGTCGCAGGCGGGACCATCGTGCGGAACGCCAGCGGTCAACCCACTGGACTGCTGCTCGAACAGGCTGCGTGGCAACTGCTCATCCCTCGCATTCCCGCGCCACCGATCGATGTGCAGCGCCGCGCACTGCAACAGGGTTGTCGCCACCTTCTTTCGCTTGGAGTCACCGCCGTTGGCGCGATGGAGTATCTGCAGCAGGTCGAAGAATTGATCGACCCGCTGCGCAACGAAGCCGCACTCGGCGTGCGCGTGGCCGTCACGGTGCTCGACCGAATGTTCCCATTGCCGTTCGACCGCGCGCGGCGCATCGCGCAAAGCGAATCGCTTCGCGTGATCGGATTCAAGTCATTCGCCGATGGCACGCTCGGTGCAGCGACTGCAGCGATGATCGATCCCTACGAGAACGCCGCCGGGAAGGGCACGCTCGTCGAACATGCACTCGAAGGAAAGCTCGAGGCGTGGATGCGCGAGGTGCTCGCTGCGGACTTCTCGCCGTCCGTCCATGCCATCGGCGACCGCGCGCTCGCCGAAACGCTCGCCTGCAGTGAACGCTGCGATCCGCAGCGGCGCGTTCGATTCGAGCACGCGCAGACCATCGATCCCCTCTCGCTGCCACGCTTTGCCGGACGCCGAATCAGCATGCAGCCACTGCACAAGTTTGGTGATGCGCCCGTTGCGCTCGAGCGGCTCGGCGCAAAGCGACTGAACCGCTTCTTCCGATTCCGCGATTTTCTCGAGGCCCGAGCCTGCCTCGCGTTCGGATCGGATTGGCCGATCGTGTCCGCGTCCCCCATCGAAGGCATGCGCTGTGCGATCACTGGGATCACACGAAGCGGGTCGCTGCAGGCGACCGATCAGTGCTTGACCGCGGCCGAGGCGATCGATAGCTACACCATCCACGCCGCTCGCTGCCTCGAAGATTGGAAGGGCGTCGGCACACTCGCGCGCGGGTCGCATGCGGACATGGTCGTGCTCGACCGCAACCCGCTCGAATGCGACTGGCTCCACGCACCACCCCGCGTGATCTGCACGATCGTCGATGGGCGCGTCGTGCACGATGCTCAAACGCCCGTCAGCGTCTGACGCACGCGTGACCTCAAAATCGATCCGCAGGATGCATCACTGTGTGGGCGGACCGCCGAGCACCTGCGAGACCTGCCCGACCGCAACGACGGCCGTCCGCTGCAGTGCCGTGACGAGCGGCTTTGTGAGTCCGCCCGAGAACAGCACCACGAAGAGAATGATGAGGCCAAACTGCTGCACGGCAGGCTGCGAATAGAAGCGCCTTGCTGACGCGGATAAGCCGGCGAGAATCACCGAACCATCAAGCGGCGGCATCGGCAGCAGATTGAAGCACATCAGATAGAGGTTCAACCAAGCTCCCATCAAACAGAACTCGGTGAGGTTGCCGCGCAGCGGTTCCCCGAAGGTTGCGAAGCACACGACGAGTGCGCAGCCGACGACACACACGGCACTCAGCAGCAGATTGACCGCGGGTCCGGCCGCTGCCACCAAAGCCCACCCGAGCCGTCCATTTCGAAATCGAGCGGGATTCACAGGCATCAGCCCCCATGCGATGCCGAGCAACATGAGCGCAATCAGGCTGAACCACCCCATGTGCACGATGGGGTTGATCGTGATGTGCCCGCTGTCGCGAGGCGTTGTGTCACCCTGCCACAGTGCCGCATAACCATGTCCGAGTTCATGCAGCACGATGGAAACGACCACCCAGAAGAGCCAACTCACCAGGAGCACCGATTCGCCGCGCTGCCAGAGATCCGCAATCCACCATCCGCTCATCGCTTGGAGGGTAGCAGTACTTCTGCTACACTTTCCGATTCGCATACAGCCACCCCAAGGCTCGTCGCACGGCTCGCACGGTTCCACCCGCGAGTCCCACGGCGAGCCCGGACGGCGGCGTCCGAGCGGACGACGCGCCGACCGCGGGAGGCATGACACGGGAGTTTCCCATGGTGGTTCTTCGACTCAAGCGTTTCGGGCGTACTCACTCGCCATTCTTCCGCCTCGCAGCCGCTGACAAGCGATCCCCGAGCGACGGTCGCGTCATCGAGGAGCTCGGTTGGTTCAGCCCCACCGCACCCGAGGGCAAGCAGTGGGAACTGCACGCAGAGCGGATTGCACACTGGCTCGGCGTTGGTGCGCAGCCCTCCGAGACGGTCGTGTCGCTGCTGAAGCGCGCAGGACTTCCCGCCACCGTCGGCACGAAGGGCATCGCATCGATGGCAGCGAATCGCTTCGAAGCGCGCCGCAACGCGCCGAAGAAGGCCCCAGCCGCAGCTGCGGGCGAAGCGAAGAGCTGATTCACACGGCCCCCGAGGCGTCCGATGGCTCCACGCATCGACATCCTCTCGCTTTTCCCCGAGGTGTTCCCCGCTGCTTTGAGCAGCAGCATCCTCGGGCGCGCTGTCAGCGACGGCCTGCTTTCGGTTCATGTTCACGACATTCGTGAGTGGGCCGAACTGCCGCACCGCAAAGTCGACGATCGCCCCTTTGGCGGCGGCCCAGGCATGGTGTTCATGTGTGAACCGCTCGCAGCCGCGGTGGAAGCCGTGGAGGCGCTCGATGCACGGCGTGCACGCCGCGTTCTTCTTGCGCCTGCTGGTCGACCACTGACACAACCGCTCGTGAACGCGCTCGCCTCGGTCGAACGCCTGATGCTCCTCTGCGGACATTACGAGGGCATCGACCAACGCGCGATCGATGCGCTCGCGTTCGAGGAGATTTCCGTCGGCGACTTCGTCGTGTCGGGCGGCGAACTCCCCGCGCTGTTGCTTGTCGATGCGATCGCGCGTCTGCTGCCTGGCGCGCTCGGGCACGAAGCGAGCGCTGCAGAGGATTCGTTCTCGATCATCGATGAGCACGGGCGACCGCTGCTCGACTGTCCGCACTACACCCGCCCGCGCGTCTGGCGCGAGAGGGCCGTTCCAGAAGTCTTGCTCTCCGGCGACCATCAAGCCATCGCCAAATGGCGCCGATCCGAGAGCGAACTCAGGACGCGCACACGCCGTCCTGACCTCGTTTCACTCCATGGGCAACCTCTTGAGGACGAGGCCTCAACGTTGCAGCGCTCCACTGGCCTGGAAGCGATCGCCCCCCGGCGATCCGCCCCATGCTGCGCGGGCCATATGTCCGCGGGCACATCAAGCTCGCAAAGGAACTGACTCATGAATCGCACTGCCATCATGGAGAGCGTGGAGGCCACGCATCTGAAGTCCGCCTCCGAAATCCCAACCCTGCACATCGGCGACACCATCGACGTGCACTATCGCATCGTGGAAGGTGACAAGGAACGCATCCAAGTGTTCCAAGGCATCCTGATCTCCACGAAGGGTCGCGGCGTGAACCGCGTCATCACCGTGCGCCGCATCGTCGCCAACGAAGGCGTCGAGCGCATCTTCCCCGTGCACAGCAAGCGCGTGGCGAAGATCGAAGTACTGCGCGGCGCAGTGGTGCGTCGATCGAAGCTGTACTACCTGCGTGGACTCACGGGCAAGGCGCGTCGTCTCAAGGAGACGCGCTCCGATGGCGCAGCCGAGTGATCCACCCAAGCAGCTCCCGCATCCCCGTTCTGCTCGAGTGAACGCACCGCAGTCGCCTCACCCGCGCGCGGAGATTTTTCGCGCTCACTCCGATGCCGCTCCTGCCATGGATTCTCTGCGCTTTGCGCTCGTACCAGGGAATCCGCAGTCGGCAGAGTGGCGCCGCCCGCCCATTTCGGCCGGTGCGTCCACGCCCTGGCTCTGCTGGAGCGGTTCACTCGCGACCCAGCCCTTCGCGCCCGACCCACGCAACTGGATGCGCGCGGGTCAGGAGGCGTTCCAACGCTGGACCGAACAACTCGCAGCGGAGTGCGCTGCCTCCAGCACGCACGCGAAGTCAAACGCCCCTTGCTGCGCACTGCTACCTCATCACACGCAACTGCTGAGCGATCTGTCGGGGCAGATGCGCCTCTGGCACCAGTTCGGATCCGTCGGGATCGGCAGCGTGCTCCACCCAGCCGCGCTCATCGCCCCGTCCATGCTGCGCGACCTCGAGGACCATCTCCTGCGCGCGTTCACCATGCTCGGTCCACGCTGCGTTCTCTGCATCGTGCAGGACATCGAAGTCGTTCGGCATGACGGAGAAACCACCGAAGTGCGCTCGGTGCCTTGGGGAAGTGGGCAGATGCCGCACGCGCTGGTTGAACATCTTCTGAACGAGCACGTCCCGCCGCACATCCCCGTGTGCATTCCCGCAGATCCGCTACCGACCTGATGCGAGCGGGGCGTTCCCCCGCTAAACTATTGCCAAGGCGCTCGACAGCAGGAGAAAGGCGCCGGAGGTACTTGCGTGACGGCATTCGCCAGCGGACTCGACTCGAAAGTTCTCGTACTCAACAAGGTGTACACGGCTCTGAGAGTCGTCAGCGGTCGACGCGCCTTCACGCTTCTTGCCAATCAGGTCGCTGAAATCATCGCTATCGAAGATGGCAACTATGTCTCCTATGACCTGCACAGTTGGGCGGAGGCATCCGAGTACCAACGTGCGCACGAGTCTGAGCAGCATGACTGGGTCGCGACGACGCGGCTGGTGATCGCCGTACCGAAGGTCATACGACTGCTCGGCTATGACCGCATCCCACGCGAGCAGGTCAAGTTGAACCGCCGCAACATTTATGCGCGCGACGGCAACCAGTGCCAATACTGCGGCAAGCACTTCTCCACCCGCGAACTCACGCTTGATCATGTGGTTCCTCGCGTGCAGGGTGGAGACAACTCGTGGTCGAATCTGGTGTGTGCGTGCGTGAAGTGCAACGCGCGAAAGGGCGGTCGCACACCCGTACAGGCACGGATGAACCTCATTCGGCCGGCGATTCGCCCCAAGCGCAACCCTGCGATCGCAGTGCGGCTTGGCAGTCCGAAGTACCAGAGTTGGAAGGCGTTCCTCGACGAGGCGTACTGGACGATCGAACTCGAGTGAACGGCCACCGCGCTCCGCGCTCTCGCTGCTTCAGGTTTCCGCTTCAGGGCTCCGCTTCAGGTTTCCGCATTCGAGTTCCGCTTTAGGCGCTCATCGCCACATTCAATCCCACGACGAGCGCATTGTTGAGGCCATGCGCGACCATGCATGACAGGAGACTGCCGCGCATTTCGCGCGCTAGGCAGAACGCCACCGCGAGCGCTCCGAGCACGGGAATGAAGACCACTCCCTGCGGATGAATCGCCGCGAAGATGAGACTTGATGCGAGCGCCGACATGCCGAAGGCGATCCAGCGCCCCCATCGCTGTGACAGTTCGCGCAGATGCATGAACAGCACGCCACGAAACACGATCTCCTCGACAACTGGCGCGAGTACAGCAGCGATGACGAACAACATGACCCTCTCCTGCACCCCGCCCTCAAACAGCTCCTTCTGGATGGGATGCGACGCCTGCTCGAGTTCGGTGGGCATCAGCAGTGCCAGCAAAAACGCGAGCAACCCACCCACCACCAGCATCGGGATCGCTGTCGCGTACGCCACGAATCCATAGCCGATCTCACGCAGCCAGCCTGCGCCCGCATGCAATCCCATCTCTCGGCGCGCGACGCTCCACGGAACTCCAGCAAAGACTGGCAGCAAGCACGCGGTCAGTGGCAGCAGCATGATCAGCATCTGCAGCATGAGCGCGGGCGTTCCAGAAAGTCGATCGACTGCACCGATGATCAATGCCCCGACGAGCGACAGAAGCGTTGTGCCCGCGAACCATGCGGCGAATGTCCAGGGCAGCGCAGCACCACTGACCGTCCTCGCTGGCAGCGGTTCGGCCAGACTGCGCGTGAGAGCTCGGTATCCGACCACGCCCAACCAGACGAAACCACCGAGCCCCGCGAGCAACACCACACAACCGAAGACTCCAAACGCACCACCAAGCACAAGTGCGCCGTTCGCCAGCCTTGCCTCGAACGCGTCATTGCGACTCCATGTCGACAGCAACAGTTGTCCGTACCAACCGAGCGATGCGCGAATCGTCTCCGCATCATCCTTGGACACCTCTGTGGCGGCTGCGGCACCTGCGTCCCCGCTCGTCGTTGCAGCCGCGCGCATCAGCAGCAGCGCGATCACGCGCTCGGATGCCTCGGCAACCGCCAGCACACCAGTGGTGGAGTCTTCTTGGCTCTCACGCAGCCGTGTCACCAACGCACGCGCCTGCTCGGCCGCCCGCGAAAGGTCGCCACCCTCCTCTGCAGGCTGCGGCGAAGTCGCGCCCACACGGGCGAGCAGGATGGCAGCACAGATGTTTGACGCAGTACCTGCCGACTCGCGGCTCAGCGGCTCGATCTGCTGTCCGACGAGCGCCCCCGTACTGTCACCAAACTGCTGCATAAAAATCACAAAGCGTCCAACCATCTCATCGCGAGCCGAAACAAGCACGGAACTCGAACTCTCGGGAGCGCTTGCAGCGGTCGACTCCTCCTCACCGAGCGCATGGAGCGCCATGAGTCCGACCACGCAGAAGGCGATAACCACCCAAGCGACTGCAATGGACTGCGTTCGAGAGATCACTCGGCAAGGGTAGTTGCCCGCCAACACCTTGACACTTCCCCCTCCAGATCGGTACGATCTTCCTTCCCCATTTGGCGCGCATTCGCGCACCAGGTCGGGTTCAAAGGAACGCCAGTCATGCCTCGCCAGACCACATTTCGTAAAGCCGGTCAGACCGCATCCCCTTGGCGCATCGTGGACGCCGAGGGGAAGGTGCTCGGCCGCCTCGCGACCGAGGTGGCAACCGCGCTGATGGGGAAGCACCGCCCTGACTACACACCCAATGTCCTCTGCGGCGATTCCGTCATCATCACCAACGCTGCGAAGATCGTGCTGACGGGGCGCAAGGCCGAGCAGAAGACGCTGCGAAAGTGGAGCGGCTATCCGGGCGGACTGCGCGTGCGCAACTACGAGACGTTGCTGCGCGACGATCCAACGACGCTCGTCACTGAAGCCATCATCCGCATGCTGCCCCGTGGGCGGCTTGGTCGCCGTATCACCCGAAACCTTCGTGTGTTCGCAGGCGCCGAGCATGAGCATCAGGCGCAGCAGCCCACCGTTCTCAAGACCGCGCTCAAGAGCAAGGCCTGATCCCCATGTCGAAGCTGAACATCGGTTCCGTCCCCACCGCACCAGGTACCGCACCCGCATCGGGTCCAGTCGGCACCACTCGCCTCTCGCTCAAGCGCACCGCTGATGCGAAGGGTTGGTTTTGGGGAACGGGTCGCCGAAAGACCGCGACCGCCCGCGTGCGAGTCCGCCCAGGTGCAGGAAATTTCCTGGTGAACGAGCGTCCGATGGAGGAGTTCTTCGTCGAGGACCGAGATCAGCGCGCACTGCTTGGACTGATCGAAAAGTGCTCGCTGAAGGGCAAGATGGATGTGGCCGTCACCGTCGCAGGTGGCGGATTCACGGGCCAGGCTGGCGCCGTCGTGATGGGGCTCGCCCGCTCTCTCTTCGCGTACGACCAGGCTCTCGAACCAGTGCTTCGCTCTGGCTCCTACCTGACGCGTGATTCGCGCAAAGTGGAGCGCAAGAAGTACGGTCAGGCTGGCGCGCGTCGTCGCTTCCAGTTCTCGAAGCGCTGATTCAACTCGCTGCACCAGCGTGCGATCTGCTCGGGCTTCACACGCCTGCGCTCCGCGATCTCTTGCATCGTCCGCGGCATCGTTCCATCCCAGCCCGCCCGCTCGAGCCAGCACTCGCAGCAACGCTGCCCGCGCTCATCGTCGGGTGCCGTACGGCGAAGCAGTGCAGCGGCGACCTGTGATGTCGATGCGCCGATCTCCGCCCACACCAGCGCGTGATCGACTGGCTCGCGCAGCGGAACATCCGCGCGGTGCGGCGCGTTCCCGCGAGGCGAGTCCACCTCCGCGGCAGCGAGACGGCGCTCCACCGCGAGCGCCACTGCCGCACCGACGCGCATGCGACCATCGGCAATCTTCTGCGGATCCGATTGCAGCACCACGGACTCCAATGACTTCGCGCTCCAGGAAAGCACTGTTGCTGCGACGGCATCGTTCTCCAGCCGCGCACCGAGCGCGGGCTTGAGCCGCTTCGCCAACTCAGGGATCGACTCGGTGAGCAGCGTGCGAAGCAGCAATCGTGCCCAACGCAAGTCCGTTTCGATGCGATCAAGCGACTTTGCGGAGGGACGCCGCGAGTCAAGCCGACGAACCCCCTCTCCCGCGCGCCAGAGGAGAAAGCGAACGGCGATCATCCGCGCAGACTCGTGAGCCGCGGTCTGTCGCTGCGCGTCCGCGGCGCGCGCTTCACGCAACATGCTGCACCAGTGGGACATCCGCCGAAGGTGCGCAGCAGGCAGCATGCCCAACTGAACGCTCACCCCGCCAAGAATCACTGCGGACGCGTCCTCTCGCCGAAAGGTGGACGGAATCGCGGACCGCGGCGGCAACCACTCGGTGGCGAGGCGAAGGAGCAGTCCGGCGCGTTCACCGAGCAGCAGCCGATCCGCCGCGAGTCTGCTGCAGCCAAGATCGCGCGACAACCACGCCGCACCCACGCCCAGTCGAGCCGCGGCGAGAACGCGCCGCGTGTTCCGACCGCGCTGCTGGCGCTTCGACCGCGAAGCCGCGGGGCCCCGCGAATCCTTCGCTCCGCGAACTCTTGCGCGTGATGCCTGCGCGCCACCGAGCACACCCGCGCGAAACGCCTCCCAATCTGAACGGCGAAACGCTAACTCCGTCGTGGACAAGACGGCTTTCCTTCTGCGCATCCAGCACGCGGGCAGCCCAAGTCTTCGCCAACGGTGGACCGTTCGCACACTCACGCCAGTCTCCCGCACAAACTGTCGCAGGTTCATCGCTGTACCCGGCAGTTCTGGAGCACGCGCGCTCAAGCGCAGCGCAAGTTCGCAGAGGTCTCGCCGCAACGCCATGCCGACGACCTGCAGCCCACGCTCTTCACCCTCCACCTGAAATCCTGTGATGCGCTTCACCACGCCGCCCCACTCCACCAGTGCACCAGGCGCCAACTGCGGAAGCAGCACTCGCACCGCCGTGATCTGTCGCCGCGCAGTCTCCGCGGGGACGAACGCGAGTTGCGCCGCAAGGCTCGCTGCACACGAGAGGGAAAATGAACTGCGCCGGCCCATGCCAGCAGACTAGATCGCGTCACGCACTCATCGCACCATGCGAGAGGCGCGAAACGATCGGCTCCGCGATCGTTCGATCGATCGCACTGCCTCCGACATGCACGCGCGGGATGCGCGGACTGATGCGGCACAGCAAGTCGTAGGAATGCGTTCCTGATGCCTCCGCAACGGTGGGCAGAAAGTTTGCGGCGGCAGGATCGCTGCCGTAGACCTCCACTCGCATGCCGACGAACCCGCTTGCATAGGCAAGCACCGCGGGGACTTCCGTGAGATCGATCACAATCTGGTCCATGTTCACTGCACCCACAACCGCGACCGAGTGCGCGGTCGGCCCCGCAGGCGTTTCCGCCAGCACACGAACGCTGCGCGTCCGTCCATCGGGCGACATTGGATACCCGTCGAAGTAACCGACGGGGACAAGTCCCAGTCGCGTCCGACGAGGCGCCGTCCACCGCGATCCATATCCCACCGACGCCCCTGCCTCGATCTCCTTCGTCAGAACGACTTGGGATTCCCAGCGAACAATCGGCTCGAGCGGTATCGGACATCCATCGCTCGCGCGCGACTGCGCAAGTCCTGTCCACGCGAGTCCCACGCGAACCATGCCGTGATGGAGCCGCGCATCCGCGAGCGCCGCGTGCGAGTTGGAAGCGTGCACCAATGTGTCAGCCCGAAGTTCCGCAGCATGATCGCGAAGAAACTGCTCCAGCTGCGCGTCTTGCCTCAGGGACAGCCCGCTCTCGCCGGCGCTATCCGTGAAGTGAGTGAACACTCCCGCCAGCCGCAGATAACGAGCGTCTGAAATGCACGCGAGCGCGCGCGCCGCATCCTCGGCAGCGGCACCGCCACGCGACATGCCCGTGTCGATCTCCAGATGAACGGGGATCGTGACCCCACCGAGGCGTTCCGCCAGATCCGCCACCTCACGAGCGTGGGAGGAACCGTGAATCGTCAGAGCCAGTCGCCCCGCAAGCAGCATGCGATGGGCGTTGCTGCCCACTTCCATGTCACGCTCAGGCATCAGCACGAGTTGTGGCAGCGTCACCCCAACCTGAGCGATCGCTTCCGCCTGAGCGATGGAGTACACAGCCAACATATCCGCCCCGCTCTCCTCAAGCTGCCGTGCGATGCGCGTTGCACCAAGCCCGTATGCATCCGCCTTCACGACCGCGCACATACGGCAGCCTGGACCGATCGCACGGCGAATCGCAGTGGTGTTGCGGTCGAGCGCCGCAAGGTCAATGAAGAGTGAACTGTTGGCTCGCATCCATGCGCTCCGTGCGTTTGTATCGGCTGCCCGATTCGGCTACCATGAAGGATCGTGAATGAGGACATGAAGGAGCCCAGTCGGGGCGCTGGGCGTTCCAAAGACATCTTTGCGCAAGACCGCACCTTCAGCTCGCTTGGGCTGTCGGCGGACATCTGTCAGGCGCTCACAGACCGCGGATTCGAACACCCCACCCACATTCAAGCGCAACTCATCCCGGTGGTGCTCTCAGGCAAGGACTGCCTCGGGCAAGCCAAGACAGGCACTGGAAAGACGGCGGCATTCGGGCTGCCCGCCCTGCAGATCATTCCCAAGGATGCGCCGATCGCAGTGCTGGTGCTCGTTCCCACGCGCGAACTGGCGATCCAAGTCGCCAAGGAAATCCATGATTTCGCGCGTCACAGCGGTCATCATGTTGCGGCGGTCTATGGCGGGCAGGCAATCAGCAGCCAAGCACAGAAGTTGCAGCGGAAACCTGCCATCATCGTGGGAACGCCCGGCCGCGTGATGGACATGCATCAGCGCGGACTGCTGCCCTACGACGGCGTCCGCTACGCGGTGCTCGATGAAGTCGACCGAATGCTCGACATCGGTTTCCGTGAGGACATCCGGCGCATCCTCGGTTCGATGAAGCAGCATCCGCAGACCGTGTTCGTTTCTGCGACGATCTCGCCAGAGATTGAAAAGCTCGCGAGGCAGTATCTCCGAGATCCCGAGAAGATCGTCACCGTCGCCGCAAGCCTCACTGTCTCGCAGATTCGCCAGTCCTACTTCGCTGTCGAGCGCTGGGACAAGCGACGCCTGCTGCTGCACCTGCTGCGCAAGGAAGAGCCCGCGCTCACACTTGTGTTCTGCCGCATGAAGCGCACGGTCGACGATGTCACCGCATTCCTTGCGAAGAACGGCATCGATGCACAGCAGATGCACGGGGACATGTATCAGACCAAGCGCGACAAAGTGATGACGAAGCTGCGCGAGGGGCAACTGTCTGTGCTCGTGGCGAGTGATCTCGCATCTCGCGGGCTTGATGTGGATGACATCTCGCATGTCGTCAACTACGACCTCCCCGAGGATCCCGAGGTCTATGTGCACCGCATCGGCCGCACGGCGCGCGCGGGACGAAACGGTGTGGCATGGTCCTTTGTGTGCCCCGATCAGGGCGAACTGCTGACGGCGATCGAGAGCCTCGCCAATATCGAGATCCCCGTGGCGAGTTACGACGATTTTGAGGCGGGCCCCGTGCCAAGCGACATACGAGCACAGCGCGAGTTGGACTCACAGCGCAAGCAGGCATCGATGGAGAGCAAGTCGCGTGATCCGCTTGCCAACCAACCAGACGCCTCGAATGCTGCGGCGTTCCCGGGGGGATTGGTGCCGACGCAGCCGCCCCCGCGACGACTTGGCGGACGCCTGTCGACGCGGCGTCGCTAGCTCATGGTCAATCAGAACCAGAAGTTGGAGTTCTCGAGCGAAGTCGCCGATGCGATCGCGAAGGGACGCCCCGTTGTCGCGTTGGAGTCGACGGTCGTGACCCATGGGCTGCCGCGTGAGCCGCGCGAGATGTCCGCAAAGTTCCAACAGGCGGTTCCTGAGTGGCAATGCGGCATCCCAGCGAATCTTTCGGCAGCTCGCTCGATGGAGAGCGTTGTGCGCAGTGAGGGCGCCGTGCCCGCGACCATCGCAGTCATCGATGGCAAGATCTGCGTCGGGCTTTCTGCGGAACAGTTGGAACGGCTCGCAGGCGAACCGAAGCCGATGAAGTTGTCGGTGCGTGATCTTGGGGTCTCGGTCGTGAAGCGGCAAACGGGTGGCACGACGGTTGCAGCGACGACGACCATCGCGGGTCGTGCGGGCATCCGAGTGTTCGCAACCGGTGGCATTGGTGGCGTTCACCGCGGCTGGACTGTCTCTTTGGACATGTCGTCGGACATGTTCGCACTGGCACACTCGCCTGTGGTGGTCGTGTGCTCGGGCGCGAAGATCCTGCTCGATCTGCCAGCGACGCTTGAAGCACTCGAAACCCTCGGTGTTCCGACGATCGGATTCGAGACGGATTTCCTGCCGCGTTTCACCGTAAAACCCGACAACTCGCTTCGCCTGCACCACAAGGCGGACAGCGCTGCGGAGGTTGCACGCATTGCCCACGCGCATTGGCAGTTGCAGCCGACATCTGGCGTCCTTGTGATGCAGCCATGCCCTGAAGCGTTCGCCGTGGATGCCGAGTCGACCGAGCGGCACCTTGCGCGCGCGCTTGAGCAGGCAAGCGCGAAGAATGTGCGCGGTGCAGCGTTGACGCCGTTTCTGCTTGCATGGCTCGCGCAGTGCGAGGAAGGATCAACGATGGTCGAAGCGAATCTCGCGCTGCTGAAGGCCAACGCCAGACTTGCCGCACATGTTGCTGCGAGCCGCTGCGCCATGCCACTCGATTCCGATTCGCCTTGACATCTTGTGCGGCACCTGCCATACTTGCTCGGTCGAGCGGAAAGGCGTGTTCTGCCCCGCCGACGAATGCATGACGACTGTTCGAGGGATCCTCGAGATGGCCCCAGGGCCCGAGGGTCGAATCAGACAATTCCAGGATGGCTTGATCGCTGCTCCCGACGATCCGATCGTTGAGCCCAGCCTTGCAAGCCGACTCTCTTTGCGCACATGCTCGAGTGTGGTCGCAGAGGTGAGCGAGGTTGAAGTCCGTACACGCCGTGGACGCCGTCGCCGCAATCAGGTTGAACGCATCGTGGAAGTTGAGGGGCTCGACCCAGAAGTCTTCGCGAAACGAACGCCGTTTTCCGAACTCACGGCGCTCGACCCGGCTCCGCGGATGACTCTTGAGTACCCAGACTGCCCGCCCGCGTGCCGACTGATCGACCTGTTCTGCCCCATCGGGTTCGGCACTCGCGGGCTGATCGTTGCGCCGCCGAAGGCGGGTAAGACCATCTTGCTGCAGAATCTCGCGTACGGCATCAAGCGAAATCACCCCCAAGTGGAACTCGTGGCTCTGCTGATCGACGAGCGCCCCGAGGAGGTCACAGACTTCAAGCGGAATGTGCCCGCACAGGTGCTCGCCTCCAGCAACGATCAGGACACGGAACGCCACACCGCGCTCGGCATCCTCGCGATCGAACGCGCTCGCCGCATGGTCGAAGCAGGACGCGATGTCGTGGTGCTGCTCGATTCGCTCACGCGACTTGGGCGGGCGTTCAACAATTCGCGCCGATACGGATCGAGCGGACGAACCATGTCGGGCGGTCTTGACTCGAAGGCACTCGAAGTGCCGAAGCAACTTTTTGGTGCGGCGCGGCGCGCGGAGCAGGGTGGATCGCTGACCATCATCGCCAGTTGCCTCGTTGACACGGGCAGCCGCGCCGATCAGATCATCTTCGAGGAGTTCAAGGGCACTGGCAACATGGAACTGATCCTCGATCGAACGATCGCGGAGAGGCGCCTGTTCCCTGCCATCAATCTTGCGGCAAGCGGAACGCGCAAAGAGCATCTGCTCATGAGTGAACGCGAACTGAAAACGGTGACCGCGCTTCGGCGTCGGCTGATGACCATGCCGCCGCCCGTTCAAATCGAACAGCTGCTCGCTGCGCTGAAGCGAAGCCCGACCAACGAAGCCCTCGTCGGCACCTGAACACCCTCCGCGCCCTCGCCTCCCCAGGTTCAGTGACCTTGCCAGACTCTCCCGCGGGGACCTATCCATCGGTTACCCTTCCTGCCCATGCAAGGCGCAGCCATCAAGACCGGGTTCTTTGTCCTCAGTGGAGTCGTGCTGTTTTTCTTCGTTTGGATCATCATCGCCAAGCTCGACCTCTTCACCTCCAACAGTCAGTACACGGTGCGTTTCAGCGTGACGGACGGCATCACGGGTCTGGCAAAGGGCTCGGATGTGCAGGTGGGCGGGCTCTCGCGCGGGAAGGTCGAGTCGATCATCCCTAAGCTTGGTGAGGACGGCGAACTGGTTGAGCTCCATGTTGTCATCAACCTCGACAAGAGCCTTCAGGTGTATGAGGATGCGTCGGTGCTGCGCATCATGACACTGCTCGGCTCAACCGCAACGCTCAACTTCACCTCCCTCGGCGGGGAGAAGCCGCTGATCGAGCCGGGCAGCGACTTCCTGATCACCGCGATGCCAAGCAGTGGCGTGCTTGCCGCAATCCTTGGACCGTACAACGCAACCAAGGCGGACCAGCTCATTCAGGACCTTGTGGACTTCGGAGATCTTCTTGCACGCCTGCCCAAGGACTATGACGCGAAGGTGGTGCCAATGCTCGACAATGCGGGCACCATCGCTGCAGATCTGCGAACGGACTATAGCGAGTGGCGTGGGAAGATTGGTGGCGCGCTGACATCGGCGCAAGGCGCGATGGGGAAGCTGGACACTTCCATGGGCGATGTGCAGGGCATGCTGCAGCGCAACGCACCGAAGATCGATACGACGATCGCGAATCTTGATTCGGCGAGCGCCACGGCCAACGACGCGCTGAAGCACATCAATACAGAAACCGTTCCTCTTGCGGACAGTTCCCTCCGAAAGGCGGAATCCGCGGTGGATGGATTCGGGAAATCGATCGACATTGTGCATGACCTTCTGCTGCAGCGTTCCCCAGATATCTCCGAAATGCTCTCCAACCTTCGCACCACCGCGGCGCAATTGAAGCTCGCTTCGATGGAGATTCGCAGAAGCCCGTGGAAGATTCTCTATCAGCCCAACAGTGACCAAGTGGCACACGAGAATCTCTACGAAGCCGCACGCAGCTTCGTACTCGCTGCAGGCGACCTTCGCGCGGCGGGCGAATCGCTCCGACTTGTTGTAGAACGCGACCCAGGTCGCTATGAAACCGATGCGAAGTTCAGAGAGTCAGTGCAAATGATGGTCACCGATGCGCTCGCCAAGTATGAGCAGGCGCAGCAGCAACTCAACAGCGTGCTGATGGCGCCGGCGCCAGCAGGCGAGTCCAAGGCGAGGTGATCTGTGGCGCGTCCGTGGACACGGGTGCAGGAAGTGCGGCTTGGTGTTGCCGTCATCGCTGCGGTCGGCGTGGTGTTCGCACTCATCACTCAGACACCAAAGATTTTTGGACCGAAGATGATGATTGTCAAGGTGCGCTTTCCGCTTTCGATCGGTCTGCAAGGGATCTCGGGCGGTTCGCCGATCGAGATGGCAGGGCTCACTATTGGACGCGTCGATAGTGTCGCCATCGAGATGACGAAGAGCACCACAGACGGTGCGGCCAAGGACTTTTTGCTGACGGCTTCAATCGATGCCAAGTCCTATATCCCACGAACAACGCAGGTTCGAGTGCGTACCGACCCGCTTGGTGGCCACGCAACGCTTGTACTGAACCTGCCGCCCAGATCAGGCGACATGCGGTTTGGTCCCCACGATCCCGATGATGACCTCCACCTGGCACCTGAGCAGGGATTGTTGGCCTCCATCTTTGGACAGACTCGCGCAGAACAGCTCGAGGTGGCTCTCGCTCACTTCAACGCACTTGATCTTGGTGCGATGAAGGATGACTTCGCAAGTCGTTGGAGCCCCATCACCGCTGCCACGCAGAGCGTCTGGCGCGATGGACGCAGCGATTGGCAAGCGTGGTCGGCACAGGGCAATGCGCTGCTCGATGGATGGGATGCTGCGCGAGCGCGATGGGCGGAGATCGAGGGCATGTTTGACAAGGGAAGCCAACTGGATTTGGCGCGGCTCGAACCGGCCATCGAACGCATCCGTGCGCAGCTCGACAGCAGTGGCACACAACTCACCGCGCTTCGAAAGAAGTGGAGTGAGGAGGTGGAGCCTCCACTTTCAGACTTGATCGCACGTATCAAGCGCGAATTCGCGATCATTGAGGCTGATGCGGCTGTGGTGATGGCGATTTGGAATGACAGCAAGGGCATGGCTGGGAATGCAAACGCCGACCTGCAAATGACGGGCGATCAACTCGCGCGCACCACCCGTGAGATCACATTGATGCCGTGGACGCTGCTCGGTGGCGCATTCGCGGACAAGAGCGAACGTGCGCGTTTTTTGAAGGCGGCGCACGAAGTGGTGCGTTCCACGGGCGAACTTTCCCTCTCCGTCAGTTTCGCACAGGAACTCTTGAAGCAAGACCCCGCGCTCGTTGAGCGGTATCCCGAACTGGTTGCGCTGATGCAGCGCTGGATGGAAGCGGCGGCTGCGAAGCAGAAGTCCGCTGGGCAGGAACTGCTGAACGAGCTCCTCGGCAGACCGGAGGAGTGAGTGGCAACGCTGCTCGAGCAGCGCATCAACGATCGTGCCGATCCACGAATCGCTGCATTCCGTGATGTCCGCGACGCGGATCTGCGTGGGCGTGACGGACTTTTCTGCGTCGAGAGTCCCCGCATTGTTCACCGATTTCTGCATGCCCTGATCGCCAGCGCACAGGGCGTTCCCTGTGCTCCGCGCGTTCACCTCGACTCGCTGCTGCTGTCGCCTGAAACGGCTGCCTTCCTGCGTCCGCTGATCGATGCACTTCCATCCGCATGCACTGCGCACGATCCACTGACCATCTTTCTTGCCGAGGAGCACTTGCTCAGTGAACTCGCGGGCTATCGCATGCATCAGGGAGCGCTTGCGCTTGGTGTTCGCCCCGTGGATGCGTCAATCACCACACTCCTGCAAGCGCTGCCTGCGGGTGCGGATCTCATCGCCACATGCGGCGTAGTGCACACCGACAACATTGGCGGGCTCTTTCGTAGTGCTGGTTCGTTCGGCGGCGTCGGCGTCCTCCTCGGTGATGGCTCATCGGATCCGCTGCACCGCAAGGCGATCCGCGTTTCGTCCGGTCGTGTTTTCAGCGTGCCTTGGGCTGAAACCGCAAACCTCGAATCGGACCTTCGCTCACTTCGAAAGAGCGGTTTTGCACTGATCGCGGCGGAAGACACGCCAAGTGCCCTGCCGATCGACGAAGCGCTGCTGCTCCCAAAGATCGAGTCGGCCGCACGACGAATCGTTGTACTTGGCGCGGAGGGCAGCGGCGTTCCAACTGCCCTGCAGTCACTCTGCGATGTGACCGCATGTATTCCAATGCGCGACAGCGGCGGACTGCTGCACGAGGGCGACCGGCCGAGCCTCAACGTCGCGATCGCGTCAGCCGTCTTCCTGCATGGACTGTGTAGCACCCGCCGCCATGCCCGCGCCCGTCTGCACGGGCGCAGGTGATTCTTCGAAGCGCTCGATGCGCGCACCGAGAAAGCGCAGCGTCTCTTCCATCCGCTTGTAACCACGATCGAGGTGGTACACGCGGTTGATGACCGTCTCGCCCTCCGCAGCGAGTCCAGCGAGCACGAGACTCGCCGATGCGCGCAGATCGCTCGCCATCACTTCAGCGCCAATCAGCCGATTGCCGCCAGTGATCACGACCGTCGGTCCGTGACGCAACAACTGCGCGCCCATTCGAGAAAGTTCGGGAACATGCAGGAATCGCTCGGGATAGATCTTTTCGGTGATCACCGAGTTGCCAGCCGCGAAGCACAGCAATGCCATGAACTGCGCTTGTAGATCCGTCGGGAATCCAGGGTGCGGCTGGGTCGTGATGACGGTGGGCCGAAGCTGCCGCTCGCTCGTCACACGCACCGTACAGCGGCGATCATCTGCATCGGGCTCGATCTTGTGAACATGCACGCCGATCAGAGAGAGTCGATCCACTACTGCAAGCAGCGCGTCATAGGGGAAATCATCGATGATGATCTCTCCGTTGGTGATCGCCGAAGCGATCGCATAGGTGCCTGCCACGATGCGGTCTGGCATCACCGAGTGCTTTGCCCCGCCGAGTTCATCGACTCCATCAATGATGATGCGCGGACCACCTGCCCCACGAATCTTTGCGCCCATGGCATTCAGAAGATCAGCGAGATCCACGATCTCTGGCTCGCACGCGGCACTCTCGATCACCGTCCGTCCCTTTGCCAGCGTCGCAGCGCTCATCACATTGGCCGTACCGAGCACAGTCGATCCATAAGGGCCACCTAGGAAGACCGTTGCACCCTGCAGTCGATCACAAGACGCATGGATGTAGCCGCCTCGCATCTCGATGCGCGCACCGAGCTTTTCCATCCCACGCAGGTGCAGGTCGACGGGGCGATCGCCAAACGCGCAGCCCCCTGGCATCGAAATCACCGCGCGCTTTCGGCGCGCGAGCATCGGACCAAGCACACAGATCGACGCACGCATCGTGCGAACGAGTTCGTAGGGCGCCTCGATGGCGTTTGGATCCTTCGTCTGCAGAGAGATGGACGAGTCGCTGACTCGAACATCCACACCGAGCGTCTTCAACAACTTTTGCAGGCTCTTGATATCCGCGAGACTGGCGATGTTGTCGAGCACCACCTCGCCGTCGGTCAGGAGCGAAGCGGCCATGAGCGGCAGTGCCGCGTTCTTCGCTCCCTCGACTCGGATCCTGCCTGAAAGTCGGTACCCGCCTTGGATTCGGAACTTGTCCATGCGATCCTCCTTGACCGCCGAGTGCAATGTCCAACACCTCCGCCATGGCGCACGGCAGGCCACGATGGAGGACCACGGGCACAAACGCACCGTGGCGTACCGAAGAGTGTCGGCTGTCCTACCAAGCGCAGCGCACATTTTCTCCCCGCGCTGCTCGATCCCCCTGTGCGCTTGCGCCCTCCCTCCCTAGGATGACATCATGACGGTGCATCTCAACGATCCAGCACTCCCCGAGGCGCGCATGCATCTGGTGGCTCCTGGCAGCCCAGCAATCGGACGAATTGTTTCGAGCGAGTCGTGTATCCGCGGCAAATCCGCGAGTTTCGTTCGGCATATCACCATCGATGTGTCTGGAACACCGCTCGAGGGCCAGTGCCTTGCGGGACAGTCCTTTGGCGTATGTGTTCCCGGTACCGACAGCAAGGGACGCCCGCACAAAGTTCGCCTGTACTCACTGGCAAGCCCCAGTTACGGCGAGGATGGGCATGGTCGGGTGATCTCCACAACATGCAAGAGATCGATCGAAGAGCGCGCCGATGAAGACGACCCCTCGAGGGGTGACGGACACCCGCTGATTCTTGGCGCATGCAGCAACTGGCTTTCGGATCAGGGTGTTGGCGCCGAGATTCCCGTATCTGGACCGAATGGCAAGCGCTTTCTGCTTCCAGTCGATCGCGCCGCGCACGACTATCTGTTTGTCGCAACAGGGACCGGCATCGCCCCATTCCGTGGCATGCTTCATGAAATGCTGGTTGGGCCACCTGCAGGAACGCCAGCGCGTGAACGGTGGACGGGACCCTGTCAAAGCCGCATCCATCTGGTGATGGGTGTGCCCTACCGCACCGATCTCCTGTACGACCGTTGGCTGTGCGAACTTGCGCAGCGTCACCCCAACTTCTCTTATCACCCTGTCATCAGCCGTGAGCCGCTGCCCGCGCCAGGCCTTGGACCTCATGTGCATCACTTCATCGATACTCGCATCGAGTCACTCCGTCCGCTTCTCGATTCGAGTCGCTGCCTGATCTATGCGTGCGGTCTTGCGGGGATGCAAGTGGGGATCTTTCGCACGCTTGCCACTTCAGGTCTTGGTAGCGGTTATCTCACCGTGCACGATGACATCGCGGCGATCGACCCCGCCGAGTGGACGGAGGAGCAGGTCAAGAGGCGCGTTCGTCCAACCCATCGCTGCATGCTTGAGGTGTATTGACCTTCGATCCCACGGCACGATTGACTGTTGCGGGGCTTTTCTGCACTTTCGGGCGACAAAGGACAGTGACGGGCTACACTCTCGTCGGTGTCTGAAGACGAAGACAAATTCCCCAGCGCAGAGCAGCGCGTGGAACGCGCCCGTGGTCTCTTTCAGGCGGGGAAGTTGGATGAAGCGGCGCAGGAACTTCGGCGCGCCATTGCAGCGGAGCCGGAGCGCGGTGATTGGCACCACAACCTTGCCGTCACGCTTGATGCCCTTGGTCGACATGCCGATGCACTTGCGTCGTACGAACGGGCGCTTGAGCTGGTGCCCAACCATGTCGCATCGCTCGTTGGTGCGGCGCAGGGATCGATCCGTGCGGGGCACTTTGAACGCGCCTTGAAGTTCTGTGAGCGAGCGATCCGCATCGATCGCAATATCGAGCCCGCCTACGCACTGCGTATCCATGCGCTTGGGATGCTTGGGCGCGTCGAGGACGCGGAGTCCGTGTATTACATCGCGCAGCACACGCTGAAGGAAATGCCCGTATGTCTCGCAGAGATGGCGAATGTGCTCGCACGAGCGGGCAAACTTGAACGCGCCATCTGGTGCTATCGCGAGGCGATTTCTCAGGCTCCACGCCTTCCCGCGGTGAAGGCGCGCCTGGGTGCCGCGCTGCTTCGAAGCGGTCAGGCGGAGAGTTCGCTTCAAGTGCTGATGCAGGCGCTTCGAGAGCAGCCGGGCGACACGGCGGCTTTGCTCACGCTCGGTCGCGCGCTCGAGTCACTCGGTCGAGTGAACGAGGCGGAGGAAAAGTATCGACGCATTCTCGAACTCGAGCCCGCCAACCATGGCGCACATGTGGCGATCGGCGACATCGCGCTTCGCGGCGGCAAACTTGAGGATGCGCGCGCGACCTACACCCTCGTGCTGTCGCTTGGCTCGCAGGATCAGTCGATCCGCCTTCGTCTGATCGAAGTCCTTGCAAAGCTCGGCCGGCGCGAGGAGGCCGCGCGCCGACTGCGCGAACTTTTCGGCAAGGGCTCGGTGCCTGCGGATTCGTTCGTGCTTCAAGATGCGGTGATCGCGCTCGGTGCAGCAGGAACCGCGATCGAGTGCGGCGAACCACGGACGGCGGCGGTCATCCTGCGCGCGGCGGCGCGGGCGTTCCCCCGGCATCTGCAGATCCGCCAGCGGCTCGCTCGAGCCCTGTTCGAGTCTCATGAGCCGCGCGGCGCACGGCGCGCGGCGAGACAAGCGCTGCGACTCGATCGTGCCGATGCGATCACGTTGCACAATATTGCGCTCGATGCGCTACGACGCGGACAACTTCGGCTCGCGCGGGCTGCCTTGCTGCGTGGGTTGCGCGTGCATCCGCTCGATCATGGCCTTCGACGCCTGCGTTCCAAATGGATGTTGCAGACCGTGACCGCACTGCTTCGGCGTACCGCAGAGGAACCGCGCACTGCCATTGCGCAGTGGACGGCGGGCGTTCAAGCGATGCGGTGGCTCTGGTCGAGCGTCAGTTCGCGGCGTTCGTGAAGGGCAGCAGCGCCATGAAGCGTGCGCGCTTGATGGCCTGGCCCAACTGAGACTGATCCCCGGCTGACATGTTCATGCGCTTTCGCGAGAGCATCTTGCCGTTCTGCGTCATGGCGCGGCGGAGTTCCTCCACCTGCTTGTAATCGATGAAGGAGCGACCCTTCGCATCCTTCTGGCGGCGAATGACTGGAACGGGAGGTGCCTGAAACTGGCTCATGCTGGAATCCTTGCGTTGCGAAGCGCGCACGCGCCTCGTCGTCCGATGTCACCCTGAATCAGATCTCGCGCGTCGAGTGACGGACGCTCGGACCTTCGCCATGGACCCGACGAGCGTCGGGGCTCACGGAACGACCGTGAGCGGCGATTCGCAAAGGATACCTCGCATGACCGTTCGATGCCATCCCTTCACGCGGCGTCCGATATCGCGGCTCGCTAGGGCGGGCACGATGCGATCGCGCCGCGCATCCACTGCCCTGCGGCACGGAGTCGATCCGCCCGCGCGCGTGGTGCGAATCCGCGCGCGGCGAGCACATCCACGAGGGTTTCCGTTGCGACATTTCCGGCAGATCCAGGCGCATAGGGGCAACCACCGAGTCCACCTGCGCTCGCGTCAAAGGATCGAACGCCAATCTGTGCGGCGCGCACGGCGCACTCAGCGGCGCGTCCCGATGTGTCGTGCAAGTGCAGCGTGCTTGCGTCCGCCGACACTACGCCCGCGAGCCCCTCGTAGAGCGCGTCGATCGCCGCACTGTCCGCAGCACCAATCGTGTCGCCAAGGTCGATCTCGTCAACACCCATTTCCAACAACCGCGAAGCGACGCTTGCCACCTTGTCGGGATGTACCGGACCGTCGTACGGACAGCGCACCACACAACTGATGTAGCCGCGCACCAAGCGGCGCGCCTCGCGCGCACGCCGAACAACGGGCTGAATGCGCAGCAGAACTTCCGCGATCGTTCCCGCCGTGTTTCGCTGACTGAACCCCTCGGTCGCCGAAACAAAGACGGAAATCTTGTCTGCATTCGCGGCGAGCGCCGCATCGAGGCCGCGTTCATTGGGCACCAGCGCCGAGTACAGCACGCCCGGCGTGCGGCGAATGCGAGCGAACACTTCGCTCGCATCTTCCAACTGTGGAATCCACTTGGCGGGCACGAAGGATGAGACTTCAATCTCATCCACGCCACAGTCACTCAACATGTCGATGAAGGCCACTTTCGTATCGGTCGAAACTCGCACCTTTTCATGCTGCAGTCCGTCGCGCGGTCCAACTTCAGTGATACGCACGCCGTTCACGAGCGTCGCTCCTCGCGCGCCGCCCGACGGAACAGCCAGACCGCGAAGGCGCTGACGGCGAGTGTGAGCACGGCTGCCGCGGCGAACAGCATCACATCCGGCGTGATCGCCCACTCATCGGGAATGACCGGAAGCGCACTGCCACTCTCCGACTGCACGGCGGCGATCCGCATCATGCTGCGCTTCCTGCGCCTACCACGGGGAGGGAACGCAGCGATGCCTGCACTGTGGCGTGCAGCAACTGACCATCACAGAGCGTGCAGAGTCTCGTGTCGGGAGCTGTGTATGCCTGCCGAATCGTCGCAAACCCGATCACGGCGGAGCCGAGCATGGGACTCACCGTGCTGCTCGTGATGACGCCGATCTCATCACCGACACCTCCATCCGCACTTGGAACGAACAGCTGCGATCCCTCCACGGGAAACGCTCCCTCGTCCACTCGGAGCGCACACACGACTTGCTTCGGCTTTCCAAGGCTCTGCATTCGTGCGACCACTTCCTGCCCGAGGTAGCAGCCCTTGGTCATGGACACACGAGATGCGATCACGCCCGTCTCGTGCGGAAGCGCTGCGCAGCCAAAGTCGATCTCGAACATCGGCTCGCCCGCCTCGATGCGTGCGATATTCATCGCGAGCCACCCGCCAACGCGTGCGCGGGGGACGCCACCTGCAGCGACATCATGGAGGCTCGTCCACGCATCCCACACACGCGGCGCATCTGACGCTGCAAGTGACAGTTCGATACCAACGGTGCCGAGCGTGTCACATCGCGTCAGTACCGCAGGGACACCCGCGATCTTCGCCTCCGCGCATGCGCCATCGCACGCGAGCTTTTCGAGCGAAGCGGCATCGACTGCGCAGTCTGCGAGCAACGCGAGCGCCTGCGGCCCATGGACTGCGATTCGGTACAGCGACGGACTGGCATCCACGATCTGAACATCTTCGCTGAACAGGAATGCGCTGAGCGAGGTAACCGTCGTGGCTGCGACAGCCCTCGGAAGATCGATGATGATGCGGTCGGATGCAGCCGAGAGCAGCATGTCCGCTTCGATACGCCCCTTTCGATTGAGCCAGAATGAACGCACGCTTCGACCGGGTTGAAGTGCACGGACATCCTGCGTGATCATGCGCTGCAGAAAGTCGATGCGTTCCGCTCCGCGCACTTCGATCGTTCCACGCTGCGGCAGGTCAAAGATCGCAGCACCACGACGGATCGCCGCGTACTCGGTCTCCACGCTGTCGCACACCGCGAGCACTTCAGCCGCACTGCCCCACGCAATCCATGCGGTGCTCGAACTTCGCGCCGCCGCACCCTCGCCGCGCGCTGCGTTCACGGCGGCAGTACGCCGCCCAGTCTCCCGCGCGGCGACCGCATCATGGCGACTTCGCAGCGGAGACTCGACGAGAAAGGACGGCGCACTCACGGGGAAATCATAGACTCGCGGCATGAAGATCGACCTGCTCAAGCGGCTGTGTGAGACCCCTGGCGTTCCTGGACATGAGGAGCGCGTCCGCGCGCTCGTGCAACGGGAGATTCGCGGGCTCTTCGACACGACAAAGGTCGATGCGATGGGATCGCTCATCTGCACGCGCCGTCCGACGCGCCCCAAGCGCGGCACCACGCCACAGCGTGTGCTCGTGGCGGCGCACATGGACGAGATCGGCTTCTATGTTCGGCACGTCGATGACCAGGGCAACATCTGGCTGAACCCTGCGGGCGGCTTCGATCCGCGCAATCTCTTTTCACGACGCGTTCTCGTCGTGACCGAACGCGGCGACTTCCGCGGAGTACTGAACCCAGGTGGGAAACCGATTCACATTTCAAGCGATGCAGAACGTAGCAAGGTTCCTGGAACCGAGGAGTTCTTCATCGACCTCGGCATGGATGCCGCCGATGTGCGCAAGAGCGTTCAGGTCGGCGATTGGGTGGTGATGGATGAACCATTCCTTGAAACTCCGACGAAGGTGGTATCCAAGGCGCTCGACAATCGCATGGCCGTGTTCGTCGCCATCGAGGCGATCCGCAAGATCGCGCGTGGCCGTGGCGGGCATCGGTGCGAGATCATCGTCGCGTTCACGACGCAGGAGGAAGTCGGACTTCGCGGCGCTCAGGTTGCCGCGAACACCGCGGGCGCGCAGGTTGGAATCGGTCTCGATGTGAACCTCGCATGCGATACGCCCGGGGTACCCGAGAATCAGCGGGTGACCAAGCAGGGACTTGGCGTTGCGCTCATGGTGCAGGACTCGTCGATGATCTCGGACTCGGAACTCGTCAACCAGTGCTCTGCGTTGGCGCGTCGACATCGCATTCCACACCAGCGCGCCGTGCTTCCGCGTGGCGGCCAAGATGCGGGTGCGATCCAGCGGGCGGGCAGCGGTGCGCGTTGCATCGCGCTCGGGCCCGGTACTCGATACATCCACACCGTTACGGAGATGATCGACAAGGGTGATCTCGAAGCGACGATCGATCTGCTGGCTGTGCTGCTTGGCGAACTTTGAACTCAGCTCTCACTCGCGTGGCGGCGAGCACAGCGGTCCCCAGTCGTCGACATACCCGTGGTCAATGATCACTTGCAAGAGTGCGGGCAGCAGTTGCTGCAGAAGCCACGCGGAGCGATCGACCGCAATCCGATTCTGCGCGCCGCCATAGGTTGCTGCGCCGAGGGTCAACTGCTGTGCGGTGAGCCCGCTGCGCCAGAGCGATCCAGCAAGGAACGAAGTCGGATCAGTTGGCACCGCGTTCTCCGCCTCTGATGCTCCATACATACCGAGAGCCGCTGCGAGATAGGGATCCGTCCACATCGGGGCAGCGCGATCGCGCAGCGTCGGCAAGAGCGCACGCAGCAGTCCATCGCGGTCCCATTCAATCGCCTGCCTCGCGAAGGAATCCGTCGCTTCACGGATCGGTAGCGGGGCGTGCAGTACCGCGCTCCAACGCGCAAACAGTGATCCAGCAGCCGCCCACCACTCGAGGAGCTGCGTATCCCGTTCGTTCTGCCCACGTGACTCCGCAGCCGCCATCCACGACAGCGCACGATGTACACGAATGCGAATGTCCTCGTACAAGTGCGCCTGCGCATAGAAGTCTCGGCGCTGCTTCCAGAGCGCACGGATCGCCTCGGCGCCCATCGGAGCAAGCGCAGTCGGGAGCGGAATCTCCTCG
>JBJTUC010000045.1:0-8502 GCA_046080505.1 Planctomycetota bacterium
CCGCGCTTTGAGTTGAACCTCGGCAGTGTGTCAAACAACATCGCGCTCGACACACTCAGCATCGATATCCGATATGTCCCAGCGCCTGGCGCCACCGCACTGCTTGCGTTCGCGGGAACACTGGCCGTTCGTCGCCGTCGCCGCCGCGACTGAGCGTTCAAACAGATTTTCTCCCATCTTGGGACCCACTTCCAAGCCCGCATGAGCGGGCTTGGTTGTTGTTCACAGCGTTCGAAGCGAGACAGCAAAGGCGCGCCCGATCAGATCAGTTTGTTCGGAGATGACCATCAAGCGGTGGTTGTCTTGCCGATCGGATCGACACGCGGGAAAAGCGCGAGCTTCGCGACCGCGCAACCAGGCTGCATGTGACCGTAGGCACTCCGCGCCTCCCAAGGTGCATCTCGACATGCGTCTCCCCCAAATCCATCGGCGAGGGCTGTCATCTTGGAGGGCATGAACGGTTCGAGCAGAACACCCGCGACGCGCACCGTCTGCGCGCACTGGTTGAGAATCGACGCGAGCCGCGGCAAGTTTGCAGGATCCTTCGCGAGCTTGAATGGTTCCGTTTCGTTGATCATGCCGTCGATCTGGCGAAGGAGATCGATGCCGCATCGCGCGGCAGCGGCGAGTTCAAATGCATCCATGTGATCGCACCACAGGCGCACGGCATTCGCGCATCGCTCAGGCCAAGGACCGCCGCACTGCGCATCTTCAGGCAGCGTTCCACCGAAGTACTTGCCGATCATTGCGCCAACGCGGCTTGCGCAATTGCCGACTGTATTGACGAGGTCGTTCGTGTAGGTCTCGTGAAAGTGCTTGGCGCTGAAGTCCGCGTCCGTTGTCGTCAGCGGGCCCTGCGTTGCCATGTACCAGCGCCAGGCATCCAGCCCGTAGTGCGCAAAGTATCGCTCGATCGACGCAAGGTCGATGAAGTTGCCAAGGGACTTCGACATCTTCTGGCCCTCTGCGATCCAGAAACTGTGTGCGTGGATCCGCTTCGGCAGCGGCATCTCAAGTGCCATCAGCAGTGCGGGCCAGATGACGGCATGGAACCACAGGATTTCTTTGCCAATCACATGGAAGTCAGCGGGCCAGTGACCCGCGCGCTCGCGTGCGGTGTCGCTGTCGGGTTCGCCGAGCCCGAGCGCAGTGATGTAGTTGAACAGCGCATCGATCCAGACATAGATCACATGCTGCGGATCGCCGGGGAACGGGATACCCCAGGTGAAGTTGGTGCGCGTCATCGGCACATCCTGCAAGCCCTCTCGCAGCCGCCCGAGCACCTCATTCAATCGCGCGGATGGCTGCACGAAGTGAGGGTGGTCGGCGAAGTGCTGCTGCAGACGCTCTTGGAACGCACTCAGTCGAAAGTAGTAGTTCTGCTCGGTGGCTCGAACGAGCGGGCGCCCAGTCACGGGGCTCTGATAGTTCAACTCCTTCGCCTTCGTCTCGGTGTAGTACTCCTCTTGTCCTTCGTCATACCAGCCCTCAAATGTGCCGAGGTAGACGCTTCCGCTCTCGTGAAGTCGCTTCACCAACGCCTGCACCTGACGCTCATGTCGCGGTTCCGTCGTGCGGATGAAATCGTCGTTCGACAATCCGAAGAGGCTCATCACGCGCTTGAACTCAGCCGCATTTTCATCAGCCAGGGCACGCGGGGTGATGCTCCGTGCAGCCGCGCTCTTTTCGACCTTCAAGCCGTGTTCATCCGTTCCCGTCAGGAAAAACACACCGCGTCCGCGCAAGCGCATAGTGCGTGCCCACACGTCGCACAGCGTGGTCGTGTAGGCATGCCCGATGTGCGGACGATCGTTCACGTAGTAGATCGGTGTCGTGATGGTTGCGTGCTTTGCGGGCATGGGGCGTGGCGATGGTAGGAAGCGCGAGCGTTCTGCGCGGATGCGATCAGGGTGCCCCGAGCGTCGTGCGAAGCTGCTCAAGCACATCGGCACTCGCTGCGCGATAGATGATCACCATCTCGCCATTCGAGTAGGCGAGCGTGGCCGCAGACGAAGGATCAGTCGCATCATCCACTTCCGCGAACGTCTGCGATGCCATCAGAGGTTCGATGCGGCCATACGTATCGAACGTCACGAAGCGCCCGTGATCAGGCGTGAAGTACAGCAGCAGGAATCTGTCTGGCTGCTCACCATCTCGTTCATACAGCAGCCCGCCACCGCCCGCACAACCAGGAAGATCGATCGGACCTCCGATCACGGGAACGAAACCCGCGGGAGCAAGATCAGGTGGTCGCCACTGACTACCCGTTGTTGATCGCACGAGCTCCGCGACATCCGCGGATGTCGGCCCTGCCGCATCAGGGGAGCGGTGAATCGCATCGAGTTGCATGGCGACTTGCATCTGCCGAAGTGCGTCCAAGACTTCACCCATCGGGACAAGATTGCCCGAGGGGCGTTCATCGAGACGCCTGCCATAGATACCGACCAGAATCGCCACCGAAACCAGCAGTATCGCGGCAGAGAGCGCGATGGGGTGGAACGATTTCCGTCCATCACCGATGCGGCTGCGCATGGACGCAGTTGTACACTTTGCTCGATGTTTGTTCTCGTGCTTCTCTCCACGGTCGTTGCACAGCAGGCGCTCGATGGGAATCTCCAGCGCAGTGGCGGTTCTATGCTCGATTCGCGCGTCAGCCCTGGGGGCAATCAGCGGGTTGCACAGCAGGATTATCGTTCGCGCAATCTCATCGTCACAGGCGATGTGACTGCTGGACGCGGCTTTCGAGGCTCGGTCGGTTATGTCGCTGAGGATGACTTCCGCGGCGCCACCTCGGGCGTCGCTACCCGCGACTTTCGAGCTTATACCGCGAACACGAGTGCTGCGGCACTTGCATCGATCCCGGTCAACGACCGCTACAGCCTTGCGACAGCGATCAGCGCTCAGCCGTACCTTCGCGATTACTGGAGCACCAATCCCACGGGAGTGACGGGGCGTGTGGGCGATGCCCGAGCAAACACCGTCGGACCGCAGACCCAGATGGTCACATTCGACCGCAACTTCGCGTCGACGATCTCGCGTGCGGAGGCGGCCGATCAACGCATTGACCGCGACATGAAGACGCGTCGTGGCTCGATGGTCGCCGACATCGGATCCATCTACAGTCCAGCGACTATCTCGTTGACACGGGATTCGCAGCGACGGGCGGTGCGTCTCGTATCAAGTCCATTCACGGGTGTCCTTGGTGTCCCAGATTCTGATCTGATCGAATCATTGCAGTACGGCGTGTACGGCAGTGCCTTGCTGCGCGATGATCTGCGGTCAGGTCGGGTTGATGGGAGGAAGATGCTTCGGTCGTATCTCTCTGGATTGGTTCCTGAGCAACCACGCGTGCCATCACAGGCGCCAGATACTCGCCTTGATACGCGTACTCAGCCGACTGGAGCCTCCGCCGACCAAACAGCAGCGCGGCAGACATCTGCGGACTCGCCGAGGCAATCGACGCTGGCGACTCCACCGAGTGAACGGCAGCAACGAATGATTCTCGATCAGCGCACCCCCTATGACCGCGTGCTTGCGAGCAGCACGCGCCGCACGCTGCGAGCCCAGGGCAAGCAGGTAGCCGACAGCGGTGATATCGCCCTTGAAGAGGTACGCCAACTTGGTGTCGTCAGCGGGACAGTACGGCAGGGGCTTGATCTGAAGCCCCCGATGCCCGTCGATAACACTGAACGCGTGCTTGGCAGGAGTGGCGCGACCGTGGATGCTCCGACGCTCGTACCGAGCGCTGCTTCAAACGGCGGTGCTGCGAATGGCGCTGCGGCGAATGGCGGTTCGGCAAGTGGCGATGCAGGTCAGTCGAAGCGGACATTGACGCCTGAAGAGGCGTACTTGATCCTTGCGCATGGCGAGACCATCAGCCAGCTCGATGGCGGTTCCAAGGAGGCGCTCGATTGCTTGCTTCGTCTTGGCGATGACTCGATGCGGAAGGGACGCTTCTTCTCTGCGGAAAAGGAGTTCATCGCGGCATCACAGATCGCGCCCGCCAATGTGTTGCCGCTTGCGGGCGTGGTAAATGCGCAAGTTGCGGCGGGACTGCAGATGTCCGCGTCCGTCACAATGCGGCGGCTGTTCATCAACTGGCCCGAGATGATCGACACTCGGTACGCGCTCGACCTTCTCGGCGGCGAGGCTCGGCTCCGCACGATCGCGGCCGAGTGCATCAAGCGCAGTGAAGGTTCGCGTAGTGCGGGCGATTACGGTTTGGTCACCGCATGGATCGGTCATCAGCTTTCTGATCGCGAACTCGTGACTCGTGGGCTTGAGATTCTTGCGCAGAGCCCCAATGATGCCGAACTCTTGCGGGCACTTCGAATCATTTGGCTGCGGACGACGAATGATGTGCCGCTTCTGCCGCAGGCGCCCGCTGCGGAGGCGGCCCCATCACCGGCACCGGCACCCGCGCCCTGAAGTCGACCGTCACCTTCGCAGCGCGTCGGTGGTCGTCACACCAAGGTTTTCGTAGATCCGCCGCGTCGCATCGCTCTTGTTGAGCGTGTAAAAGTGGATGCCTCGTACACCGCTGTCGAGTAGTTGCCTGCACTGCTCCGTTGCCCAGTGAATGCCAACGCGCGCAACGGCCTCTTCATCGCCCTCCGCGCGGCGAATCGCGCGCAGCAGCGGCGCTGGGAAACGCGTTCCCGCGGCGAGTTCGGCCATACGCCGCAAGCCCGCGACAGAAGTAATCGGCATGATGCCAGCAAGCAGCGGGACCTTGATGCCAGCGATCTCGCAGCGCTCGCGCCAGTCCATGAATGCATGGTTGTCGAAGAAGAGTTGTGAGATCACCAGATCAGCGCCCGCCTCGCACTTTGCCTTCAGGTGATCCATCTGCGTCAGCGTGTTTGGCGTCTGCGGGTGTCCCTCGGGATATCCGGCAACAGCGATGCCGAAGCCCTTGCCCCCATTGACCCTTGAATTTGGGAACTCCTTCACGCGTCGAACAAGATCGGACGCATGTCGGAAGTCGCCACCATACTCAGTAGAACCGGTTGGCGGATCGCCGCGCAGCGCAAGAATGTTGCCGACGCCAGCCGCCGCATATCGCTCCAGAATGCCATCGATGTCATGGATGGAGTGATTGACGCAGGTCAGATGGGGCATTGCCTCAAGCCCCGTCTCTTGCTTGATTCGAACCACAAGATCATGCGTGAACTGCCGAGTCGAACCGCCAGCGCCATAGGTGACCGAAACGAAAGATGGCTTCAGTTTGCCGAAGTCGGCAATGGTGCCGAAGAGGGCGTTCCAGCCGCCTTCAGTCTTGGGCGGAAAGAACTCGAAACTTGCGGTGAACGAATCGCGCGCAAGCACATCGCTCAGGTGCATGTGGACAGGCTATCACCGCATCGTCTGACCTAGACTTTCGCGGGGTAACTATGGACCGTGTGATCCCAAAGCCGACTGCCAAGCGCCTGAACATCTATGCACGCGAAGTGCAGATGATGATCGATCAGGGACAGCAGAAGATCAGCTCGACGGATCTTGGAAATCGAGTTGGGGTCAAGAGCAATCAGGTCCGCAAGGATCTTGCCTATCTCGAGCGCGATGAGCTTGCTGGCGACCATGGCCGCGCAGGAATCGGATACGACTGCGAGAGACTGCTCAGTGGGATCGAGAAGCTTGTCGGGGCACAGAAGCGCTGGTCGCTCGCGCTTGTTGGTGTTGGCAACATCGGACGGGCACTCCTCTCCTATGCGTCGTTTGATGAGGAGGGCTATCCCATAGCGGCGGTCTTTGATGCCAACGAGAAGATGGTCGGTAAACGGATTGGGCGCTGGGAAGTTCAGCCCATCGCGCAGCTCTCTCGAACCGTGAAGTCGCGTCGCATTCCAATCGGAATCCTCGCGGTACCTCGAGAAGCGGCGCAGGGACTGGCGGATCAACTGTGCGCCGTCGGGGTCGTCGGTCTTCTAAACTTCGCACCGATGCAGCTGACAGTACCCCCGCATGTCGTCGTCACCAATATCGATCTCACCATTACGTTGAAGCAGCTCTCGATGGACATCGCAGCACGGAATGGCAACGGTCGTAGCGGCCATCGCCGCCGCAGGGAGCGCTCGTGAAGATCACGCGTGCAATCATGCTCATGGCTGCGATGGCTGGTGTGGTCACGATTGGCTGTTCTTCGGCGCGGGTGATGATGCCCACCGACAATGATGGACTGCGCCGAGAGGTGCAGGGACTGCGCGAACAGGTGTCCGCGCTCGAAGCACAGCGCGCGGAGCTCCAACAGCAGTTGGCAGCGGCGACGAAGCCAGCCGCTGAAGCAGGGTCGGTCGATGCACAGGTGGCCGAGGCGACGCCGCAACTCGTGTCTCTGACCGTGGAGTCTGGAAGCCACTATTTGTCGAAGGGCACAGCGAGCGGGAGTTCCACCTGTGAGGCGGTGGTGTATCTCAAGCCGACCGATGGACGCGGGCGGTTCATGCAGATCGTCGGGATGGCGCGCGCGAGTGCGTTCCAGTTGCATGCGGACGGGCGCGTCGTGAGCCTCGGTACGGCGCAGTGGAATCCGATCGAAGTTCGCGACGCATGGCGCGACGGCATCTTTGGAGCTCACTACACGCTGCGGCTGCCACTCGCGGGGGAGGGATGGAATTGCGGTGGGGGATCCGTCACTGTTCGGATTGAGTTCATCAGCCAACCGGATGGCCGTACCTTCTCGGCGCAGCGTGAAATGCCCTTCCAGAAATGACATCGCACTTTTCCCAACTGCACGAAGACGCGGCGCGCGCCCAGGGGCATCCCACCACAAGCAGTAGTGGTCGCCTGCTGTGCCTGCCGCGATTGGTCGTGGTCGTTTCGCTTCTTGCGACTCTGGCAGGTTGTCAGCGACCGCTCTTCAACGACAAGGATCCGCGCTCACAGTTCGACACCTACGACAAACTTCGACAGCAGAATCAGTCGCTGCTCGTGCCTGACGAGTTCGGCAATCCTCAGCCGGCGCTGCGCGCGCGACTCTCTCCGCAGTCCTGAAATCTGCGGGGTTTCCTTCACATCTTGAGTGCGGTCATCCGATAGAGAGAGTCGAAAGGACTCTCTGTGCTGAACGCATCCTCGACAACGTCGATCAAGTCACCCCGCAACACGAAGACATCGAAGGGTGGTGTGCAGCGCCGTCTCACCGTGTGGGCGAGCTTCGCCGCAGCAATGACGGCCGTGGCAGGCATCTTGGTGATTGCGGACGCGGGCGCGCCAAACATCGAGGCTGCAGTCAGCCCAACCCTCATCGGTCATGGCGCGAACTCAAACGCGATGCCGTTGATCGTTCCGCGCGAGGCGAGTGAGGTCGCGGGTCGTTGGCAAGCGATCGTGATTCACCATTCTGGAACACCTGCGGGTGATGCAGTGACGCTTGGACGCCAGCATGTGTCGGCTGGTTTGAGCGGGCTTGGTTATCACTTTGTTATCGGAAACGGGCAGGGATTGGGTGATGGGCTTGTGGATGTTGGCTATCGCTGGTCGCAGCAGTTGCCGGGTGCACATGTGGCATCGGTGCCCGCAGGTGCGAACGGCGATGCAACGCGGGTGGGGCTGTCAAAGTCCGATGCTGAGCGTTACAACCGTCATGCCATTGGCGTCTGTCTGATCGGGAACGGCAACCGCCGCGAGTTCACTGACCGACAGGTGAACGAGCTTGTGAACCTCGTCCGCGCACTGCAGGAGAGGCACGGCATTCCTGCATCAGCTGTCTACTTGCACTCGGATCTTGCGAGCGTTCCAAGTCCCGGCACGCACTTCCCCGCGTCGCGATTTGAGGCACAGATTCGGCGGTAGGGCGCGCGCCGGTTCGTCTCGGCTGCGGGGGGTGCGCAGTCGGAAACGCGGCAGATACCTGTGGGCTTTGCACTGTCGTCTTGATGCACCAACCGTGGGAACTCGGTACATTGGTGGTTTCGCGCGATTGTGGGGAGTCGGAGCCTCGCACGCGAGTCCTGATCGGGCCGCTTCTTTGTTGACCTCGCCTTTGCCATGAGTTCGAGAACTGTTGTAGAGGAGTTGTTTGGCTACAAGGTGATCGCGTTGCTCGGTGAGGGCGCGCGTAGCAAGTTGTATGCAGTCAAGGACAGGCAGTCGGGCGCCACATATGCGCTGAAGCATGTGATCTTCGAGGAGGGGCGCGACAAGGACGATCGATTCCTTCGGCAGGTGGAGACTGAGTGGACTGCGCTCAAGGAGCTGAATCACCCTGCGATTCGCCGCGGAATCACTCTGAAGCGTGAGCGTCCAATCGTCAAGATGACCGAGATCGCTCTCGTTCTTGAACTGATCGACTCATCGACGCTCGAGGAAGCACCGCCTCGGCATCTGCGCGACTACGTGCGCATCTTCGCCGAAGTGGCGGAGGGCATGGCGCACATGCACGAGAAGGGATTCGTGCATGCTGACATGAAGACTGGCAACATCATGATGCCAGAGGGGCGTGCCCGTTCGGCCCATGCGAAGATCATCGATCTTGGACAGTCGTGCAAGACAGGCACCGTG
>JBJTUC010000046.1:0-3269 GCA_046080505.1 Planctomycetota bacterium
GTCGACCGCGCGCGCGGATCGAAGATCACGAGGTCCGCATCCGCGCCCTCAGCAATGCTGCCCTTGCGAGGATGCAGCCCGAACTGTTTCGCAGCGTTGGTGGAGGCAACGCGCACAAATGTGCACAGATCGATCTTGCCGTCCGCGACACCGCGTCCATACAGAACCTTCACTCGCTCTTCGAGCGATGGAATCCCGTTTGGGATCTTGGTGAAGTCTGCGGCGCCGAGCCGCTTCTGCGTGGCAAAGTCGAACGGTGCATGATCCGTGGCAACCGTATCGATGTCGCCGCGGCGCAGGGCGTTCCACAGGACGGCCTGATTGGAGCGATCGCGCAGCGGCGGTGACATCACGAACTTTGCACCCTCGAAGTTCGGGCGTTCCGCATGCTCCTTGTCGAGCACGAGGTACTGAATGAGCGTCTCGATGCCTACACGCACGCCGCGGGCGCGTGCGGCAAGCGCGCGCTCGAGTGCCTCTGCGCACGAAAGATGAACGATGTATGTCTGCGCCCCGGTCATCTCCGCAAATGTCATCAGATGATCCACTCCGCTCGCTTCCACGCGCGGCGGACGGCTGTCGTGATGCGCTTCAGGTCCCGTGCGGCCAGCCGTGAGCAGTTCGCGCGAGAGTTCAGTGATCAGCGTCTCGTTTTCGCAGTGAGCAGTGACGACAACCCCGAGTCGTCGCGCCAACGCCAGCGTTCGGTAGAGGATGTCATCGCCGATCCCAAGTGCGCCCTTGTACGCGAGGAACACCTTGAACGAAGCAACGCCGCGGCGCACGATCGCGGTCAGCGCCGCCTCAGTCGTGTCGTCCCAGCGAGTGATCCCCATGTGGAAGGAGTAGTCACATGCGGATCGGTTGTGCGCATTCGACATCCACATATCGAGCGCAGCGGTTGGATCATCGCTGGACGACGGACACACCATCTCAATCAGCGTGGTTGTTCCACCGAGCAGCGCTGCCTTGCTCGCGGTCTCCCAGGTGTCCTTCGCCAGCGTTCCCATAAAGGGAAGATGAATATGCACATGCGGATCGATGAAGCCAGGGAAGACGAGCATGTCGCGTGCATCGACTGTCGTAGAACCTGCGGGCGCATCGATGTGCGGCGCGATCGACGCGATGCTTTCGCCGACGATCAGGAGGTCGGCACGAAACTGGCGCGAGTCCGTGACGATCTCACCTCCGCGGATCAAAGTCTGTTGCGATGTCGTCGACATTTCGAGAGTGCGAAGTCTAATGGGCGGGGGAGTGCAGACTGTTAGAATCCCGCCCATGTCGGTTGCGCAGACATCCGCTGATGCGCTCGTCATCGGCGGTGGAGTGGCGGGGCTTTTTATTCTGGACGCGCTTGTGGAAGCGGGATACGCCGCGTTGCTTGTGGACACGAGTCCTTTCGGCACCGGGCAAACCACAAGCAGTCAGGGAATCCTGCACGCCGGAGTCAAGTATGCGCTTGCGGGCAGTGCGGGTGATGATGCCGTCGAGGCGTCCGAAGCCGCCGCGCTATGGTCCGACATGCTCTGCGGCGGGGCAGGCAATGATCTGCGCGGCGTGCGTGTGCTGACTGATCACTGCTGGCTGTGGCGGAGCGCATCCTGGGCTGGAGTCGCAGGCATGCTGGGTGCACGGTTGGCGCTCCGTACTGCACCCGTCGCAGTTGCAGAGGCCGAACGCCCCCAGTGGCTGCGAGGTGTGAAGGGTGATGTGCTGAAACTTGGTGAAACGGTGATCGACCCGCGTTCACTGCTGCAGGTTCTTGCCGCTCGCCACTCCGCTCGCCTCGTGCGCGGTGATGTGCAATCCATCGCTCCTGTCTCGAATGGCGCATCCGTCATGATGAGCGGAACACAGGACCACTGCATCGGTGCATCGAAGGTGATCCTCGCTGCGGGGATCGGCAATGAACAGCTGTCCGCGCTCGCAGGCACGCCAGAGCTGATGCAGCGACGTCCACTTCGGCAGCTGATGATCCGCGGGGAACTGCCGATGGTGTTCGGTCACTGCATCGATGGCGCACGAACGCGCGTGACGATCACCAGCGATCGCATGCCCGATGACTCCGTTGTTTGGCATGTTGGCGGTCAGATCGCGGAGGATGGTGTGCGCATGGAAGCGAGTGACTTCATTCGCCACGGGCTCGCGGAGGTCGCGAGTGCACTGCCGGGTGTGGAACTGAGCGGCTGCGAGGTGGGCGAGTATCTCGTGGACCGAGCTGAACCTCGAACCAAGGATGGTCGCCGTCCTCCGCGGGCGTTCGCGCAGTGGCATGGACCGATCTGCACGGTGTGGCCGATCAAACTGGTGCTCGCGCCGCTGCTTGCAAAAGCAGTGTGTGCCCATGTGCGCAGGCAACCGCCGGTACACGCGATAGGAGATGTGTGGCGTGGATCGGAACAGAGGGCGGAACTCGCTGAACGCCCTTGGGAGTCGTACTGGAAGCAGCAGCGAGTGGGAACTCGATGAACCCAGTCGATCTGCCCGAGCGATGTGCCGCGCGACTTTCACGCGCCGTGCAGGTGATCGGTTGGGGTGCATTCAAGATTGGTCGCAATGAGGGGATCAAGTACCCCACGGGCTATGACCTCCCGAGTGAAAGCGAAGCGGTTGCGCTGGTGCGACAGATCGTGCGGATGGGGATTCGTTCGATCGATACGGCGCCTGCCTACGGACTGTCTGAGCACCGTGTCGGTCTCGCGCTCGAGGGATTGACTGCTCAGGAAAGGAGTGCCGTGTTTCTCTCCACGAAAGTGGGGGAGCGCTTTGAGGAAGGGCGGTCGACGTACGACTTCTCAAGATCAAGTGTCGAGTCGAGTGTCATGCACAGCCTCCGCTCGCTTCGCAGGGAGCATCTCGATCTTGTTTGGGTTCATTCCGATGGCAGCGACAAGCAGATCGTCGCCGATGGGGCAGCGATTGGGGCGCTCACCGCGTTTCGTGAGCGCGGCGTGGTCGGTACGGTCGGATTTTCGGCGAAGCATGTGGAGGGTGCGCGCGCAGCGCTTGCCGATCCGCGCATCGACGCCCTGATGTTGGAGTACCACCCCAGCAAACCCGAGATGGAACCTGTCATCGCGGATGCAGCGAAAAGCGGTCGCGCCGTATTCATCAAGAAGCCGCTTGCAAGTGGCACCCTCGATCCGGCGCGGGCCATCCCATGGATTCTGCGAAGTGTGGGCGTCACGAGCGTGGTCGTGGGCGGTCTGTCGGCTGAACGCCTGCGCGCCAACGCTGCGCTTGCAGCAGTCAGTGTGGCTGCCTCGCGT
>JBJTUC010000047.1:0-5703 GCA_046080505.1 Planctomycetota bacterium
GGGGGGGGGAAGGGGGGTGAAGAAGGGGTGTCTAGAAGGGATTCCCGCGCGCGAACATGCGGAGCCTGAAGCGGACTTTCGAGTTCCCATGCGCGAAGTTCGCGAGCGTCCCACCTATCCCGCAGAGGTGCACCCGATGAGCGCTGGTATCGGGGGTGGACTGCTCGGCGGCATCGCGATGGCCGCGGTGGCGTGTGCGTGGGGAATCGTGACGCACGGAAGCGTGTGGATGCCGATCAACCTGCTCGTTGGCGTCCTGATTCCCGGTGTCGAAGGAAGCGATCTCGAAACGCTGCGGGCGTTCCATGCAGGCTGGTTCGCCGTTGCGGTTGTGATTCATGTGCTGCTTTCGATGGCGGTTGGTGCGCTCTATTCGACGGCACTTCCGATTGCTGCGAACCGTCCGCTGATTGCAGGTGCCCTCGTCATCCCGATCATCATGAGCGGGGTCGTGTGGGCAACCATTGCCACGGTGAACCCCGCGCTGCAGGCGTACATCTCCTGGCCGTGGTTCATCGGGAGTCAAGTGGCGTTTGGCATTGTGTGTGGCTGGTGGACCAGTACGCGAGCACGAGTTGCCGCCATGCGCGGGCGATCACTGGCGCAGCGACTGGGCATTGAACGCGGGGGTGTTGCATGAGTGCTCCCCGCGCCCTACTGATGGTGGGTGTTCCGCTCGCCTGTGGAATGATGCTGATGGCGTTATCAGGATGCGACCGATTGCCAGGGCGACCTGCGGCGACACAGGTCGTCGAGGAGGGTTCTCTCGAATGGACAACACGCGTGTTCAACACGAGTTGTCGCGGCTGTCACGCGCAGGGTGCCGAGGGGGCAGCCGTTCCATTGATGGACAGCGCTTACTGGCGTGCGGCCTCAGATGAGCAGGTGACGCAGGCGGTGCTCGATGGGCAGGGCATGCTGATGCCTGCCTTCGGTCCGACCGCAGGTGGGCCGTTCACTGCAGCGCAGGCGAGCGCGCTGACGAAGGGCATGCGCGCGATGTGGGGCGGTGGAGCCAAGCAGTCGGCGGACATCTCTGGAACGCTTGTGGCGGGAAACGCACGGAACGGAAAGTCCGTATTCGATTCGGCGTGCGCCAGTTGCCACGGCGTCGGTGGCTCGGCAGGCAGCGTGACCGATCCGATGTACTTGCGCCTCATTTCGGATCAGGGACTGTGGACTGCGGTCGTCGCTGGGCGCAAGGCGCTCGGCAGTCCCGCGTGGAATGAGCCGATGCCAAGCCGTCCGACTGGACTCACCACGATGGAAGTTGCAGATGTCGTTGCCTATCTTTCTTCTGAGCGGCCGCGCAGCATGTCGGAGATGCAACCTTGAGCGACCCACATCAGCATCCCACCGCCGAGTCTTCCGCGAGTGGCGGTGATACCAAGCCCTGCGTCAACTGCGGCTGCGCTGGCAAGACCGCAACACGCGACGCGCGACGCGGGTTCATGTTCCGTTTCGGTGCGGCGCTGCTTGGGGTGGGGGGAGCCATCGCTGCCGTTCCTATTCTTGGAACGCTGCTCGCTCCCGCGCGGCGACAATCGAGCGCATGGGTTTCGCTTGGTCGTGCCGACGCATTTCCCATTGGGCAGACGCGCTTCGCGACCTTCCTGAATCCGATTCGACAGCCGACCGATGGCGATGCGGCGAAGACCGCGTGCTGGGTTCGCTGCATCAGTCCAGGGAAGTATCAGGTTTTTGCGGTGAACTGTGCGCACCTTGGGTGTCCAGTGCGATGGTTCGCGCAGTCGCGCCTCTTCATGTGTCCGTGTCATGGCGGCGCGTACTACGAAGATGGTTCGCGTGCTGCGGGACCGCCGCCACGCGGGCTGTTCGAGTATCCGTGGAAGATCGACGGGGGCAATCTGCTGATTGAGGCTGGGCATTTGCCGGGACTGGAGCAGTCCACATGAGGACGCCGCGCATATTCAGTCTGGCGATCGACTGGGTCGAGGCGCGCACGGGTGCCGTGGCGTTCATCGCGCCGCTGCTGACGCATCACGTGCCGCGTAACGCGAAGTGGTGGTACGTCTTCGGTAGCGCGACACTGATGTTCTTCACGATCCAGATCGTGACGGGGGTCTGCCTCGCGACGCTGTACGCGCCGAGTGCGGCGGAGGCATGGGAGAGTCTGCGGTACATCGATGAACAAGTGCCGTTCGGTTGGATGCTGCGTGCGCTGCACGGGTGGTCGAGCAACGCAATGGTCGTGATGATGGCGATCCACATGCTGCAGGTGTTCCTGCATGCGTCCTACAAGTTCCCGCGCGAACTGAACTGGGTGACTGGCGTTTTCCTGCTGTTCACGGTGCTGGCCCTTGCGTTCACGGGTCAGGTGATGCGCTGGGATCAGGACGCGTACTGGGGACTTGGCATCGGTGCATCGATCGCTGACCGCATCCCAGTCATTGGTAATCAGGTGCGTGGATTGCTGCTTGGAGGACCGATCATCGGCGGCGAGACTCTCAGCCGATTCTTCGCGCTGCATGTTTTTGTGCTGCCGGGTGCGGCGATCGGTCTTGTCGGGTTGCATCTTGCGCTCATCATGAAGAACGGCATCAGCGAGATGCCGAAGGTCGGCGCGACGGTGGAACCTGCGACCTACCGCGCGGAGTACGAAAAGCGCATGGAGAAGGATGGCGTTCCTTTTTATCCCGACGCCGCGCAGCGCGACATGGTCTTCTGCGGTGCTTGCTTGGTGCTGCTGGTGGTGCTTGCGGCGGTGTACGGACCCTTTGGTCCAGGCGGGCAACCCGATCCAACGCTGATCGACACGAATCCGCGCCCGGACTATCCGTTCCTCTGGATCTTTGGCGCGGTGAGCCTGCTGCCGCCGGCATCGGAAACCGCCGTGATGCTGGTCGCGCCGCTCGTGGGTGTGCTGGTGCTCGTGGCCGTGCCATTCCTTGCCAACGCTGGCGAGCGCGCCCCGAGCAGGCGACCGGGGATGGTGCTGATCGCTTCGCTTGCGGTCATGGCAATCGCCGCGCTCACATGGGAGGGCAAGACAAGTCCATGGTCGCCCGTCATGGATGGCTGGTCCGCACTGCCAACGCCTGGTCACTTCCTCACGGGTCGAACGCCGTTGCAGGTGCAGGGTGCGAATGTTTTCCAGTTCGCGCAGTGCCGAAATTGTCATTCGCTCGATGGGCTCGGTGGAGAGCGCGGCCCCGCGCTCGACGCGATCGCCACGCGGATGACACCAGATCAACTGATGCGCCAGATTCAGCAGGGGGACGGCAACATGCCCGCATTTGGCCGCAATCTGGACAGTGCGCAGATGACTGCGCTCGTGTCCTTCCTGACCACTCTGCGGCCTGAGTTCGAGGCTCCTGCGGTGATTCCCGGCGCGCAGTTGCCGCTCCCAGTACGGCGGATGCCTGGCGAGGTTTCGACGCCCGTGGCGGCTGGATCGCAGTGAACGCACTCGCTGGCGCTGCGCGCTGGAGCATCGACCTCTGGTTGTTGCTGCCTCTTTGCACTGTGGCGTTGGCGTATGCGCGTGGGCTGCGCGGTCTCGTCGGGCGCCGCGGCTTTCCAAGCTGGCGTCCGTGGTGCTTTGCAGCAGGAGTATTCGTGCTGCTCGTGGCGCTCGTGTCGCCAGTCGATTCGCTTGGCCATCTGCTGCTGTCGTTCCACATGCTGCAGCACTGGCTGCTGATGATGGTCGCTGTGCCGCTGCTGCTGCTCGGCTCCGCCGGGATGGTGGTGTTGCGCGGACTACCGAGTCGACTTCGCCGAGGTGCGCTCGGACCATTTCTTGCGAGCCCACTCTGCCGTCGCATGCTGCGCACGATCGTTCATCCGATCTTTGGTTGGACTGCGCTGCTTGTGGTCACCGCCGCATGGCATGTACCCGCGCTGTATCAGGCAGCGCTTCAGCGCGATTGGATCCACCGGCTTGAACATGCATCGTTCATCCTGGCTGCAGTGCTGTTCTGGTACCCGCTTGTTGCGCCGTGGCCATCGCGTCGCGTCTGGCCGAGCGCTGCGTTCATTGCGTATGTGTTGGCAGCCGACCTTCAGAACACGGTGTTTGCGGCGATCCTGACCTTCTCGGAACGAGTGCTGTATCCCGTCTACGAACCGACTGCGGCGGTTCTCGGCTGGTCGCCCCTTCGCGATCAGCAGCTTGCGGGAGCCATCATGTGGACGGGAACGCAACTCATCATGTTGCCAGTGGCTGTGCTGTTCGTACGGCGTGCACTGCTCGGCGATCCGCAGGAGGCACTGTCGCCGCGGCCCCGTGCGCCGCTGAGGCCTCGCACGAATGATCTGCTGCGTGCGCCGTTCATCGGCGCTGTCCTTCGCAGTCGTCGTGCACGCGGCGTGCTGCGGTGGACGGCGCTCTCAGTCGCGCTTGCGGTGATGGTGGACGGTTGGGTCGGGCCGCAGGATGCGCCATCCAATCTTGCGGGAACGATCCCATGGACGCACTGGCGCGGGATCGCCGTGCTTGCGCTGCTTGTCTTGGGCAATGTGTTCTGCATGACCTGTCCGCTTGTTGCTGCGCGCAATCTGCTGCGCCGATTTTGGACGCCGCGACTGCGTTGGCCTCGCGCACTCGCAGGCAAGTGGATCGCGGTGGTGCTGGTGGTGGTGTGGCTCGTGGTGTACGAGGCCTTCGATCTGTGGGCCACGCCCGCCGGCACGGCATGGGTCATGCTCGGGTTCTTCGTGGCGGCACTGGTGGTGGATGGCCTCTTCAAGGGGGCTGCGTTCTGCAAGTCGGTCTGCCCAATCGGACAGTTTCAGATGGTCCAGTCCACGCTTTCGCCGTTTGGCGTTTCGGTCCGCGATGCGAGTGTCTGCCGTGGCTGCGAGACGCAAGAGTGCATTCGTGGCGCGCAGCCGCGCGGCGGATTGGTGCCACTTCGTGTGGCGGTGCCCGGCTGTGAACTGGAACTGTTTCAGCCAGCGAAGCGCGGCAATCTCGACTGCACGTTCTGTCTCGACTGCGTCGATGCGTGTCCGCACGGAAATGTCGCCCTGCAGCCGATTCGCGTGCGCGATTCATTGGCATCCCCTGCATGGGGCTCATCGATTGGCCGCACCGACGGGCGACTCGATCTTGCGCTTCTGATGCTGGTGCTTGTGTTTGGTGCGTTCACGAATGCGGCTGCCATGACAGGTCCATGGCTTGAACTCGCCGACTCGCTGAGCGCGCGATGGGGGATGGCGACGCCCATGCTGATGGAGGGTGCGTTGGCGTTCATGGGCGTCTGCCTGCTTCCGCTTGGTGCTGCGCTGATTGCCGCTTTGGCGAGCGCGCGGCTCGGTGGAGGCGGATGGCTCGGCAACTTCAACCTCGGTGCACATGCGCTGGTTCCCATCGGCGCGATGATGTGGTGCGTGCACTGGGCCTTCCATCTGGCCACGAGTGCGCAGACTGTGATTCCTGCTTCGCAGCGTGCGATGCTCGATCTCGGGATCGGCTGGTTCGGTCAGCCTGAGTGGGCGCAGTCGTGTTGCGTTCCAACGCCTGCCTGGTTGCTGCCACTCGAGCTGCTGCTGCTGCAGGGTGGACTGCTCTGCAGCGGTTGGATCGCGTGGCGACAGCGGATCGATCGGAATGAACGTCACCCCATCCGCGCCAGTCTCCCGTGGTGGATTCTGGCGACCGCGCTATGGGCATGTGGAACATGGATCGTGATGCAGCCGATGCAGATGCGGGGGACTGCGCTGTGAATCTGCCGCGTT
>JBJTUC010000048.1:0-3116 GCA_046080505.1 Planctomycetota bacterium
GACGAAATGCGCATGGTCGTTCGCCGAATCCTCCCAGGCGGCTCGCAGAAAGTTGCTGAGTTGCGGCACGCCCGGGATCTTCGCGTCGCCGAGACGCGCCTCAAGATCGCGCAGGTACGCCATGCGCCAAGGAGCCCAAATGTCATGATGCGCCATCGGCGCGAGTGTAGAAGCGCGACCGCACTTGACCTGGTTGTCAACGCGCGCGCGCCCAGCGCAGCAACTCGATTGGAGTCGGCGGCTTTCCCTGCATCAGGATGCCGATGCGGAAGATGCGCGCACCGAGCCATACGAGTCCAACGGCTCCGACGGCGTTTGTCAGGAGCGCAGCACCGACTTGCCATGCAGGGATTCCCTCCAGTGCGCCCGTTGTTCGCAGCACCATCACGAAGGGACCGATGGGCGGAATGAAACTGGCGACTGTTGCGAGGATGCCCGTCGGATTCTCCGATATGGGAAGCCAGAGCATCATCGGCAGCATCATGAGAAGCATGACTGGCGAGACCAGCGTCTGGGCTTCGCGGAGATCGCTCACCGCACTTCCCACGGCGGCCATCATCGCAGCGCACATGAAGTAGCCAAGCAAGAACCACACGACGAAAAGAAGAATGGTGGAAACATCCACCAGATCCGTGACGGCGAGGAGCGTGAGCCCGACCATCCCCGCCATGCCGTACATGCCGAGCATCACCAAGCTCACCAAACTTTGACCAAGAATCTTTCCGGCAAGCAGTTCGAGCGGACTCGTGGCGGACAGCAAGACCTCGATGACCTTGCTTGACTTCTCTTCGATGGTGGACGTCAGCAGCTGATTCGCGCTCGTGAACGATGCGATCCACATGAGGAACATGAACGCCCCGGGAAGAATCATGCGAATCTCGAGGCGTTCCGTCGAGCGTTGGCCCTCGTTACTCACGCGTGCCGTCGCTGCACTCGGTGGACTGAGAAGCGCGCGCACTGCCGCAAGATCGCCGCCAGCTGCCGCTACTCGGGCGGTGACGGTGGCTTCGCGTGCAATACGCCCGATCATCGCCGTCGTCTTCGCTGGTGATGCAGTCGGAACGAGCACGCTGATGTCGACACCCTCAGGTGGCGCAGACTGCAGCAGCGCCGCAGGAACCTCAACGAGTCCAAGAATCTCTCCAGATTGCACGCGAGCCTGCTCGCGTTGGAGATCTGAGTCGAGCGCGATGCGCATCACGGTGATGTCAACGGGCGGATCATCAGACATAGGCACACTTCCGAAACCGCTCGTCGGTAGCGGAGGCGGGAGCATGTCGGATGGAGCCATCATCGTGCGCGCTGTACGCATGGCGTCGAATGCCAATCGCATCTGCTCTGCGACCGATCCATCCTTATCCGCAACCACGAGTGTTCCAACCACGGGAGGCGTGGTGCCGCCCACGAGCAGCGGGATCAGCGCACCAACGCCGATCATGACAACGGGCAGCACGAGTGCGCCGAAGATGAAACTCTTGGTGAGAACCGTCTGCTTGAACTCACGGGCTGCGATCGCACGGATGCGCCCCATTCGGCCGGATGTGGTGCGGTGCTGACCCGTCATGCGGCACCTCGGATTGGCACACGCGCATGTCCACCATGCGCTTCCACGAGCCGCACGAACACATCGTCAAGGGAAACGCGTGCCACCTCGATCCGTCGTGCAGGAACGCATGCGGCGATCGCTGCGAGCGAGGAGACTGCATCTGCGCGCTCATCGAGACCAACGTGAATCGTGCATGTCTCAACTCGCCACTCGGTGCTCGAAACGCCCGGCAGTTGCTTGAGCACCGCACAGGCGTTGTGGGGATCAGAGATCGGTTCAACATCAATGGCGCGCGGGGAAAAGCGAGTGAGTGCCTCGCGGACCGTCGCGTCAAGGATCTTCTCGCCTCGGTTGATGAGCACCACACGCTGGCACATCTGTTCGGCCTGTGACATCTGATGCGTCGAGAGAAAGATCGTCCGTCCCTCCCGGTGGAGCGTTTGCACGGTCTGGATCAGCACGCGCGCATTCACAGGGTCGAGCCCTGAAAACGGTTCGTCGAGCACGATGAGTTCCGGGTCGTGCAGAAGGGCGGCCACGAACTGCACCTTTTGCTGCATGCCCTTGCTCAGTTCTTGGCAGCGTTTGTTCGCAACGCCCGGCAGTTCGATTCGCTCGAGCCAACCTGCGATCCGAGCCCGCAGTCCGCTCGATGGCAGTCCCTTGAGCCGCCCGATGTAAAACAGGAACTCCTCGACGCGCATTCGGCGGTACACGCCGCGTTCCTCAGGCAAGTAACCGATGCGATCCTTCATGTCGAGTGCATCGCCACCAAGTACGCGTAGTTCACCTGCGTCTGGGCGAATGAGCGACATCACCATTCGAATCAGCGTGCTCTTGCCAGCACCGTTGGGACCGAGGAGTCCAATCAGTGCGCCGCGCTCCGCGACGAGATCGAGGGCGCGCACTGCTTCCAAGTTGCCGTAGCGCTTGCAAACGCCACGAATCTCGAGCGCAGGGGTCATGGGCTCTTTGGAGTGCCACCCTGCGGCTTGTCCTTTGGGGTGGCGTTGGGGGTGCCCTTCGCTTTGGTGCCTGGAGTCGTGGTCGTGCCGCCCTGCGTCAATGCCTTGATCTCGGGGGGAAGCGCGAACACGGATGCGTCGATCGGCGCAAAGGTCGCTTCCGTGATCGTCATGACTTGCTCTTGCCCCATCATGGCGTTGCTTGTTTTCTTCGGAATGGTTCGTCCACCGAATGTGGCAAAGTCGCTGAAGGTCGTGGTGACTTCAAACTCGCCCATCGCCGACTTGACTGTCGTCGCTTGACCCACCATATGGCCCTTGTCCTGCGCGTAGTAGCGGGTGGATCGGATTCCGTCGCACTGGAGCGTGACCTTCCAACACTTGGTGCCCGCAAATGTCGCCTCACCATCGACGATCACCGAATCGCATCCCTTGGCTGGGTCGATTGTCTTGTCGATGGCGATATCGCGAACCGTGCGAGCTAGCTCGTCCTTGTCCATGATGCTCGGTCCACGCAGCGGATCCATGGACCAACCGACCGTGCCCTGCACTCCCTGCAGGATCTTGCCAAAGCCCGGGATGTCCGTCTCAATGAGCAGCTGGTC
>JBJTUC010000049.1:0-10050 GCA_046080505.1 Planctomycetota bacterium
TACCTCTCGGTTTGACACGCGGCCTGCGAACCCGGGCAAAGTCCCGTACCGCAAAGTACCCCACCCACCACCTGCTGCAACTCGGACAGGCACACTTTCCGCACGGTTCCACCCCCAACCCACCACCAACCCTCGATTTCTCGCCGCTATGCCACCGACCGCGCGCGCCCGAGGCATCCCCTGCTGGGCGAGTTCTCGAGCCTGCGAACGCGGACCGCAGGTCCGTGGAGCAGGCGAGAGCTGTCTGAGCCCCAGCAGGGTGCATGCCGAGGGCGCGCGCGGACCAGTCGCGCCGACGGCGCGGATTGACGCGCGCCGAAGGCGCGGATTGACGCGCGCCGAAGGCGCGCGAAAACGAAAAGGGTCCCTCGGCATTGCCGAGGGACCCTTTGTTCAAATCACCTTGTTCTCGTCCAGACCGCGCAGGCGGTCCTTCCTTTCAGCTGACTTGCATCAGTTGGGGCAGGCGCCCCATCCGCTCAGCAGGACCGTGAGATCCGTGCCGTTGGTGGTGCCGTCACTGTTCACATCGCCGGCCGGGGTTCCCCAACCAGAGAGGATCACAGTGAGATCCGTACCGTTGCGCACGCCGTCGTTGTTGAAGTCGGCGGGGCATGGTGGTGCGTTGCAAGAGACGCCGTTGGTGCCGTTGACATTCACAATCCACTGGGCCGTGAATGTTGCACCAAGCGACTCCGCGAGCACATAGGCACCAGCACCGTCCGCACAGCTCAGACGAATGTAGGTGTTGGAGCCCTGACCCGTGACAGTCGCGCCGGCAGCGCGAAGGCCGTAACCCGACGCTGCAGGGACACCAGGCTGACCCACGATCAAATCTGGAATATCCATGATGACGACCAACTTCTTGTTGGCGTAATCCTGGACGCACACGGGAGCCTCAAAGTTGAGGGTTGCCTTGTATGCACCGCCTGGCACCAGCACATCCTGCACGAAGACCGCCTTGAGGTCGCCGCCATCGGCGCCATCATTGACGGTCTTGAACCGGGGAGCGCCGCCGTCAAGGTCGGCATAGATGCCAACCTTGGCGGGCAAAGCGATGTCGCTGATGTAGGTCGCGCAAGCGGTGTTCGCTGCATTCACATCACGAACGACGCAGAACACGCCAAGGTCAATGCAGCTGATCTCGCCGGTCAACTGGCCGGCATTGATCGAGCGCGCATAGCTGTTGGCACCGGTGCCACCGCCCGAGCAGTTCGGGAACGCAGGGTTGGCTGCACAGGCAACGAGTCCATTGAATGCTGCAGCGGTAGAGGTCGTTACAGTTGTCGGACCTGGATTCGCGCAAACTCCCGGCTGCGTGGTTGTGCCATCGTAGCCACCCGAGAGGGTGATGGGGCAGGTTGCAGGAGTGCCGCTCAGCTCGATCGAGTAATCATTGATCGCACCGCTTGCGCAGGGAGCGCCAGTGAAACCAGCGATCGCCGCGAATGCGTAATAGACGCCTGGAGTGAGACACGCTGACGCCGAGGTTGGGCAGGTACCAGCGCCCGTTGCGACGATTTGCACACCAGCGCAATTGGCGACGCTGAGGTCACCCTTGAGCAGCAGAACCGTGGCCAAACTCTCCGACTTGACCGACACAGTCACCTGCTTCGGAGCCGTGACTTGGAACTGGTAGAAGTCCGTGTCACGAGTGTCCGCGTCGGCCCAGAAGGTGCCACGAATGGTCTGACCAAAGTTCAGGTTGCCAAAGCCACCCGTTGCGCTATTGCAGCCGTCGTTTGAGTCACTGCCGCACTGCTCGCCTTCAGGTCCGCCTGAGGGCAGCGGGCACGGTGCAGGAACGGTGACGCGCATCACACCAGAACCACTGTCGCCATCGGCGTAAGCGCCAAGGCGAATCAGGTAGGTGCGACCAGCAACAACAGTCACAGTCAGTTCGGACGCGTAGGTGGTTGGGGGGGTGGATGTCGTGTTGCAGTCAACACCGTCATCATTGCAGCCAACGAGAGCTCCAGCGAGTTCGTTGTAGTCGAACGCCGCTGGATCTGTGCCCAAGTTGTACACGGCAAGCTTGTTGTCAAAGCTGACCGAGCCGCATGTGGAGACCTTGAGGGCACCACTCCGCTCAGGCACGATCTTCCACCAAACGTCCTTGGCGAGGATGTCAGAGCCCGACTGGCAGGTTGCACCCGGGTGATCAGGTCCGTCCGTCGTTGCGTTGGCGGTGTTGAAGTTGACATTGCTGTCCACGCTGCCCGAGACGGTGGTCGCCGATGTTGCGCAGTTGTTAGCAGGCGCCCCCGTCGCAGGTGGGCAGAAGTAGTAACCGCACTGCTCGATGGCGCTTGTCACGCAGCCCGCGTCCCATCCGACATCGCAGCAGAGCGGGTTGAAAGCACACACCGCCTGGCAGCAGGCCGCGTTGTCGCAACCAAGTCCACCGTGCGGTACGTTGCACGCACCCACGGCGCCAAGGCAAGATGCCGCGGTGGCCGTAAAAGAGGCAACAACCTGACCAGAGCCAACTGCACCGTCATAGCCACCGATGCGGATAAAAACGGTCTGATTTGCGCTCATGGCAATGTCGACAATGCGCGAGTAATAGGTTTGGCAGCCTTGCAATCCAGTGCCGTCGCCGTTGCACGCGATGGCCGTCAATGCCGAGCAGCTTCCCGAGTACACAACGACTGATGTGTCGTAGCTGCCCGAGAGACAAGTGTTGACTTCAAGCAAACCACTTTCTGGCGCCGTGTACTTGAACCACACATCGTTCTGGGTGGCGAGCCAGTTCAGGAAGGTGCCCGCGCAAAGCGCGTCATCAACGGCGCCTGCGCTTGGGGTGGCTGTTGTTGTGCTAAATGCAGCACCCGTGCCGTTCGACAGCGCTGTTGCGCCCGAACACTCGTCAGCGCCCTGCGCTGCCGCGCCGGCGGCGATGAAGGCCGCGGCGAAAACGCCAGCGACCAATGATGTCTTACAGACTCCAGTGATGTTCATCTGAACTCCTTGACTAAGTTTGCGAACTGAACGAAGGTGATTGAACTTGATCTAAGCAACGAAACACCCGAGGCCCGCCATTGCTAAAACGCAACGCGAGCATCGGGTGAAACATAGGTTCACTCAAGAAGTGCGCTAATTTTGTTTTGAATTTACGCAAAAATGATCAATGCACCTGTTATCGGACTTTCTGTCGTTTCTTAGCGCCAGTCGATGACAACTTTGCCAAACTGCTCCCAAGACTCGAGCCTTTTGAAGGCCGTTTTCGCTTCAGCAGGACTGTGAACCGAATCCACAACTGGCTTGATTGCGCCGCTTTGCAGCAGGGCTGTGACCTCTCGGAACTCGGACATGTCCCCCATCGTGGAGCCCAAAATCGACAATTGGTTCCAGAAAAGTCGTGTCAGATCGGTTGTTGCATCGCCACCCGTGGTCGCGCCACAAGTGACAAAGACGCCGCCGCGCGCAAGACTTTTGATGCTGTGCAAATGCACTGCCTTTCCAACTGAGTCAGCCACCACATCGACCCCCCGCCGCCCAGTCCACGCGCGCACTCCCTTCGACCAATCAGACCCATCATCGAGAGCCCCATGATCCGCGCCGAGGACCAGGGCGCGATCGAGCTTGCTCTGATGTCGACTCGTCACCACGACTCTGCAACCGAAGTACTTGGCGATGTTGAGAAGGGCTAACGCAACGCCCCCGCCGATGCCGGTCACGAGCACGGTCGATCCGGCCCGTAGCCGCGCCCTTGTGATGAGCATTCGCCAGGCAGTCAAATGCGTGAGCCCGAATGCGGCCGCTTGCACCGCATCCGTATCACCAATGTGAAGCAGGTTCGTCACTGGCGCCGTGAAGAACTCGCGCATCGTGCCCTCGACATGCTCGCCGATCATCGAGATGTCCTCTCCTGCCTCCGCTCGGTCCGGGTGCGGCTGCAGTTCCTGCACAACGGCCGCGTTCAAGAGAACACGGCGCCCCTGCCACGCGGGATCAACACCCTGCCCGACCGAAACGACCGTGCCCGCTCCATCCGACCCAGACGAGAACGGGTAACGCGTCTCGATGCCAGGAAGACCGCGCCCGACCCACAAATCCAGGCTGTTCAGCGCCGACGCCTCAGTTCGTATGAGTGCTTCGCCCGCGCGCGGCTGCGGTTGATCGGGTCCGTCGACAAGTGAGACATTCGCGGCGACTGGGCTGCCTTGCCGCTCGATCACGATGGCTTTCATGGTTGCGATCCTATAGTGCCGCGATGATGAGTCTTCGACGAGTTGCTTGCGCGCTGCGGCATCGCACGGCTTACGCCCTTGCATTGGCAGCGATGATCGGTCTGTGGTGCAGCGAGCCCGTCTTCGCCCAAAGCGCCAACGCCACCATTCTGGTCGACCCGCCGTTCATCAGCCTCGGACTGATGCAGCCGCGCGACACAGTCACGCGGTCCTTTCGTCTCTCGAACATCACTGACAAGCCGATCACAATCGCGTCCGTGGTTCCGACCTGCACATGCACGACTGTCGATGCGGCGGGAAAGGTCATCCCACCCAAAGGCAGCATCGAGATTCCACTCACGATGAAGGTCGCTGCCTCAACGGGCGTCAAGACAGCTGCAGTGACGCTGACCTTTTCCGATCGCAGTGCGCCGATCACGCTGCAAATGCAGGGAGAGATCGCGTATGCGGTGCGGTCCACTTGCATCGATGTGATCGAGAACAAGCGCGTGCCCTACATCAATGTCTTCGATGACCCGCAGCGCAGTCCCTCGGTTGCGCCGCCACCGCTCGTGGGCGAGATGAAGGTGTCGTGCACCGATGGTCGACCGTTTCGAGTGCTCTCGGTCATGGGGAAACCGCCGCAGTTCATCGGGTGGAACCCGGCGAGCGACGAACCGCTGACCGCCTACGACGTGGCCTACGACTTTCAAGGCATCCCCTGCGAGCGCATGCCGCCTTACCTGATCATCGAGACCGATCACCCGCTTGCTCCCGTGATCGACATGCGCGTGCGGCATGCGTGCACCAAGATCACGCCGCAACTTCCCTTCGCCGAGTACCGCGCCAATCTTGGCCTGCTGCAGGTCGGGGTGCCGCTGCCATTCGACTTTGAACTCAAACGCGCCCAAGGCTGGATCGTCACGGGCGTTCAATCGAAGGACCCGCGCATCGAAGTGAAGTTTTCCGGGCAGCGCTCGGACAGCGACGGCGCGATGGTGTCCATGGTTGCGACGGCTAGTGCGGGAGCGGTGGCTGTCGGTGCGGACACGGCGGACGGAGCGCGAATCCTCCTTGCGCCCATTTCGATGACAGCGCGGGATCCGAGCGGAAACACGCGCAGCAGCGACTTCTGGGTGTACGCGAAGATCATCTCGGCAGATGCGCCCGCGACCACGCCAACGCCGACCCCCGCGCGAGCGCCTGCGCCGCCCCCGAGCACCAATCAGAAGTCCGGGTCGTAGACCTGCCTGCGTACAAATGCGTCGATGTCTTCAGGTCGATCGACGCGGGCGAGCCCCGCATCGAAGACCAACGATGCGATGTCGATCGCGATTCGGATGCTCGTATCAAAGATGGATGCGATGGGCGGAAAGATCAGCCCCACCGAGAGATCTTGATCTGTGGTCTGCGCCGCAAGGGACTCCGCAGCACGCAGAAACATCTCGTCGGTCACTCGCCGTGCCTGCGTCGCGAAGACCGCCATGCCGATTGCGGGGTAGATGTAGACATTGTTGCCCTGCCCTGGCACGAACAACTTTCCCTGAAAGTGCATGGGCGGGAAGGGGCTGCCAGTGGCCACGATGGCGCGGCCATCGCTGAAGCGGATCGCTTCCTCTGCAGTGCACTCGGACTTGGATGTCGGGTTTGACAGCGGAAAGATGATGGGCCGCGAGTGGATGCGCGCCATCGATCGGATCACCGCCTCGTCGAACGTGTTGGGGACAGCCGAGACGCCGATCAGTGCCGTCGGACGGATGATCTCCACTGCATCGAGCAGTCGGGTGATGGGCGAGTGTTCGTTCCCGCGAGTACCCGCTGGCACCGGAACGGCAATCGGATGCGCATACCTGTGCAGGTAGTCGGGGAGTCCATTCATGCCCGCGTGAATGAGCCCGCGCGAGTTCATGAAGTGACAGCGCGCGAGCGCCTCGCGTTGCGGAACACCGATCGATTCGAGGTGACGCACAAACAGATCTGCGATGCCGACAGCCGCGTTCCCTGCACCAAGGAACAACAGCCGCTGGTCGCGCATCTCGCTGCGTGCAATGCGGCATGCACCGAAGAGTCCCGCCACGCCAACGGCTGCGGTCCCCTGGATGTCGTCGTTGAACATGCACACTCGGTCTCGGTACCGCTCGAGCATGGGAATCGCATTGCGGTTTGTGAAGTCCTCGAACTGGATGCAGCAGCGCGGAAACACCTCCTGCACGGCATCGACGAACTCGTCGACAAATGAAAGTGCGTCGCTCGCTGCGACGCGCGGTTGACGAAGCCCTGGGTAGAGAGGGTCTTCGAGGAACGACTGGTTGTTCGTACCCATGTCAAGTACCACGGGCAATGCGGCCTCGGGTGGAACGCCAGCGCAGGCCGTGTAGAGCGCGAGTTTGCCGATGGGAATCGGCATGCCGCATACACCGAGGTCGCCCAGCCCAAGGATGCGTTCACCATCGGTGACCACGATGAAGCGGATGTCGCGAACGGGCCAGTTACGGAGCACTTGAGCAATACGGCCGCGGTGACGGACCGAGATGTACATGCCCTTCGGTCGACGCATGATGTGTCCAAAGCGCTGACACGCTTCCCCGACCGTCGGCGTGTAGACAATCGGCATGAAGCGCTGGAAGTCGCTGCGCATGAGCGCGAAGAAGAGGCGCTCTTGCCGGTCATGCAGCGCTGACATGAACTGGTAACGCCCAAGGTCGGTGGGCTGTGCATCGAACTGCGCGCGCGCACGCAGGAGCTGCAGTTGATGGGTTTCCACCGCATCGGGGAGCAGCCCCTCAAGCCCGAGCGCCGTTCGTTCATCCTCGGTGAACGCACCCGCCTTGTTCAGCCGCGCGTCGAAGAGCAGTTGGAACGCACTTGGTCGAGACCCGCTTTGATCGCCCACGGAGGGAACAATAGCACCCCACTCGACGCGTGTGCCGCGCAGCTTGATACGGCGGCAAACGATGCACATCTACACTCGCGGCCGGATGGACCATACCGCCGCAAGTGCCGTCGATGCTTCCGCTGCGCTGCCGTGGCCGCCCGACCTCTGCCAATCGCTGCGCAGCGATGCGATCTCGTGGTGCAGACACTGGCAAGATGACCGACTCGCGCACGAGTGTCTCGTTCGCTGGAGTGGACGGATGGTTCGTAGCCTTGGCCGCGCCTACAGCAGGCAGGGACTGATTCGGATGAACTGTGGACTTGCGCAGAGCGGTTGTGAGGCGCTGCTTCGCGAAGTGCTCTGCCATGAACTGGCGCATGTGGCCGTGCATCGCCGATTCGGCGATCGTGTGCAGCCGCACGGTGCACCCTGGCGGCACTGCATGCGGCTCGTGGGCTTCGAGCCCCGCGTGACCATCCCCATGGAGTGCTTGCCGCCATCACTGCGCGACTTCATTGATGCGCGGCAACGCCCCGCTCGGCGGAAGCGGCGGCGCAAGCCCGCGCGTCACTTCATCACCGAGTCCATCTGGGCACGAATGAGATCCGCCTGTTGGCCTTGGCCAGCGGCGCGGAGCGCATCGACCAACATCGATCCGCAGCGGTACCAGTTTGTTTGACGCGCGAAGATCGAGCTGATCCCGTTCGGCGGCTCCATGTTTCGAAACGCACGCTGTATGAACTGGATGAGCCCCATCATGTTGCCCTGATTGCGAAGGATTTTGGCGCCCGAAAGCGCCGCATCGAACGCAAACGGTCCGTCGTTGGCGTAGTCCGTGATGATTCGGTCGTAGCAGCGCCCTGCGGCCGTGAAGTCACCCGCGGCCTCGAGCAGTCGAGCCTCCTGCATGAGGATCTGTCCAACGATGTCCCCGCGAGCTGAAAAGACGCCTGCAAACCGATCGAGCGTGCGAACGCGTTCCTGTGCATCGGGAATCGATGTGATCATCGGCTCAATCATGCGCCAGGCAAACTCGGGATAGGAGTCGAGGCACAGCGTGATGACATCGTCCGACCACTGCTTCTTCTGTGCCTCGCTCATTTTGCCGGTCGCAGCTGCGCGTGCAACGACATCCCAGGTTCGCGAATCCGTGACGCCGATCTGAAGCCCGATGCGCGCCAGTTCGAGTGCATCGTCGACAGAATTCGACTCGGCCGCAGCGATGCGTAGTCCAGCCACAGTCCTTCGATGAGCGACAGGCGTTCGTCCATACTCGGTCAGCATCGGCATCAGCGTGCTCGACACGGACTTCCCCGTCTGCGGATGCAGGATCATCCCCTCAACTCCCACGTATCCGCCGAAGCGCCCCCACTCCGCCCATGTCGGACCGCCGCGCCCACGCATCGCGTAGCCGATCCAGGCGTGGCTCAGACTGCCATCGCGACCAACCGTCACCGCGGCAGGCGCGCCGAGCGACTTGCTGACTGTTGCACAGAAGTATGCCTGATCGGCACAGACGCCGCCATGTCTGAGTATGTTCGGCAGGTTCCAACCTGCCTGCGTGACTTTCTTCGGCGTGCCCTTCTCGAGATGGTCGTTGTCATACTCCACTCGGTCGTACAACGCACCGATGTCTTGCTGCTTGGCAAACTGCTGCACGGCCCACTGCATCTCCGCTTCGGGCGCCGCGACATCCACCACAAAGACCCATGCTTCGCTCGGCACATCTTTGATCCCGAAGATCATGCTGCGTTCGTTGCGGCAGAAGTGATCGAACACCGCAAGCGCTCCACTCCCGCTCGCGAGATTCTCATTCACCTGCGCCACGACGGGCGCATCACACACCACCGAGACGGCCGCCGCGAGCTCGGGCGCCGCATCCACCGCATTCGAACGCTCTTGCATGAGCAGTCGCGCCACACGCTGCACCTTCCCCGCATCCTCGCTGCTGAGATCCACGATCAGCGCTAAGGCGCGCGCGAACGCGGGGTGAGTCAGATACTCCTGCGCCACACTCGTCCTCTCCGCTTCGGCCGCACTGCCCACCAATTGCAGAATGCGAACCGTGGCCGCCGACTGCGTGAGCGACTCAAGCTTCGGCTGAAGAGCTCCGAGCGCTGAGCCCCGCTTGGACGAACTGCCGACCCTTGCCTTTGTCTTGGGCTGTTTGTCATCCGATCCCTGCGTCGACTCGACACTCGCCAGGACTTCTGCGGCAATCTTCACCAGTTCTTCTCGAGCGCTCTTGAGCTCTTCATCCGCCTGACCCGACCCACTCGCGAGTCGCACAATCCGCTGCTCGCCCGCCTCACCAAAACAGTCGAGCGCGCCCGCGGACACGGCGCCGCGCACAGGCGGACCAAATGCCGAGACGGATAGTGCCGCCACGATCGCCGCAACAAGAACCATCATCCCTGCTCACCCTTTCGCCACGACTGAGCGAAGGCATCCCTGCGGGAATTGCATGTGTCGACCGCATCGATGAACTTCAGCGATGGCCCATCCACTTCGAGCGTGTACTCGCCCGGCTCTTCCGGGCAGATGATGGAACCGAGTTGATACCGAAGCGTGATGCGCGTTCCTTTGAACACACAGCGACCGATGAGCGGATCGACCCCTCGGAGCTCAAGAACAAAGACGCCCGAGTCGGTGAACTCGATCGCGTCACCCGCGTTCTGTCCAAACCACTTTCCAACGAGCGGCGCTGGAACGGTCACCTTGCGGGGTGCGCCCGAGCACGCAGCCAGCACCAACGCCGCCCCAATGGCCGCCCCAATGACCACCCTAGTGGCCGCAAGCAAAATCGACACATGGCGGAGCGGGCGGCGCCAGGCATGACACCTATCCAAGGGCGCAAGCCGCACTTGCGACTGCACTTGCGACCGCACTTGCGATTTACAACCCACTTGCTCGCACGCGCGCAACTGTGACATCAGCGAAAAGGTTAGCCCAAAAATCCTGCCTTTCGCTTGCGGAGCGAGATGAGGAATCCGATGGTTGTGC
>JBJTUC010000050.1:0-3942 GCA_046080505.1 Planctomycetota bacterium
CGACTGGCTGAAGCGCGATCGCTTTGTATTCGTCGGTTGGTCCGGTATTCTGCTATTTCCCTGCGCCTACCTGGCGGTGGGGGGTTGGCTGTCCTGATCACTACCGCTACTGATTGCGCGGTAGATTTCGCGGCGTGATGCCGAAGAAGACCGCGATCGCCCGCCTGGTCATTGGGCTCGCCGCGTGCGGTGTGGGCATGGGCGTGCCCACAGGCTGCATGTCGCGCGATGTGGTGGATCCGTCGAATCGGCGAGTGGTTCCAACGGTGCTGACCGTCGAGCCATCGCAGATCGATCTTGGCGCTCTATCGCAGTGCGATCCGCCCACCACGGTGGCCGTGATGCTTCGCAATCTCACGCGGCAGTCGGTGACGGTGAGGTCGGCCGTGTCTACCTGCACATGCACCACCACGGATCTGCCCCCCGGGACTGAACTGAAGCCTGGCGATGAGCGCGAGATTCGTGTTCGGCTCGAGGCGTGGGGCGAGGGTCCGAAGCAGCAGTTCGTGCGCCTCGTGAGCGAGACTGGCGATCTGCTTGGGCGCGTGGCGATTTCCTACCGCATTCGTTCGCCGCTGCGAACGCGGCCGAGCGGCGTGTCCCGCGATGTGAACCCCGACGGCGAGTTCACAGTGGGAGTGCAGACGCGTGTGCCGTTTCAGGTGCTGTCGTTCGATCCACCCGTGGCGAACGCCCGGTACAACGGGGCACTCAGCGAGCACATTGTCACAGTCGACTGGGCCGCCGTGGACGCGCTCGTGCAGGAGGGGCGTTCCCCATCGCCGCTTGTGACGGTCGATCCGAACGGGCGATGGTCGTCGCTCATTCTTGCGGTTCGCACCGACCGCACCGACTGCCCCGAAGTGTTCGTGCTCGTCCGCAACACGCCGCGGTAAGGCATCGCCTCTACACTCCCGCGCCCCATGCCCCGAGCCAAGAGTCGTTCCGCGCGCCGCAAAGGCTGGCGTACTGCGGCAAATTCCGATCGTCACGAGTTGTACGAACTTTCCGTGCAGGGATGCGAGTCCGACTGTGCGTTGTTTGACCGTGTTTACAAACAGTGGACGGGTCGGCTGCCACATTCGCTGCGCGAGGATTTCTGTGGGACAGCGCTGTTGTGCCGTGAATGGGTGCAGTGGCGCAAGGGCAACAGTGGTGTGGGGGTGGATCTCGACCCCGCCGTGTTGGCGCGTGCTCGGACTGCGCTCGCAGCGCTTCCTGCGCGTGAGCGCGCGCGCGTGACGCTGCTGCAGGGCGATGTCAACCGCACAGCGACCGAGCCAGTGGATCTGTTGGTCGCGCTGAACTTCAGTTACTTCGTCCTGCATACGCGCAAGCAACTGCGCGACTACTTCGCGAAGGCGTTGACGCATGTGCGGCCTGGCGGCATGGCGTTCTTCGATGCCTACGGTGGGTCGGGATCATGGTCGGTGGGCGAGGAGGAGCGATCGCTCGATGGATTCGTCTATGTGTGGCATCAGGCGCAGGTGAATCCGATCAATCATCATGTCGTCAACCACATTCACTTCCGCTTTCCTGATGGGAGCGAGATGCGGCGGGCGTTCACCTACCGATGGCGATTGTGGACGATCCCTGAGATTGTGGAAGTGCTTGAAGAGGTGGGATTCGTGCGTCCAACGGTGCTGTGGGAGGGGACGGAACGCAGCACGGGGGAGGGCAATGGCGTGTTCAAGCCGACAACGCGCGGCGAGGCGTGCGAAGGATGGATCGTGTATGTCGCTGCGCAAAGACCGCGGACTGCGGCGCGGTCGGCGCCTAAACTTGGACGTGATCGGCGTGCTTCCTGAAACCGAAACATTTCTGCCGCAGCTTGGCGAACGCCTCGAGGCGGTGGCGCAGCGCTTTGAGCGGCAACTGCAGAGCGATCTGCCGAGCGTGACGATGCTTGTTCGGCATGTCGAGCGTTACCGAGGCAAGATGCTGCGTCCGACGCTCGTGATTGCGTCTGGGTTGGCGGTGCGTGGCAGTGCGCCGGCAAACCCCGCGGTCGACGGTGCGCTCGATGCGCTCGGTGCAGTCGTGGAGATGATTCACATGGCCACGCTCGTACACGATGATGTGCTCGATGAGGCGGACATGCGCCGCGGCGGCGACACTGTGAACAGCTTGCGCGGCAATGAGACCGCGGTGATGCTTGGCGATTTTCTCATCGCGAGTTCGTTCCATCTGTGCTCGACGATCGGCGAGCCGTGGCTGAACACGGAACTCGGCGCGATGACGATGCAGTTGTGCAGCGGCGAGGTGCTGCAGTTGTCGCATCGCGGCGATCTCACGCTGACGCAGGACACCTACTTCGAGATCATTCGCCGCAAGACGGGTGTGCTGTCGGGTGCGTGCTGCCAGTTGGCGGCGCGGCTGTCGGGGGCGAGTCTGAAGGTCGCTGATTCGCTGCGTCTGTACGGCGAGGAACTGGGCATGGCGTTCCAGATTCAGGATGATGTGCTCGATCTGGTTGGCGATGAGCAGACCGTGGGCAAGACGCTTGGAATCGATCTTCGCAAGGGGAAGCTGACGCTGCCGCTGGTGGTTCATCTTGCGCGGTGCACCTCGGAGTGCCGCGCGCGCACTGTGCAGGCGATCGATGCGGGCGAAGCTGGCACGCTGCTGCGGCTGATGGCGGCGACCGACGCGCTTGGTGCTGCGCGTACGCATGCGTTGTCGTTGGTGGCGAGCGCGAAGGCGCGGCTTGAGGTGCTGCCGCCGAGTGGACCGCGGCAGCTGCTTGCACTGATGGCGGATGCGACGGTCGAGCGCGCGTTCTAGGCCGCTTCCTGATTGTCCGGCGGATTGAAGTCGTTGGCTGAAGGATCAGGAAGGGCTGGCGGCCCAACCGCGTTGACTCTTCTTCGTGGAGCCTTTGCCTTTGCCGCCGCCTGATGCTTCCACCATCGCTTTGTTGGCCGCGACGATTGGATCCATCACTTGCGCGTCGAGGCTGCTTGGGTGTCCCTGCCAGCGCACAACATTGTCGGCGGAGATCACGGCGATGCATGGGTAGCTCTTCACGCCGAACGCGTTGATCATGGTGCGGCTGGTGTCGAGTCCGATGGCGTACTTCACCTTGTTGAAGTCGGCGCTGAATCGATTGCGACCAGCGTCGAAGGTGGACTTGTTCTCCCACGACACGCTGACGACCGCGACTTGGTCTCCGTACTGCGCGGCGATTTCGTTCATGTGAGGGATCGCGGATCGGCAGGGCGGGCAGCCTGTGAAGAAGAAGTCCACCACGATCACCTTTCCTTTGGTGTCGTCTGGCTTGGTGATCCAGGTGTCGACAGACAGGTTTGGCGCTTGCTTGCCGCGCAGGTCGATCGCGTTCGTGACGGGTGTTGTGAAGGTGGGGAACTGCGCCGTCTTTGTGGCGTCGGCGGTGCCCGTGGCGTTGGCGGCGCCGGCGGCCTCATCGCTTTCCTTCTTCGCAAGATCGGGGCGCATCGCGATAGGCGTGGTGCGCATGGGTTCAGCGGCGAGCAGTTTGACGGCTTCGACGACGCCCTTGTCGTTGAGCCCGATGTAGCGAACAGCGCCGCTGCGGTCGATGATCAGGTTCGCTGGCTTCTTGTAGAGGCCAATGGTGTCGCACCAGACACCGTTCGTGTCGAGCATGATGGTCGCCTTCGACTGGAACTTCGCGAGTTTCTTTTCGGCGGCGTCCATCTTGTTGGGGACTTGCAGCGCGACGATGACGACATCGCCGTTCGTGTGCAGTTCGCCGAGCGCGCTGGCAAGTTTGTCGAGAACGGTGGGCGCGGTGGCGGCGGCATCGACGCTTTGTAGGACGATGACCTTGCCAGTGGGGAGCGCGGCGGATGAGTTGTCGAGCGCGCGCACGCCGTCGGTGGGCGGCGGAAGTAGGTAGCCGAGGTTTGGCTCGAGCGCGGTGCGGTCATCGGCCGCGAGTTTGGCGACCCACGCCTTTTC
>JBJTUC010000051.1:0-19311 GCA_046080505.1 Planctomycetota bacterium
ATCGCCAATCTCCATGCAAGCAGATTATCCCAATCGATTGCGTCACATTCCGCAAAAGCTCCGTTGGACATCCGTGGCAGCACTCTCAAAGGCCACACGGCCCGTACGAAGCCAACAGGACTACGAGATCCAGACCGGAAACCACCCCGTCATTGTTGAGATCAGCAACCTGCGCGGCGCTTCCCCATGCGCCGAAAAGTATCGTCAAGTCTGGCGAATTCACAGCGCCATCCCCGTTGAGATCGCCCACGCAAGTGCCGCGCTCACTCTCGTAGACCATCGCAAGTCCCTGCAATGGCAGGGCATTGTTCGCCTTCGGAGCACCCACAACAATCTCACTTGGCCCGAGTGCCAACGAGGTCCCAATCCCAGCTTCAGGAACGTTCATTGAGACCGATGGATCCACCGACTGCTCTGGTGGAAGCGGATGGCATACCAAGGTCTGTTCCCAGCGCGCATCATCCAAGTCCCATTGGAACTCGTACACGACACCGCGATTTGATATCAACGTGGCGCCACTTCCCGCGTCGTAGCCCGGGGCCCCAACATAGCAGACACTGGATGTGACTTGGACCGATGCGCCGAACTGATCGCCAACTCGACCACCGATCGCTTCCAATCTGCTCGTCGGAATGAACAACGACTCGAGTTCAGGAAGGAGTGAGAACACCGTGACCGAGCCTGGGCTGGTGGAACCCCCAGGCGCTCCGACCGCAAGCAGTTCGCCGTAAAGGTCAAGAGAAGTTCCAAACTCCTCAGAAACCAGCGGGGATCCCGCGGTTCGCAGAATCTGCATCAACTTCCAAGGACCCCACGCGGTCGGACTCGGCATGATTGGTGACGCCAGGTCGTCGATGTTTCGGCGAAAAACGAACACAAGTCCCTGCTTGTCCACGCTCTCCGTTCGACGCTTCGCACTGACAATCAGCAGATCGCCGTCGTGCACGACAGTACATCCAAAGAGCCCATCGGCAGCGGAGAAACTTGAGGCGCCCGGCAGAACTGGCGCCGCGATGAAAGCTGTCTTCTCAAACTGTCCAGTCACGCTCGACAACGCGAAGATCGTCACCGAACCACAATTGTTCGCGGGCGCATCATCGAGTGGCGCACCAACGGCGAGTTCGGGCGGACGCCCGCTTTCTCGGTCATGCCACATAGATACCGCCGATCCGAAGACATCGATCGCACGTGGATCACTATGCGTAACCCTTCCGAAAGACGACCACACGTTGCCCGAGGTTCGCCAGATCCATGCGGCGCCAGCCTGGAGACAGTTGTTCTGAGGGCAAGCCCCCGGCAAGTTGGCACCAGGTGCTCCGACCGCAAACCATCCATCGGTTGCAGACAATGCCTGCCCATAAAAGTTGCTTGCTCGCGGCTCCGCCTCAGTGGCTGAGCCGACGTACACGTAACCACCATCGGGAATAGGGAAGTACACGTGGACCGCGCCCGATGCAGACTGTGGACCGAGGGTTGGCGAAATGGAGTTCCAGCTCGGCGCTCCGACCGCGATGTAGTCACTGTGCCACTCGACTGCAGCCCCAAAACGATCGGAGGTCGACCCCCCCACGGGTGCGTTCAGCGCATCCAACTCATTGACGAACTGTGCAGTCGCTTGAAAGGTCGCCAGTGCAGCGACGATAAAGCCGTAGGCAAGCCGAACTGTCAAGTTCGCAAACAAGGATGGTGCTCCCACATGATTTGCGGGGGATGAGCCACGAGGGCTTTGAGTACTTGCGCGCTTCATTCGCTCGATCCGATCAGCAAACTGTACGTTTCCCGTTGCGCCTGGCAACACACAACTGCCAAGAACGTCCTCGGCGCGATTCGAACGCGCAACCTTTGCCTTCGGAGGGCAACGCTCTATCCAATTGAGCTACGAGGACCCTGTTTTTTTGATTCTATCGCAGTGGCGTAGCCTTCGCCGCCTTGACTCGGACAGTCCCAGCCCCGGTCCCCCCCGCGCTCGCACCCAAGAGCAGCACCGGCGCGCAGCGCAGCACCTTTCGCGCCATGCTGTGGCTGACCATACTGAACTCCTTTGCAACCGGCATTCTTTGGAACGGCCTCGGGTTCATCACGGACTCGGTGTATCGCTTTTCGGAAACAGAAACCTACTCGCTGTTCATTGCCACGGGTGCCGCGTACACGGTGACAGCGTTCCTCACTGGGAGCATGCTCCGACGATTCGCATCTCGGCTGAACGCTCGGCATGCCATGCAGTGGCTCTTCATTATTCAGGGCGCCGTCGCGCCGCTGGTGTATGTGGGCTCATCGAGCATCGGACTCTTGGCCGTCGCAATGACGACAAGCATGACAGGCGCAGCGCTCTGGCCTGTTGTCGAGTCGTACATCGCAGCGGGTCGATCAGCGAGTGAAGTTCGCAAGACGCTCGGGATCTGGTGCATCGCATGGATGGCATCGGTCACTGCTGTACTTCTGCTGATGGCCCCGCTGCAGGGCGGAAGTGGGTGGCTCGATCCGCGGCTCAGCGTGTTCTCCATCTTGCCACTCAGCGCAGCATCGCTGTGGATCATCCGAAGGGTGCCCGATCATCCTGAGCATCATCACGCCGAACCCGAGGCGCACGATGCACGCGACCGTGCACTGCTCGCCTCGGCGCGCGCACTGTTGCCTGCGTCGTACCTGCTCGTGGGTGCCCTGAGTCCCCTGATGCCCTATCTGCTCGCGCGAATGGAAGTGGAAGCCCGCGCCCAGACTCCACTCACTGCGACATGGCTTGGGATTCGAACCTTGACTGCAGCATCGCTTGGCGTGCTCGCCTTCTGGCATGGGCGCTGGGGAACGCTCCTGCTCGGCGGCGTACTCCTTGCAGGTGGCTTCGCACTTGTTGTGGGCGTGCCGTCGCTTTTCGCCGTGACCACCGGACTGGCTCTCTTTGGCATCGGGCATGGCATCGTCTATTACGCGGCGATCTACTACGCGCTCCGCGTCGGCAACGCGGAAGTCGATGCTGGGGGCGTTCATGAAGCACTGATCGGCATCGGCTATGTCCTCGGTCCGCTCGCAGGCCTTGGTGGACATCTGCTTGGCGGCGGCGGTTGGACAGTGCTGCTGCTGTGGTCTTTGCTCGGTGTGTTCGCGTTCCCTGCGCTGCTGCCGTGGTGGCGTGAACGGCAGACGAACCGCCGCGCGTCAGTCTCGAGCCGCTGACTTCGCCCCACTGATCTTCTGTAGCGCGGCGAGCGCGCGGTCGCGAGCAGTCGGATGATCGACGATCGGCTGTGGGTAGGTCTCGCCCAGCACCACACCACTCGCTGCAAGCACCATGGCTGGCGCTTCCCACGGTTGGTGAATGAACTCGCTCGGCACCCTCGCCAGTTCCGGCACCCAGGCACGGACGAACTCACCACTCGGATCGAACTTCTCGCCTTGCAGGATTGGGTTGAAGATTCGAAAGTATGGCGCCGCATCTGCGCCGCAGCCTGCGCTCCATTGCCATCCGAGCGTGTTGCTTGCGAGATCCGCATCACACAGTGTGTCCCAAAACCACTGCGCGCCGTCCTGCCAAGACTGCAGCAGATGCTTGACCAAAAAACTCGCGACGATCATCCGCACACGATTGTGCATCCAACCCGTCGCCCACAACTGACGCATGCCTGCATCGACAATCGGATAGCCCGTTCGCCCGCGTTGCCAAGCACGCAAGTGCTGCGTGGAAGGCTGCCAGGGGAACTTCGCAAACTCCGGGCGCAGGGGCTTGGATGCGGTGGCAGGAAAGTTCAGCAGCACATGAGCCGCAAACTCTCGCCAGAGAATCTCCGCAAGGAACTTCGATGCACCCTGCGAGTTGCCAGCACCACTGCGCGACACATCGTTCCAGACGCGTCGCGGCGACAACTCGCCCCAGTGCATGTGGGGACTCAGACTCGACGATCCATCTTGGGCAGGGAAATCCCTCGCCTCGCCATAATCTTGCATGGGCTTTGTAATGAAAGCAGCCAGCCGCTTCTGCGCGCCGCGTTCGCCAGGTGTCCACCGCGTGCGCATGCTCCCAGCCCAGTCGATGCTCGGCAGCAAGTTGAGCGACTCCAAAGTTGTCGAAGCGGCACTCTTCGCAACAGCGCGCAACGCGCGAGGCGCTGGAAGCGGATCGCCGATCGTGATCTTTGCGCGCAGCGACTTGGCAAATGGTGTGTACACCTTGTAGGGAACACCAGTCCCCGTCCGCAGCGCATGCGGATCGTGCAGCAGCGCGCCCGAATGCGCGGCGAACGACACATCCACCGCCGCCAATGCCTGACGCACGCGGTTCTCCTGCGCCGTACCAGCGGGCTCGAAGCGCAGCGAGCAGTGGACGCTGCCAGCACCCACCTCCCGCGCAAGTGCCACAAGCACATCTGGCGCAGCCCCGCGCCGCAACAGCAGTGGCGCCCCGAGTTCCCGAAGTTGCGTTCCAAGCGCAGCCAGCGAGTGGTGAAGCCACCAACGCCCTGCACCACCTGCGACCCACTCTCCCTCGGCCGCATCATCGAGTATGAACACCGGCTGCACGGCACGCCCGTTTGCAGCCGCGGCATGCAACGCGGGATGATCGTCGAGACGAAGGTCCTGCCTGAACCACAGGATGGCTGGCTTTGCATTCTGTGTCAATTCATCCTCCCAAGTTCAAAGCGAAGCGCAGACTCCAGATCAGAAAAGAGAAATGGGTATCCACTCGCAGTCAGTGCGGATGGCTTGACCCAGGAACCGCCGAGCAGCAGTTCTTCTCCCATCGATCCAAAGAGAAGGCGAACAATCGGCGCGGGGAGCGGCGCGACGCATGGTCTGCGAACAACGCGTGCAAGCGTGCGCGCGAAGTCCATCTGAGCCAGCGGGTTTGGCGCGACGGCGTTCACGGGTCCGTGCAGTGATGGCGTCTCAATGCTCCAGTGCATGGCGCGCAGAAGGTCATCGATATGAATCCATGACATCCCCTGCTCTCCGCTTCCCACGCGTCCGCCAGCGCCCATCAGAAACGGCAGCAGCAGCTTGCCCAGCACGCCCGAGCGCGCCTGGAGCACGATGCCAATGCGCAGATTGACCGTGCGAATGCCTCGCTTGATCGCAGCGGTAGTCGCGGTCTCCCATTCCGCCGTGACATCCGCGAGAAACCCATCGCCTCGTGCGGCGAACTCATCGACGGCAGGAAGGGATCGGTTGCCGTACCAGCCGATCGCCGACGCACAGATCAGTGCCTTCGGGGGCTTTGGCAGGGCAGCGATCGTCTCGCAGAGTGATCGCGTGCCCTGGACGCGGCTCAATCGAATGCGCTCCTGACGCTGCGCAGTCCATCGTCCTGAGGCGATGTTCTCTCCCGCAAGATGAACGACTGCGTCGATCCCCGAGAGCACATCCGCATCCCACGCACCGTTTGGATTCCACCGTACTTCATCGCTGCCTGCGGGTGTTCCGCGCACAAGTCGGATCACGCGGTGCCCTGCGGTGGTGAGAAACGCTGCCAGCGCACTGCCCACTGCACCGCTTGCACCCGTCACCGCAATGACACGCCGCGGGCCACTTGCGAAGCGCGAGTGCCACGCGAGATCCTGCTGTGTCCGCTGATGGCGAAACGCAAACATGCGCCGAAGCGGTGCGATCCACATTTCGCGCGGAGTCATCGAACCAAGCGAAAGCGGAGGCGAAAAATCCACCGTATCACGCAGAGTGCTGTGATGGGCGGAACCGGCCTCAAAGTCGTGCCTGTGGACCCAGTGGGCGAAGGGTCCGCGCAGAGATCGATCCGTAAATCCTGCCGATCGATCCACCGCCTCGTGCCGCGCGGTCCAACGAAGCCCAAGCGGCGTACCAAGCTGAAGTTCCGTTATCGATCCATCGGCGAGCGGTTCATTGTGAACCACTCGCACGGGCTGCCACGGCGGGATGAGACGACTGATCGCCCCGGGTGCAAAATGCCACGCTGCCAATGCCTCACGCGCCACTGGAACCGAGCACTCCTCTTGATGACGAATGATCTTCAGCGTGGGCTCCGTTCTGTCGGCACGAAGTCTAGGCACCACCCCCGATGGCTCCCCTGCGTGGCACGCCGTCCGCTTCTATCCTCCCCGCTCATGAAGGGTTTTCCCGATCCCGAGTCCTGCTTCGCGGAGCGGCTGAGTCAGGCGCAGCGCGGCATCACGCAACTTGCCCAACTCAAGAGCGATGTGATCCGCTGCGCACAACTGGTGCAGCAAACCCTCCGTGATGGCCGGTCTGTACTCACATGCGGGAACGGCGGCAGTGCTGCAGAGGCGCTTCACTTCGCCGAGGAACTCTCTGGGCGCTACCGATCGAACCGACCGGCACTCGCGGCGCTCAGTTTGAGCGCCGACCCGACCGCGATCACATGCATCGCGAATGACTTTGGCTTTGATCAGGTATTCAGCCGCCAAGTTGAAGCGATTGGACGAAGCGGTGATGTGCTCGTCGTGCTATCGACTTCGGGCAACAGTCCGAACATCCTGCGCGCACTCGATGTCGGAAAGGCGCGCGGACTTCGTACGGTTGGGCTGCTCGGCAGCGACGGCGGAAAGGCATCGGCACTGTGTGATGTTCCGCTCGTGGTCCGCGGCGTCGATGGCGCTGCAGTTCAAGAGGTGCACCAGATGATCATCCACATCATCTGCGAGACCCTTGAACCTGCACACCCATGACCGAGCACCTCCTTGATTTGGAGCGAAGAGCCATTCGACCACTCCCCACGAACCTAGGATGAACGAATGCGCGGACCTCGCCTCCATTTCCTGATCTGCAGGCTCATCGTGCCACTTTGGCTGCTTGCTGGCGCGAGTTACAAGCTGTGGGAGCGAAACCCGAAGCTGCTGCCGCCACCCGTCCTCAACACGGTGCTTGCGCTCGATCCGTTCATCTGGCTCGATGGCGCCGCGTGGATGGATTCTGCGCTTCGGCTCATCGTGAGCACAGAGTTCATTCTGGTCGGCGTGATGCTCGTGATGCCCAGGTTGGCACGCCCAGTCTCCATCGCCGTTCTCGCGCTCTTCTGCACGATCCTTCTTTCGGTGATCGTGCCCGAGTTTCAGAAGGGCGGTCTCGCCCAGGCATGGAAGGGATCCTGTGGCTGTTTCGGCGCGAGCGGACCGAATCCAGTCGTCATGCTCGGCATTGATGCGGCGCTTCTTGTGCTCGCCCTGTTGGCACGGCCCACGCCTGCAACGGTGGCGTTGCCGCGAAGCTTCGGACTGGGCAGCGCCGGCATCTTGACGCTGCTTGCCGTGAGCGTGGTGTCGTTTGTCCCTGATCGCACAGCCATCTTGATCGATGATGCGACCGCTGCCGAAGGTTCGAAGGCAGCGAATGCACTGCCCCCACCCACCACGGTCGATCCACCCGTGACATCCACGGCACCTTCCGCGAGACAGTGGCCCGCACGCCCATCGACTGCGCAGCCCTACTACATACCCGACTTCGGCAAGTGGAAGGGAACGCGACTCGATTCACAGGAGATCGCACTCCTCACTTCACCACCGCCGCCAGACGGCATCAACGCGGGCAGTTGGATCGTCATGCTCTACCGAGAGGACTGCGACCACTGCCATGAGATCCTCCTGAACCACTTCTCCGGCGATCTTCCGATCCCAGTGCTGGCTATCGCGATCCCCGATACGGATCCATCGGCAGCGCTCGAAATGCCCTGCGAAAAATGCCAGCTTCGCAAGTTGGTGAAGGGGCCTGACTATGTTCTGACGACTCCCGTGCTGCTGCGACTGCAGGACGGTGTGATCAGTGATGTTGTGACGGACCATGCAGACACCGATGGCATCAACCGAATCATCGGCCGCTGAACGCCCGCGCCCAGGTCGGCCGATCCGCGTGAGTGCGGTTCTGCTCTTTGCGTTCACCGCAGGGCTTTGGATCGCGGGCGGTACTGCGCGGCTTCCCTCGTGGCTCAGCACTGCAGGTCAGCGCCTCGGACTTGACGAGGTTCGAACGACTCAGATGGCGATTGGTTTTCTGCTCGCGAGCGCCGCCACTCTTGCCATCGCAGGGACTCGCTCGCGTGTCGGACTCTTCATTGCCCGTGCCCTTCTTGTGGTGTTCGCGTTCGCAGCGGTCGCCACGATCGCTTCCGAGCTGGCACGCCCAACGGGCGAATCGCTCCTGGCGGCGCTTGCATGGCCAGTTGGGGCGGCGGCTGCCGCGCTCATGCTGCACCGAATGACGGAGCGCTTGAGCACGAGTACCGCGGTGCCTCTGCGATCACCCGGTCTCATGTTGGTTGCGCTGATTGCCGTTTGGACCGCAAGTCTGGCGATTGCAAGCCGCCTACCGATCAACGAGTCTGGCCGCCCAACGAAGACATTTGAGTCGACGGATGACTCCATTGTGCTCGATCCCGTGTCGTGGCAAGGGCGCACGCTGCCCGATACGCCTCTGTCCCGCATCTTGCCTCTTCTGACGCCGCTCACACTCGAAGGCGACTCTGTCATCGTTCTCTACAACCCCTCGTGCGGCCACTGCCGAGAGCTCTTTGAGAAGCACTTCGCCTCGGCTGATCCAAGTCGGCGCGTGATTGCGGTTGAAGTACCGCCGCCGCCCGGCGTGCTCGCCGCACAAGGTGACGACCTCGGCCCCGTCCCCTGCGCGGACTGCGAACGGCTCGAACTGCCTGCGGGCAAGACCTATCTCCTGAAACCTCCCACCATTGCCGTGCTCCGTGAGGGGCGCGTCATTTGTGCGACCGACAACGACCACGACACCTGCCTCGCGCAACTCGCTTCCACCAAGCCTGCCGCGGAACTACCTCAGTAGCAACACCCTACTCGTGGCGCGCGAGTGCATCGGCGAGTGCACCCTGCATCACAAGAGCGCGCGAACGCACTTCGATACGCGCAGTGCCATCAACAAATGAGCGGGGTCGTGTCTCACGGTCGCAGGCAGCGCGCGCCACTGCTCGAAGCGCGCGGGGGGCGATGCCCGAATCACGGAGCAGTGGATGGAACGCCAAGATCGCCGCCGAACGCTCCGCACCCACCTCGCGCAGGACACTTCGTGGAATGCGCGCCAAAGACCAGGGAACGCGTGACGCGATCTGCGCCAGTGCCCATGCGCCATCGCGTGCAATGCCAGCCGCATCCACCGCGTGCTGCGCAGTCCGTGGCCACCGTTCGCGAAGGAGCGGCGTGATGTGCGTCCGTAACCAACCACGCGCGGACCTTGTGCTCCAGTTGGAACGATCCTCCCGCCACGGCACGGCGCAAAGGTGGCACAGTGATTCGAGTTGCACACGCGTGCACTCAAGCGCAGGACGCACGAATCGAACGGCCGACTTCGCCGATGCGGGCCGCGTCCAAGGAATGAGTGCGAGGCCTCGGTGCGCAGTCCCGCGTCCAAGCCGCATCAGCAGCGTCTCGAGAACATCGTCGGCGTGGTGTGCAAAGAGCACAGCCGTTGCACCTGCTTCTGTGGCACATCGCTCGAGCGCAGCAAGCCGAAGCCGTCTCGCGCTCGCCGCGATGCCGCTCCGACCATTGGTGGGATGCACGTGGACAATTTGAAGCGGAACGCCCAGCTGCGCGCACAAACGCGCACAGTGATCCGCGTCGGCATCAGCCTCCGCACCACGAAGGTGGTGATGGACATGCACTGCACCCTCAAGAGTCGGGGCGTTTGCGCCGCCGCTCCATGCCCATGCGCAGAGCAGCAGCGCAGTCGAGTCTGCTCCGCCACTGAGAGCGACGAGTAGTCGATCCCCCCCAACGACACCGCAGCGCTCACGAAGCGCTGCGCGTGCCCGCACGCATGCGCGCGCGCGCCGCACAACGCAACGCAGTCGGCGATCGGTGGGGTTCACACGCTCATGCTACGGCGCGTTGGAATCGCTTTTGCGAACGGTTGGACCGTGCAACCTGCTGCGTGCGCTGTGATGCGGTCGTCGTCGAAGCGGTTCCGAAGAGTGCACGGTGCACGGCAGTGATGATCTCGGCTGGATCATGCGCCGTGGCGGTCGCGCCGATTGCATCGGCAAGACCCTCTGCGCGGGCAAACACGCCTGCACCACAGATGACTGGCACGCTCTGGTCGCGGTGCACTTCCTGCAAGCCATCGATGAGCTGCCGGATGCGTGGTGCGTCACTCGCAGCTGCGGCAAAGACAACCACTGCATCTGGCTTGCGCTGCGCAACCTCTTGCATGATTTCATCCTTTGCAACGCCACCGGCGGCGAACAACACTTCATATCCAGACGCCTCAAGCAAGTCGGCGCAGAGCTGACCCGCCGTGTCTTCCGACTCTTCCGGTCCGCAAACACAGAGCAGTCGTCGACCATTGCGCTGCGACTGGCTGTACTTCGCTTGGGCCTGATCCACCAGCATTCGAAGAATCCGCGTTGCATATCGGTAGGCAAGCGCAGTCAGTTGATCCTGCCGCCACATTCGGAAGATCACCTGCATCGATGGCCAGTAGAGGCGCTGCGCGATATCGCTCGAAGAGAGTCCGGCGTCTTCGAGTTGAGTGTGCAACTCGCGGACACCAGTTCGGTCGCCGCTCACGCAGAGTTGAAGGAGTCGTTCGGTGACAAGGTCGATGTTGGGAGTTTGACTCATGGTGCATGAGTGATCGTCCGCACGGCACAATGGCAGCCAAGGCACAGCAAAGGCAATCGGCTGAGGCGTTATTCGCTCCTGATCATCCTGCTTATCAGCCGCACACCCTCGAGTGCCTACGATGCTTGCGTGGGTTCGCACCAGTCACGACCAGAGAGCGGAACTGCTTCGGCATCGCACTCGAGAAGGCCGGCGTGGGACGGGCAGACTTTGCAAGGCGATCCGCACCGCCGAGACGACAAGGCACAGCGAGTCCAGGCGATGTTTACGGCGATCGCTCATGCCTACGACATCAACAACCGCCTGCATTCACTTGGGCTCGATCAGTCATGGCGTCGCAGAACCGTCCGCCTTGTGGAGCCGATTGTCGGCTCACGCGTGCTGGATGTCGCGTGCGGAACCGGCGACCTCACGGAGGCGTTCGCGCGAGCCGGTGCGATGGAAGTGACGGGACTCGATTACACCGCTGCGATGCTTGACCATGCGAGAGTGAAGGCGGCGAAGGCGGGCGGCACCGTGGCGAACATTCGGTACCTGCAGGGCGATGCGCAAAGCCTGCCCTTCGCGGACGCGTCTTTCGACATCGTCAGTATTGCCTTCGGCATCCGAAATGTCGCAGATCCAGCGAAGGCACTCGCAGAGTTCCGCCGAGTGCTCACTCCCGGCGGCCGTCTGGCCATCCTGGAATTCAGCCGCCCAAAGGCGGGACTGGTGCGCTTTGTGAGCGATCTCTACACCCAGCGAATCATGCCGTGGACGGCCAGTCTCATCGCTCGGGATGGGTCAGGTGCATACCACTATCTGCCGAAGTCCGTCGAGACATTTCTTGATCCTTCTGCTCTCTCCGTGCAACTTTGTTCTTCGGGATTCGTCCATGTCACGGCGCATCCCATGACGATGAACACATGTACCGCACTGATCGGACGCGTCGCTTCGTGATCAGACATCGCTATACTCGGCCTCGAACATGATCTTTGATGTGATGACTCGCGCGTGGCACTCGCCAGAGCAGCTCGGATTCGAGCTTGCCGAGGGTGTTCGGCAGGCGGGGCGACGGACGGGCGGTCTCGATGCGTCCGTCGGCGGACACGCGCGAGCCATGGAGCAGATCGGCTGCGTGCTCGTGCATGGTTTTCGCTCACACGCACTTTCCGCCACCGTTCCCAATGAGTTCATTGCGGAAGTTGTCGCGCGCCAACCCAACCGTGCCGCAGGTGTCGCCGGGATCGATCCCGTTTCACCGAGCTGGAGCGATGATCTCGATCGTGCAAGAGCACTTGGGCTCGCAGCCGTCAGCATCTCGCCGGCAGCGCAGGGCTTTCACCCGACGCACTCGGCTGCTATGCGTTTCTATGAACGCTGCTCAACGCTCGCACTCCCGGTGTTCGTCAGTCGCCCTGGCATGCGAACCCCGACCATGATCTTCGAGTACGAGCGCCCCACGGCCTGGGACGAAGTCGCACGAACATTCCCTGCACTGAAGGTCGTGCTCTCTGGGCTTGGGCATCCATGGGTCGATGAAACCATTGCGCTGCTTGGCAAGCACCCGGGCATCTACGCAGAGACAAGCGGTCTGGTGTCGCACTCGTGGCGTCTGTACACCGCGCTCTTGCAGGCCTTCGAGGCGGGGGTCATCGACAAGATCTTCTTCGGATCTGGATTCCCCTTCGTGCTCCCTTCGACTGCGGTCGAGTCGATCTACTCGCTGAACTCCTATGCGCTTGGAACGCCGCTTCCTTCGATCCCGCGCGCCGCGCTCCGCGCGATTGTGGAACGCAACCCAGTGACCACGCTCGGTATTCGTACGCCATTGGCGATCGGTCAGGGAAGTGCCTCAGACTCCGATTCGCCTTCGCAGACGACTCAGGGCAGCACCATCTGAGGCACCGCGGGCTTGTCCTTTCCGGGCTTTGGGGCGGGGGAAAAGCGCAAGAAGTCTCGGTCGTGGGCGGTACATTTCCCCCGATGCATCACGGCGCGTGGCGATCCTCGGCTCGAATGATGTCTCTCCTGACCAGCGTGCTCCTGTGCAGCTGTGGTGTCACTGCTCCAGAAAGACTCGAATGCACATCGATGGGAGACACGCCTCGAACGCTCCCCGTGGCGGAAGGCCGCACCACCTACACACTCGAACTCGCCAACACGGAGTTCCTTCACAGCAATCTTTCGCCTGAACAGTTTGATGAGTCGCCCATCCCGGATGGCTACATACTGCACGCGGAACTCATGTGGGTTCCCAAGGCTGGCAAAACTGCCGTCGATCCGCAGGCGACGAATGTCTCACTCCGGCTTGTGGTGATCTCGGGCGGCGAACTTGGCCTTTACGGCGGCGGTGGATTCGCTTGGCCACAAGGCAATCCGGGTGCGTCCCAGTACGGCCTCGATCTCGTCGGCTCGAACCTCACCCTGCTCGCGGCGACGGCGGGCTTCGTGGACCTTCTCAGCCCATCGCAGATCACAGGCCGCTTGACCGCAACCCTCGATCCTGAAACGACGCGGCAAGTCCGACGCGCCGCAAGCCAAGCCGTCACAAATGCGCTCAAGCGGGTGCAGTGGGTTGGTCCACGCGCGAGTGAACACTGGCGCTGAAGAGCCGCGCGCAGAAACGCTCACCACTATCGAGGGTTGCGCTCACGCTGCGTCACACGGACCGCGATCTCTCGCATCCCCTCCGTGCACGGCGACAAGGGTGACGGCATTTCAGACAAGTCGACCATGCGCAATTCCATGTACTCCCAGTTGGGTGGCGCATCGGGTTCGCCAGCCAGTTCGATGTCATGAACGATCTCCCAGTTGCCCGCAACTTGATCGAACAGAAGTGCCTGTTGCCGCGCTGGTGAAGCTGCAGCCACGGCACATTCCTCCATCAGTTCTCGAATGATCCCGCTGCTTGGATCCTCCCCAGGTTCGGCAGAACCGCCCGGAGCGAACTCCCATGCCCCTGGATAGGTGGCGCACGCCATGGCACGTCGGCCGATGAGGCAGCGACCCTTCAGGTGCGCGATTGCCTTCACACCGAGTCCGCGAAATCCGCTTGCTATCCCCAAGGTGCGAACGGCGCCCATCCGATAGGTGGTTTTTACAACATGGATAGTCGAGCCGCCATGGCCATCACGCTGAACCGCGGTCACATGCCAACACGGGCCATCCACGAGGCGCGGGTTGCGTTCACACAACATCGACCACGCATCATCAATGATGCCGCGATCACATTGGGGCAGCCATGCGGCCGTTGAAACAACGATCCGAGCTGGTCGGCGAAGCCACAGTATGCGGTGATGAGTCGGGTTCATACGAACGATCCGCGGCGGGCCACTGCGCTACACCCATTGTCGCCGCTTGCAGCTGTGTGGCCGACCACAAGCGACTGATGCGTATGGAATCTTGGATCAGCGGGCCATAGTGAGCCACCACAACATGGTGGGCCGAAGAACAAGACACTGCGCAAGTAGTTGTGTACGCCATCAAAAACATTCAAAGACCTGACCCGATCGTGCCGCGGAAAGTGCCGAAATGACCGCAGTCTGCTGCGATTTCGATCCGATAGTGATTTCCATGAACCGCGCATTCAATTCAGGCTCCGTGGACAGTCTTGTGGAATCGATCATCGCCATGAACCCAGGCGCGGACCGCGACTGGTTGGTGACCTTCGACGCCTACGACCTTACCCGCTACCTGCAGCATCTCGAGTGCGCGATGGAACCCCGCGAAAGTGCGACCCCATGGGAACGCCTCGGCGACACCCCGGCGATCGTAAGCCGCACCGCTGCTTGAGCAACGCACCCTGCCCCGTCAGTCGGGGCTCTTTCCAAGGAAACTGTTCATTCGGCGCTTCAGGAGCCGAAGCGACAGCAGCCCGCGAACCCGTGCAAGCAGTTCAACCTTGTTGACGGGCTTCGAGACAAAGTCATCGCAGCCAGACTCGACTGCCCGCTCCATATCGCCAAGTTCATGCAGCGCGGTCACCATGATGACAACCGTATCGCGCGTCGCGGGGTTCTGCTTGATCCGCTTGCAGACATCGAAGCCTGAAACTCGCGGCATCATGACATCGAGCAGCACTAAGTCAGGTCGCTCCACCTCGATTCGCTTCATTGCCTCGGCGCCGTCCTGCGCAAGCACAATCTTGCATGGGAGCGACTCCATATAGGCCTGAATCAGCTCCAGATTCTGCGGGTTGTCGTCCACGATAAGGACCTTGCCCTCGGACAAGTCCACTTCGTGGGCCGGCATGATCTCGCTTGGAGGTTGACTGGCTGCCATTGCGTCGATGGTACGCGTCTTTACGCCTGAACTGATGCGTCTGCGGAAGAACGGTCGTCGATCGCACGCAGGGCAATCTCCAATGGGTGGAACGCCGTACGCCCGCATCCATCGTGAATCTGATGGCGGCAGCTCGTTCCAGGAGCAGCCACAAGTGCATCAGGTGACTGCGCCAACTTGGGAAGGAGATCCATCTGAGCGATCCGCTGCGACAACGAATAGGTCTCGGACTTGAAACCGAAACTCCCTGCCATGCCGCAACAGCCAGTCTGAAGCACGCTTGCGCGCTCGCCGAAGATGCGCCGCAGCAGTCCGATCGATGTGGGCCCCCACAGCGCCTTCTGATGGCAGTGCGCATGCAGCACCACCTGCTCCGTCGGTTGCACGAAGCGAGGCTTGCGCGGGTGACGATCCCACTCTCGGTCGATCCACTCTTCCGCCATCCAGGTGCGGGCCGCGAGCCACTGGAGGTCCTCAATCGATGCGCGCATTTTCAGATCCAGCCAATCATCCTTGACCGCCGAGACGCATGACGGCTCAAGCCCAAGCAGCGCGACCGCCTGTTCCCGCTTCATTGCCTCGATCAGCGACTTGGCCGTCTGCGCGCTTGTTGTTGCAGCTTCCGCAAGCATGCCGCACGAGATCGCCGCTCGACCACAGCACCCCGCATGCGGCAAGACGACTCGGTATCCAAACGCTTCCAGCAGTTCCACTGCAGCACGACCAACCTGCGGCTGCGACCACTGCGAGAAGCAGTCCGGCATCAGCAGAACAGTCGGACGGTCTTCCAGCGTGATCGGGCCGTCGACTCGTGCCCGCTTGGTCGCCCGGCGTCCCATCCATCCGCGCAGCGACGGACCAACGGGCGGCAGCGAACGCTCGGGTGCGAAGCCGAGCGCTGCGGCGACGGCGATGCGCACGGGTGCCAGTCGCCGAAGCACCTCCGAGATGGGCCACACCGCGCTCGCCAAACGGTTCACCGCACGGACCCTGCCAAGCGCGCGAACACGCCACGGCACACGCCCCTGCCGCCAGAATGCTTGCGCCGCGTATTCCGACTTCAGCTTCGACAAGTCCACATTGCTCGGGCACTCCGTCTTGCAAGCCTTGCATGAAAGGCAGAGATCAAGCGTCTCCTGCACGAACGGATCTTGCCAGCGCTCCGCCGCTGTGGCGTGTCCAAGTTGCCCCGTGATCGCCAAGCGCAGCGCATTGGCCCGACCACGCGTGGTCTGCCTCTCGTCTTTGAGAACGCGAAACGATGGGCACATGGTGCCGCCTGGCGTCAGCCTGCGGCAGAGTCCCGCGCCATTGCACTGCTCGAGCGCGTGATCAAATCCGCCCTCACCGTCGTAGCGGAAGAATGTCTGCGTGTCCGCAGGCGCGTGAACAAAGTCGCGATCATCAGGACGCACGCGCAGTTTGGATGTGATCAGCGTTGGATCGTCAGGCGCGACAAGGTTGCCCGGGTTCATCAGACCCTTCGGATCGAAGATCGCCTTGATGCGTCGGATGCCCTCCATCAGTTCAGCTCCAAGAACGCGGGTGAGCAGCGGGCTTCGTACCCGGCCGTCGCCATGTTCGCCGCTGAGCGCCCCCTCGTAGCGCACCACAAGATCAGCCACTTCGCTTCCGATCGCCTGCATCATGCGAAGCCCCTGCTCATCATGTGCGCAGACAAGCGGACGGATGTGCAGGCAACCCACCGAAGCGTGCGCGTAGTACGCAGCCGTGCTGCCATGCCGCTCGACGATCGCGCGGAAGTCGCGCACGAAGGCGGCAAGTCGCGCTGGATCGACCGCTGTGTCTTCCACGAAGGTGAGCGGCTTTCGGTCGCCGGGAACTGCGTGCAGAAGCGGCTCGCCAGCCTTGCGAAGCCGCCACGCGGCCTCCATGTGTGCCACACCCAAGTGACGCGCCATCGGTGCGGACGGGATTCGGCGAGCGAGATCATCCATCCTTGCAGTGATTTCAGCCTCCGACGCGCCGAACCACTGCACATACATCACGGCACCAAGCCGACCGGAATCTGGAGTTGGCATGACGGCCACATCGCGGCTGTAGAGCGCGTTCCGCTTCGCCATCTCAATCACCATGTCATCGACCAGTTCGACTGCGCTCGGCTTCGTCGCAAGCATCTCCAAGAGAGGTGCAAGCGCTTCCTCCACGCTTTCGAAGCCAAGAATCGCAAGCCCGCGCACCTTCGGGCGGTCTACAAGCGACACCTCGGCGCGCAGGGTTGTGCCAAGCGTGCCCTCAGAACCACAGAACAGATGCGCGAGGTTGACCTTCTCAAGCCGCTTGGGATCCGATGCCTCAATCTGAGCAAGCATCAGATCGAGATTGAGCCCATCCGTATGACGCAGGATCTTCGGAAAGCGCTTTCGAATCTCCCCCGCGAGCGGACGGACGACATCGGCGACACGCTGCGTGAGAGCCGCAAGATCCGCGTTGTTCTCCGACGCACCCTCCTCAAGGCGAAACACTCGTCCATCAGCCAACACAACATCGAGTGCGATGACATGCTCGACAGTCCGCCCGAACAGGATCGAGTTCGCACCGGCAGAGTTGTTGCCGATCATGCCACCGATCGTGGCATGACTCGATGTGGCGACATCCGGCCCAAACATCAGTCCAAACGGCGAGAGTGCTTGATTGAGCTGGTCCAACACCACCCCTGATTCGACGACCGCACGCCGGCTCGGTGCGTCGATTCTCTCGATGGATCTGCAAGCGGCGCTGAAATCGATCACCACTGCTTCATTCACGGTCTGCCCGGCAAGCGCGGTTCCGCCACCACGTGGCAGGATCGCACTCCCATGCTTCGCGCAGATTCGGACCGCTTCAATTCCGTCCGCAATCGATGCAGGGATCACGACGCCAATCGGCTCGACCTGAAAGATGCTCGCATCTGTCGCATAGAGCATCCGATCGCCGCGACTGAAGCGCACCTCGCCCTGCACACGCTCGACCAAATCATCGTGAACGCGCCGCCGAGCGCGCTCGTCAATGACGGGCAGAGATATGGAACTGGTCTGACCGGTAGCCACTGTCCCCAACGATAGCCCGTTCAGACGTTCGTCACAGAAGATCCGTGTGCAGCATGGAGATCGCGCAGGCGAGCGAGATACGCCAGCCCAGGTTCAAGCCCCCTGCGCTGCATTGCCGCTCGCAAGGTCTCTTCGAAACGGCCGAACCGATAGGGCTGCGTGCGTTCTGGAGTCATCCATGTGAAACGGTGCACAAACGTCGGTGGTCGTGGGACGGCGATCATGGCGCCAGTACCAACAGTGCTGCCCGTGTTCAGCGCAACCAGAATGGCAATCTTTGCGTGGTCGGCGATCACCCCGCCGTAGAACGCACGCCCTGTGCGCTCAGTGTTGCCCGCAGCATCCAGCCGAGTGCTGACTTCACCGTAGGTGTTCATCAAGTTGGAGTTGCAGGTACCGGCACCAATGTTGACCCACTCGCCCACCATGGCATCGCCAAGATGGCCTTCATGCGCCTTGTTGCTGAACGCCTGCAGAACCACTGATCCGACTTCGCCGCCCACCTTGCACCAGGGACCGATCACGCTCCGCGCCTTCACCTGGGCACGGTCGATGATCGTCGCGTGATCGAGAACGGCAACGGGTCCAGTGACAACAGCACACGGGCGAACAATCGCCCCTGCAGCAAGCAGCACTGGACCATCCGTCGTGTCGATGACGGCGCCTGGAAGCACTCGGGCAGTCGGATCCATGAAGAGGGCGTGATGTCCAAAGCGGTGCACCCCTGGCGTGCTGCGATCACCCCACTCACCTGATCGGCTCAGGAGAGCAATATCTGCAGGCACACTGCGCTCAAGACGATTCAGGAGATCCCATGGCGCACTGACGAGGTGTCCATGCGCAAGCGGCGCCCGCTGCGCAGTCGAAAGAGTGCGCTCCCAATGCGCTGGGCGTTCCAAGACGCGCTCCGCATCACGGTGCGTGAGCCGAGCAATCGCAAGACGACCATCCGCAGCCGCACGAACTGCATTCGCTCCGAGCGTCGCCACATCCTCGAGCGAATCGAGCGTGCCGTTGATGAGAATCACATCGCCACTCCCCGCCGGCAACCGAGAAACACAGATCCCGGAAGCGCCATGCCGCTCCGTGCACACCGACTGCAGGTGTTCAAGCGGATAGACCGCATCGACACGCCCGAGCACGATCCGAGCGCGTTCGAGGCATGTCAGTACACCAAGCCGCTGCTCGAATGAAGCGCGCAAATCTGAGAGCGGCCCAAAGCGCGAAAGCCCATCATCGAACAGAACGACCTGCGTTGCTTGCTCGGTCATGGTGGCACTCTACTCCCGAATGATCCGCGCCTGTCCGCCACCACGCTGCCGACTGATGACGGAGGGGAATCCCCACAGAGCACTGCTTCGAAGCAACAGCCAACCGACGGGTACAGCGCAAACGCCCGTCGACATTGCCATCAGCATCTGGGTGCCAAACTCACC
>JBJTUC010000052.1:0-4973 GCA_046080505.1 Planctomycetota bacterium
CTCGTTGAACGCACACGCGCGCTCCGAATCGGTGATCCGCTCGATGCAGCCACGGACTTCGGATCGCTCATCTCAGCGCCTCACCTGCTGCGAGTGGCGGGCATGGTGAACGCGGCCGTTCGCGGAGGTGCTCGGGTGCTCTGTGGTGGTGAACGCGCACCGATGGATGCGCTTCCCGAGCGCGTTCGAAGTGGCGCGTTCTATGCACCCACGATCCTGCAGGATGTTGCGCCAGATGCCGAAGCGAATCAGGAGGAGATCTTCGGTCCTGTTGCAACGCTCATCCCCTTCTCGTCAGACGCCGATGCCATCCGCGTTGCCAACGGCACGAAGTACGGCCTTTCGGCGACCGTGTGGACGCACGATGACGAGCGCGCCACACGACTCTCACGCTCGCTGACCGCGGGCACCGTGTGGATCAACGGGTGGATGATGCGCGACTTGCGCGTACCGATCGGCGGAGTCCGCTGCAGTGGTATCGGCCGCGAGGGGGGAATGGATGCGCTGCACTTCTTCGCCGAACCGATGGTGGTCGTCCGAAGCATTGGAGGCTAAATGAGCGACTCGAACGCCGGCGAAATCCATTCAGGCAATGCGCCGGAGCCGCTCGGTGCGTACCCGCACGCGCGCCGCGCGGGTCCATTTGTGTTCCTCAGTGGAATCGGCCCTCGCGTGCGCGGATCGCGCGATATCCCTGGTGTCGATCCGTTCGACTTCGAGGCGCAGTGCCGAAGTTGTTTCCGAAATGTGCAAGCGGTCGTCGCCGATGCGGGACTGCCGTGGACAAGCGTGGTGGATGTGACCGTGTACCTCGTCGATATGAAGCGCGACTTCCCCACCTACAACCGCATCTACGCGGAGTTCTTCGGCGGCACTGGGAATCCCAACCCGGCGCGCACCACGCTGCAGATCGTCGCACTCCCGACACCGATTGCGGTCGAGGTCAAGGCCGTGTGCTTGGCGCCGTGATCGGTCGGAGCGCGGCGCGGATCGGACTGCCATCGAACCCCTCGAGCCGCAGCGGCAAACCGCAGAACTCGTAATCGCCCCGTGCCACTGCACGAAGTACAAGGCCCTCGATGATCGCCACATCGCGCGCGAGGAACCGCGCATGTGACGGCAGATCCTTCGAGTCTGCGGTGTCGACGCTCGGGGTATCGATGCCGATGAGCCGCACGCCATGATCAGCGAGTACATCCACGAGCGACGGTTCGAGCCCAAGAAACGAACCGTCCCACTGCTCGGGATTCGAATAGGACCGCGTGGCAATCAGCAGACGCTCAAAGCGCGGCTGCCAGTCCGCGGACACATCGAGATCCCCGCGCCCGACTCGCCCAGTCGCCGGTCGCGTTCCTGCCCGCACCTCCACGACTTCACAAGGACCCCAGTACAGCGCGATCGGCTGCTCGTGCATCGTGCGTCCCTCGCGCCCGTAGTGACTCGGCGCGTCAGCATGCGAACCCAGATGCACGGTCGCATGCAGAGCACTGAGCGTGATGTTGTCGCCGCGCTTCATGTCGAGTTTCACTTCACGGACGATCGGCTCATCACCGGGGAACACCGCAAGCCGTGGGGAAAACAGCGGCGAGATGTCGATGATGTCTGACGATCCAACGGGTCGCATGCGTTGACTCAATCAGGACTGAACGGCAGTGCGTCCACCGTCGACCGCGAGATTCACGCCAGTGACATACGAGCCAGCGGGCGACGCGAGAAACAGCGCGGCAGCGGCGATCTCCGATGCATGACCGAGCCTGCCCGCTGGAATCTGCGCAATCGCGGCGGCCCGCACCTCGTCGATCGTGAGACCGCCGCGAGTGGCGCGCCCCTGGAAGATCGCATCCAGCCGCGAGGTTTGGATCGATCCGGGCAGAATCGTGTTGACGGTGATGCCGTACGGCGCCAGTTCGCCCGCGAGCGTCTTCGCCCAGTTCGCGACCGCGGCGCGTACCGTGTTCGAAACACCGAGCCCACGGATCGGCGTCAGCACCGATGTGCTCGTGACATTGATAATCCGACCGTAGGTCGCGGCGCGCATGCCAGGTGCACATGCTTGCACGATCGCTTGTCCCGTCAGCAAGTGCATCTCGAATGCACGCACAAAGTCATCGGGTGCAGCCTCAATCGCACTGCCCGCTGGTGGACCGCCCGTGTTGTGAAGCACGATATGAAAGGGACCGCCGCGTTCCACCTCGCCTGACACCGCGCTCTGAACACGCTTCCAGTCTGCGAAGTCCGCCTCGAGGGTCGAATGGCTGACGCCTGCAGCAGCAGGCAACTCTGCACGAACCTTCTGAAGACCCGCGCCATTTCTGCCAAGCAGAACCACCGATGCGCCTGCACCCGCGAAGGCCAGCGCGCACGCGCGTCCGATTCCCTGCGTCGACCCACCGACCAGCGCTCGGCGGCCGCGCAGTGAAAAGAGAGCATCGTGATCGCTCATGCGGTGGAGGGTAGCGCGCTTCGCCGAACAAGCGCCGCGCAGCCGCAAGCAGTTCCGATGAACGCAAGCAGCGTGAGTGCACCATAGGTGCGCTCGGCAGAAACATGGGTGGCATCGAGCACCGCGCGCGTCGAAGCGGTCGCTGCCGCATCTCCGCTTGCAACTGCTTCCCAGTGCGACTGCGACTGCGATCCCAGCGTGAGCGACAACTGCAGGGAGATGATCGCGGCGAGAAGCGATGCGGAGAGTGCGATCACTGCCCCGCGCTGCAGCCAGATGGCACCGCGTGCCGGCAGCAACCCAAACCGCTTCCCGGACCAGCCACCCAAAACCGTCACGAGCACGGCGGGCATCAGCAAACTGATCCAGAGCACGACATCGAACATGCCGCGTGTGATCTGTCCGCCGACGAAAACAGACAGCCGTTCAGGCGGAATGGCGGCGAGCGATTGATCGGCAAGGCTCGCGAGGCCTGCGCTGCGCAGTGCAATGAACACCCAGCCTGCCGCGACACCTGCACAGACGAGCGCCATCGACCACGCGCCACCGATCAATGCGAAGCACGCGACTCGTGCTGCGCCAACACGCGCGGTCGATGGTGTCATCGTGCTCATAGAGAAAGCGCGTTCACGGACTCGTCGCAGTCGTCATCATTCGCGACATGTCCTGCACCTGTCCCTGCATCGTGTTCATCTGCGCCTGCAACTGCTGACGTTGCTGGAGCATCGCCGACAACAGTTGCTTGTTCTCCTCCATGTTCGACGGCGCACGCGTCACAGCCAGTCCTTGCGGCGTCTGCACGATGAAACTCCCGCTGCCCGCCGCTGCTGGTTGCTGCGATGTGGTTTGCGCGGTTCCCCCCTGAGCGATCATCGGCGCGCCGAACGGCGTGGTTGGCGCCCCCATCGATGGCGGCGTTTCCATACGAGTAAGAACCAACTTCACAGTACCTGCAGGAGCATCGTCTTCCTCGAACGTGGTGTTCCACACGATCGTGCCATCAGGACGAAACAGGAATGACGTGTCGAGTGACCGCTGCTTCCCATCTGCAGTGATCATCGGATTGGATGAGGCGAACACCAGAGCGTTCGGTGCTTCGTCGTACATCCCCGTCGACAAGAACATGCTGCGATCGCCGTTGGTGATTTCGCTCCGCGTGAATCCGACCCCTGGCGTGAAGCCCATCACATCCATGATCTGCAGTGCGGCGCCCTCCTGGTTGTAGAGCACATGATCACCGGCGAGAAAAACCCCGCCGAGCGTCCAGTTGAAGTGGCACTGACCCTGAAAAGGACCCGTGCTTACCCCATCGGCGCCAATGGTCGTGCCACGCACCTCCCAACTACCGACGAACAGCGTGAGCAGCGCACGCGCCTTTGCATCGCTGATCACCGCAGACTCAGCTGCGGAGGCAGCCGCTGGCGCCTGCGTTTTCGCTACTGCCTGCGTGTTCACCCCAGCCTGCGGCCCGCGTGCCAATCCGAAGGTCGCAAGCGCCGCGCCACCGAGCAGCGCACCAAGCGCGCAGCTGAGCCCACAAAGTCTTCTGTGTGATTTCATATTGACGAGCGTACCGACCCAACCATAGTGCGGTAGCGGACCCCCGCTTCATCAAAGAGTGACCGCGCCAAGTCCGTGGAACGCTGCCAGTGCTCATCACCACTTGCAGCATGCTCGACAGTGATCACTTCGGCGAGTCCCGCCTGAATGATTGCCAGCGAGCACTGCACACATGGACTGAAGGTGGTGTAGATCGTGCAACCAAGCGGACTGACGCCATTGCGCGCGCACTGGACGATCGCGTTCAACTCCGCATGGCAAACGAGGTCGTACTTCACCGGTCGCATGAGACGGTCAGGGCGGTCCTCGATGCCGACGGGCAGGCCGTTGAAACCGGTACTAAGAATCTGCTTGCGAGGTGACACGATCACAGCACCGACACCGCGTGATGGGTCCTTGCTCCACGATGCGATCTGCGCCGCAAGAGCGAGAAACCGCTGGTGCCAATGATCAGGAAATGTCGGGGCTGATCCCACGGTTTTCAAAGCGTCTCGTCGCCGACCTGCGACTCGATCGCGCGCAATCGCTGCGCTACCTTCGCCATGGATGCGACGCGCTTGCCGACCTGCAAGCGAATGCACTCGGACACGAGGTCGGACAAGGGTCCACTCACGGATTGAACGCGTTGCGCCACGGGGACTGTCGCTGGTACCTCTTCCACAGCACGCGCCTTGCTCTCACCGGGCACGAGCACCGTCTCGGCATAGTCGCGTGTCAGTGCGCGGTACATGGTGCAACCGAAGTTGTAGACATCCGTGGCCTCCACAATGGCTTCCTTCGCTGCCTGTTCGGGTGCCATGTACCCGGGCGAACCCTGGGTGCGCGGCTTCACGGTGCCTGTCTTGCACGACTGTCCAAGATCGATGATCTTCGCATGGGCCGAACGGGCACGCCCCTCTGGCATCATGATGTTGCCAGTCTTCATGTCAGCATGCACGAATCCCTTCTCGTGCATGTGCGCCATGCCCTC
>JBJTUC010000053.1:0-18093 GCA_046080505.1 Planctomycetota bacterium
CAAACAGAACCGTGCCGAACGGTTCCACCTTCGCTCGCCTCGGCGGGTTCTGCACATCTTCTATCGCAAGCGAGTGCAACCCAAAGATGCGCTTGAGTGCGAGCAGTGTGTCAAGGCTCGGGACGGAGTCGTAGTTGATCCAGCACGTTGTTCCACGAGCGTGCAGCGCCTCCATGGTTGCGATGCTGGGGGCTGCATCGAGTACCCACTGCGTGCCATTCCAGTAATGACACTCCACCCGCACATTCGTCACACCAACTGCAGGGCGAAGAGACCCAGCGGTCGTTCCCAGAGGGTGATCGAGTCTTGTGCGGCGCCCTCGACGGTGGTGCTTTGCCATGGGGTCAGGCTCCCTCGCGTGCGGTGTGCAGGCACTTCCAGACGAGGACGGTCACAATTGCGGCGTGCGCGGTCCATGCGATCGTACGGATCCAGTTGGTGGAAACGAGCCTTTCGTGCGCTGCCGCATCGAATCCCCCGCCAAGCATTTGATGTGCAGGGACTGAGAACACTGCTGTGGCAATCCATGCCACGAGCACGCAAATGACCCCACCCCACACGAGCGGTGCAGGCGCAGCGGCGGGTCGAACCATCAGCAGCGCGACGGATGTGGCGAGTTCCACCAACATGATTGGACCGACAAGCGGCGTGATGCGCGCGACATGGCTTGCCTGATAGCGCGCGAACGAGTCAGGCCCCACGAACGCGAACAACGGATAGTGCACCCACTGCACGGTCCAAATCAGTCCAGCCATCGCCCATGTCGATGCGAAGTTCACAAGCAAAACCAGAAGGGGGATAGGGGACACAGGGTCAGGCATAGTGTCGGAAGCAGTTAGGGAATCGGAATGAACTTGACAAGCCCACTGGCGGGGCAGACGAGCGCGACCGTGTAGGGATCGGCACGCGACAGCGCGCCGGGGTTCACCATCCGCGTGCCGTGAACCTGCAGATCCATGGGGCTGTGTGAGTGGCCAACGAAGAGCCATGGCACGCGCCGCTCGATCGCGGCATCGACCGCGGTTGCGATGTGGCCGTGCGTGAATGCGACTCGGACACCGCCAAAGTCCACCTCGCCGGCAGGATGATGCACTTGAATGCCGAGACCCTCCGCATACGAGGTCAGTTCGGCGGGATCATCGTTGTTGCCAAACACGATGTGGGCGTGCAATCCCGCGAGTTGATCGAGGCAACGCTGCGTTTCAAAGTCGCCGCAGTGGATGATGTGGATCGCGCCCGCGCTCAGCAGCGTCTCCACCGCGCGCTGCGTGCGCTTCGACTCTCCGTGGCTGTCGGAGAGGACCCCGACTATCGCAGGTGATTCACCGCGCGTGCGATCAAGGTCCATGGGAGAGCATGGTAGGAATGTGCTGCGACGAGCCCATTTCCATGAACGACCCAGCCGCCATCGTCACGCGATTCGCTCCAAGTCCATCGGGCCATCTCCATGTGGGCGGCGCGCGGACTGCGCTGTTCTGCTGGGCGTTCGCCAAGGGGCGCAGCGGTCGTTTCGTCCTTCGTATAGAGGACACGGATCAGAAGCGCTCGAGCGATGCCGCGAGCATCGGATTCGCCAAGGACCTGCACTGGCTGGGAATCTTGTGGGATGAGGGACCGGTCTGGCAGGGGACGGGTGGCGGCGCGCACGGTCCTTACTTTCAGAGTGAACGCCTCGACATCTACAACGCGCATCTGCAGCGACTCGTCGATGCGGGACATGCGTACTACGCGTTCGAGACAGCGGCGGAACTCGACGCGAAGCGCAAAGCAGCCACGGCGAGCGGGCGCGCTTACCGCTACGACCGTGCGGCCCTGCAACTGACGGCCGCGCAAGTGAAGGAGAAACTTTCTGCGGGAACGCCTGCGGTCATCCGCTTGAAGTGCCCTGGCCACGATGTCACGATCCGAGACGAAGTACTCGGTGAAGCCACCATTCCCGCGACCGAGATTGACGACTTCGTGATTCGCAAGGCGGATGGCTTCCCGACCTACCACTTCGCCGTGGTGGTGGATGATGAACTGATGCAGATCACGCATGTGCTTCGTGCACAGGAACACTTCACGAATACGGCGCGGCACATGCTGCTCCAGGATGCGCTTGGATTCCGCCGCCCCGCGTACGCGCACTTGCCGATCATCTGCAATCCAGACGGCAGCAAGATGAGCAAGCGCGACAAGGACAAAGTGCTGCGCAAGGCGGTCGCTGAACGCGGCCTGTCCGCGCCGCCAGCGGCGACAGTCGACGTAGTCGTGTGGAACGCGTGGCTGGGCGACAAGAACATGCAGCTCGAACTCGATGCAGCACAGCGGCTGGCTGACGCGATCGGAGTGACGCTGCCCGAAATCAATGTCGACGACTTCAAGCGCTCGGGCTACTTGCCCGAGGTCATCGTCAACTTCCTTGCACTGAATGGTTGGAGCCCCGGGAACGACATCGAGAAGTTCGACCTCGAGTTCCTGCGAACGCACTTCGATCCTCGGCGTGTGGTGAAGACGCCCGCCAAGTTCGACCGCGTGAAGTTGTTGTCGTTCAACTGCGATGCCATCACGGGCATGAAGCCCGAGGACTTTGAGCGGCGCGCCGCAGCGCATGGCAGCATGTACCACCCCGACTTCATGGCGCGGCTCGGACCCACTGGATTCACCATGCTCGCGCGCGCCAGCCAAGAACGCAGCAAGACGCTCGATGACATCTTCCGAGGGAACCGTTTCCTGTTGGTTCCCGACGACGAATTGAGATGGGAGACGAGCAAGCAGGTGCAGAAGGTGATGCTCGATGGCTCACCCTGCGGTGCGGATCATCTCGAAGCACTGCTGACGATTCTTGAGGCGCATTCGTGCTGGACTCCAACCGATTTGGAAGCAATCGTCAAGCCATTCGCAGACGCGCACAGCGGGGGGCAACTCGGAAAGGTGGCGCAGCCGCTGCGCGTTGCAGTTGCCGGCGGAACGGTCTCGCCACCGATCTTCGACACGCTCGCGATCCTGGGACGCGAGAGTTCACTCAAGCGCATTCGCCGCTGCGCAGCGCACTTCAAGAATCTGCGCGAGGCAAGTACGCGCTGACACGGTTGTCGGACCGCCGCGTGGCGGTAGACTTCACGACGACGGACCGTTGGCGCAGTTGGCTAGCGCGCCTCCATGACACGGAGGAGGTCACTGGTTCAAGTCCAGTACGGTCCACTGCAATCGCCGCCCTCCGCCACAACGGAGGGCGGTCTTTTTTCGAGCATCACACTGCAGTGACATGCACGTGTGCGCATCACTCACTTGCGTCGGCGGCGCAATCGACTCGCGACTGCACAGCCCGCAAGTTTGTAGAGCACTCGCGCACCCACGGAACCGTTCCACTCGCCGCCATGCTCATCGGGGGCCACTTCACACAGGTCGAACCCAACAATGCGGCGCCCGCTGCGGCTCAGCAGTTCCATCAAATGGCACACCTCGGCAAATGTCAGCCCGCCTGGCACAGGCGTGCCTGTGCCAGGGCAGTGCTCCGGGGTCAGTCCATCAATGTCGAAGGAGATGTAGACCTCGCGCGGTAGCGCCGCGATCACATCTTTGCACACCCGAGTCCATGTGGCGCCGCCAAACTGGCGGTCGCGTAGGCGCTGGTCGTAAAATGTTCGCACGCGGCCACTCGATTGCCGCACGAAGTCGACTTCACGCGATCCAATATCACGGATTCCGACCTGAACGAGCCTGCCCACCCGCGGCAGCCGCATCATCACGTTGTGAAAGATGCTCGCATGGCTCCACGCGAAGCCCTCAAAACTGTCGCGTAAATCCGCGTGTGCATCGATTTGGAGAATGCCCATGCGCGGATAGCGGCGCGACAACTCGGCAATCAAGCCGAATGGGGTGGAGTGATCGCCGCCGAGCACTGCCGGAATGGCGCCACGCTCGATGATGCGTGCTGACTCACGAGCGACGAATGCGTTCACCTTTTCACTCGCAGCGTTCACGGAAGCCACGGCCTTCGCATGCGACCTGTTGCGCGGGTTCGCGCCACCTGCACGGATCAGCGGCTCGGCCGCGGCGCGTGCGCGGCGCGAGAGTGCCGCAATGTCGCGCGGGATGGGGAGCATCGCGATACCCGCCTCCCAGATGGGGCCAAACTGAATGTCCTCAAGATCGACCTGCCTGCTCGCAGAGAGAACATGCGATGGACCGTGTGCTGTACCCGCGCGGTAACTGGTGGTCGCATCGAATGGCACGGGGATGACGACAACGCGCGCGGCGCTCGGCTCGCAGTCGAGCCCGAACAGTCCGTCACCAGTCGCTGCTGCATCAGGATCGAACGACGACTTGCGCATGGCGTAGGGAGGAGGATAGGACACCTCCGCGAGTAGCTTCGTTTCCCCCGCCCCCAGCGTGTGGGCTGCGGCAGGCCCGTGCCGGGCGAGTTCTCGAGCCTGCGAACGCGGGGCGAAGCCCCGTGGAGCAGGCGAGAGCTGTCTGAGCCCCGGCACGGCTATGCCCCAGCCCTCTGGCGTGGGAGTGACTGCCAAGGAGACAAATGTGCGGGCGAAGCGGGCGCGGCTACGAAGCAGATGCAGCTGCGAAGCGGATGCGGGGGAGATGTATGTGAAAGCGCCCGCCGCGGATTCCGCAGCGGGCGCTGGTTTTCGAACTCGTATCGATGAATCTTAGAGAGGCATCAGCGGCGGCGGCGGCTGACGAGACCAGCCACGCCGAGGAGCGCGATCGCGCCCGGGGCTGGAACCAGCGAGCCGTTCACATCAACCATTAAGCGGCTCGGCGCTGATCCCGGCGGGGTGCCGAACGCGAAGAACGCCTGAAAGGCATTGCTGCTGTTGAAGTTGAACACACCGAAGCCGTTGGCCGAGGCGCCAGCCGTCGGGGCGTTCATAACACGCCATCCGTTGGCAGTGTTTCCGGCGTTGGCACCTGTGAACTCGACGCCGATCCACCAGCCACCCAAGCCGGCATTGGATGCGGTCTCGAGGTTCAGGGTGACGCCCGACACCGCGCCGGTGTTTACGAGCTGGGTAACACTGGCAGTGCCGCCGCCGAGCGACGCCGAGGAGTAGATGAGGGTGTTGGCACCACGGCCGAAGTTGGTACCGTCGAAGGTCATCTCAGCCGCGTAGATGTTGATGCCGACGTCGAGCAGTGCGCCCGCCGAGGCGACGCGGCGGATGCCGACGATCGCGCTTTCCAGTGCGAGCTGAGTTTCGCCCGCGCCCACCGCGGTGAAGCAGTTCATGTAAGTGATGGCGCCCGCACCGGGGTTGAAACGGTTGCCCGTTTCAGTGCCGCCGCCATACACGAGGGCTGCATTTGAGGCCGAAGCCACAACGAGTGCAGCTACGAGGGAAGGGAGTGTTGTCTTCATGGCTGAGATTCCAAGGGAGACCGCTGAAACAACCGCGAACGGGTTCAGCCCCCTGAGCCCCCCTCCAAGACACTGCAACTTGCATCGCGTTCTGCACTTTGCAAGTAAAAGGACGAAAAAGAACAGGGTTTTTCCTGATCACTCCGTGTGCGGAACAATCAGGCATTATGCATTCGCATAGGGCTTCCCTTCAGGGTTCAGCGCATGACTTCGTCACGCAACTCAAGCACAACGCGAGTGTTTGCTCCAGCGGGGCGCTCCATGGACTCGACCATAGTCACGGCCTGCTCGATCTTCTTGCGCGCGTCGTCGGTATCACCCATGCGCGCGGCGATCCTTGCATCGAGCGCAATTGCAACGGCGCGCGCAGCGCTTCCCGACGGGAACAGGCGTTCAAGCATTTCAACGGCAACCTTGCTGTCGCTCGCCGCCTTGTCGTATTCGCGCCTGTCGTAGCGCACCCAGGCACGGCACGCGAATGCACGCGCCGTCGCTTCGTGATCGCCCTCATGAAGGTTCTGCCGCATCTTGATGGCTCGGTCAAGCATGGGCTCTGCAAGATCCTCGCGACCGAGTGACTGTTCCACCAGTGCAAGGCTCACCAGTCCAGCCGCAACGGAAGGGTCATCACCCTTGTGGATGCGCTCCTTCATGGCGAGCGATTGACGAAAGAGGCGCTCGGCGTCGATCGATTCGCCGAGGTTCTGCTTCACACTCGCAAGGTTGTGCATGGCATCTGCAACGGCCCAGTGATCACCCGCGTGCAGATTCCGTTGCATGGACAACGCGTCTTCGAGATTCTTCTTTGCTTCGTCGAACTGCCCGAGCGATTGCTGAACCCCGCCGAGCGAGACGAGCGCGGCAGCAATGTCGGGGTGGTCGCCCTTGTGAAGGGCACGGCGAATTTTGAGCGTTTCCTGCAGAACCTTCAGTGCATCGGCATAGTTGCGCTGACGGTCGTAGATGTCCGCGACTTTCTGCAGCTCGCGCGCGGTTTGCCACGCCTTCGGGGCGGTGCGCAGCCAGATCGACGCCGCCTCTTCCGCGTACCGAGCAGCCTCGGGCAACTTTCCCTGTGCCGCGGCAAGTTCCGCCTGCACGCCGATGGCATCGGCAAGAAGCGGCGAGTCGCCTGGGCTGATCCGCTTTGCCATGGCGAGCGCTTCGTCCGCGAGTGATGCCGCGCTCGCAAGGTCGCCCGTGGCGATTCGCGCGCGCGCGGCGTCTGCGATGGCGTCCGCGAGTTCCTCATGATCGGTTGTGAAACGCCGCCTGCTGTCAACAAGCACATCATCGAACAGCTGCTGCGCGAGAACCTCCTCGCCACTGTTGAGAAGCACCGTCGCAATCGTCGTCTGAACAAGGGCGCGTGCGGCTAGGTCGTCTTGAAGCGCGCCGGACTCGAGCTCATCGACTGCGCCTCGCATCACCCCAACGACTGTGGTGTCCGAAGGACCGACCGTGACGGGTGCGAATGGATGGAACGCTGTTTCCATGAACTGACGAACCCTTCGGTAACGAGTCTCGTCGGCGCGTGCCTGCGCCTTCGCCGCGTTTGCCTCGGTGCGCGCCGCGTTCGCCTCTGCCCTTGCGTTCTCCGCCTGCAGCTTGGCGGCGACCAACTCCTTGCCACGCTGTTCGCCTGCATCGAGCGCATCGGTCAAGGCCTTGCGTTGCTGCGCCATCTCGGATTGGATCGCAGCTACTTGCGCCGTCAGGCTCGTCTCGCGCTTCGCAGCTTCGCCGAGATCGAAGGCAGACTTCGCCAACCGTGTGGACACGTCGGAGATCTGCTTTTGTGCATCGGTCAAGGTCGCCTTCGTGGCTGTCAACTCAAGCTCTGCGCGCCTGACCTGACCGCTCTGCGCCCAGACGATCAGCAGCAGCCCCACGAGCGCCGACAAACTGAAGCCGAGCGCCCACAAGAGAACGCCAGGGCGAGTGAAGAACCCACGGTTGGTATTGCTCGGCGCACTCGTCTCCGGTTCAGACATGATTCCATCCTAGAACGGGCAGGCAATGTTGTGCGCTGCCACCTCGCCACTCGGCGGTACTGCGCCCGGTTTAGCGAACGAGTTCGAGTTGACGACGGACGGCGCGCTGCGCGAGCGGGGGCGCTGTCTTGAGCGCGGAGTCCACGAGGGACCTCTCGCGTTTGAGTTCCGTGAGCAACTTCAGGAGTTGCGCATCGACATTCAAAAGCCAGCGCTTGTGGAACTGTTCAAGTTCCTGCCTGTTGAAGCGGCTCATCGGATCATCCAGACCGCTCTGCGCAACAGCCCACTCCACTAAACGAGCAGGCGAACCATCAAAACGGTAAAGGGCAAGGAGGTTTGCCAGACGCCGCTGCGGTGCGGCAAAGGGATCAAGCACATCATCGGAGACGGCGACCATGACATCGTCGATTTTCCGCTTTGAAACATCCGCCAACCAACCGCCACCGTTTGCCATGTCCAGTTGATGCACTGTTGGTCGGTCGCCCACGATCTGCTCGGCAGCGAGGGAGTCGACGAGTTCAAGACCCGCAGCACTCGCAAGCAGCGCCTTCTCGCCCATCGTCGGGAAACGCACCCAGAGGCGCATGTCTGGCGTGCCACCGCGGGACAGCGACTCGATGCGCGAGATCGTTCCTGTGCCCCACTCGGGACGAGATGGATGGCGAACGCGGTCGCCCTTCTTGAAGACAGTCTGCATCATGCGAGAAACGTGGCACCCCACTTGAGGGGGATGAAGACCAGCGAATCCGAATAGAGTGTAGCGATGCCTGACACATTTGCACTCGTCTTTTTCGGTGATTGTGTCGGGCAACCAGGGCGGCGCGCACTGAAGGCCGCACTCCCTGCGGTTCGCGACCGGTTCAAGCCCTCCGTGTGGGTCGTCAATGGAGAGAACCTGCGAAGCGGATCTGGCATCACGCCCGATCAGTTCAAGGATCTACGAGATGCCGGTTTTGATGCGGTGACGCTTGGCGATCATGCCTTTCGCGAGCCGCGGATCGTGCCGATGCTTGATGATCCGGCGGAGCCGATTTGCCGTCCCGCAAACCTCTCCGCGAAGGGTCCCGGGAAGCGACATGTGCGCATTCCAGCGGTCCCTGGTCGGCCACGCGATGTGTACGTCGCCACGGTGCTCGGTCGCATCTTCATGAGCCTGCCTGCGGATGATCCCTTCGCATGCGTCGACAGCCTGATCGCGTCGCTGCCCGAGCGTGACGCGATCGTGATCATCGAGGCGCACATGGAGACGACCGCTGAAAAGGCGGCTTTGGCCCATCATCTCGATGGTCGGGTGACAGCAGTGATCGGATCGCACACCCATGTGCAAACCGCCGATGCGCGTGTGCTCCCCAAGGGCACCGCGTTCATCACCGATGTCGGCATGTGTGGGCCGTATGCCAGCATCATTGGTCGTGATCCGAGGGGTGTGCTTCGTGCGATGACGACGGGCGTTCACACGCACTATGAGATGGGGGAGGGCGGTGAACGCGCCTGCGGATGTGTGGTGACCATTGACGCAGCGACTGGGCGTGCGCTGTCCATCGAGCGCGTGGATGTTCCGCTTGCCCAAAGTTGAAAGCACGCGAGCGGATTGCGTGCTACCGTTTCGCGCCTCCCGTACTGCCTGCCTTGGGCAGCGGGGCACATGCAACACACATCACCCCTCTGGAGACTTCGCCATGTCGCTCACCGTCGGATCCCACGCGCCCGCTTTCACGCTCCCATCACAACCTGGAACACCTGTTGATGTGGGTGCGCTCATCGGCAAGGAAAAACTGGTGCTGCTTTTCATTCCACTGGCGTTCAGCCCTGTGTGCACTGTGGAACTGTGCCACTTCCGCGATGCATGGCAGCAATGGTCGACGCTCGGGTGCCAAGTGTTTGCGGTCAGCGTGGACTCGCCGTTCACTGTGGCGAAGTTCCGCGAGCTCGAGCGAATCCCATTCCCAGTCCTGAGCGACTTCAACAAGGACGTCGCTCGCCAGTACGGCGCGCTGCACGAGGATCTGATGGGACTCAAGGGCGTCGCAAAGCGCTCCGCATTCGTCGTGGATGCCAAGGGCACCGTGAAGTATGCATGGGTGAGTGAAGACCCACGTGTGCAAGTGGACTTCGCCGCCATCGAAGCTGCTGTGAAGGGCTGCTGAGTTCAGCCCTTCGCGGGTGCCGGTGAACCCCACCCGCCACCGCCTGGAGTCTCCACTTCAAATGCGTCGCCGCGAGCGAGGTGCGCGGCTGTGATGCCTGGTACCTCTTCGACCGTTCCGTTGGCGCGGATGATGCGCTGTGCGCCGCGAGTGCCATCGAGACCGCCGTGACTGCCGCGAGGCGAGGACTCGCGCCGCTGCGAGAGGAAGGAAAGTTCGACAGGCTCGAGGAATCGCAGTCGGCGCGTGATGCCATCGCCGCCCCGATGCAGTCCATCGCCGCCCGACCCCGTCCGTACTCGCAACCTCTCAAGCTGCACGGGATATCGTCGCTCGAGGACCTCGGCATCGGTGAGCCGTGTGTTGCTGATGTGCGTGTGAACGGCACTCGCACCATGCGCCGTGCGCGTCGCGCCCGCCCCACCTGCAATCGTTTCGTAAAAGCCGAGTGCGGTGCCGCCAAAAAGAAGATTGTTGATCGTTCCCTGGCTGCACGCGGCAATGTCGAGCGCTTGCCACAGCGCGTCAACCAGACGCTGGCTTGTCTCCGTTTGTCCAATCGCGCAGGCAGAGCACTGATCGGGCGACCCTGAGAACGCGGGATTCAGGATGCTGCCGCTTGGCACGGTGATATCGACCGCATCGAGCAGCGCTTCATGCATCGGGAACGCCGGTCCGTCACTGCCGAGTTGCAGACCTGCAAGCACGCGCACCGTGTACATCACGACCGCCCGCGTGACCGCGAGTGGGGCATTCAGGTTTCGCGGATGCTGCGCCGCGGAGCCAGTGAAGTCGATGTGCAACCGTGTGCGGCAGGGCGAGCGTTCCACGCGGACGCACAGTTGCGATCCGTCGTCGAGTCGCTCCTCAGCGGTCGCGACATCGCTGCGCAGGGCAGCGATCACCCTTTGGGCGGCATGACGCGACGCCCCCGCAAGCAGCGCGTCCACACGAACCCAAGCGTCGCTGCCATACGCATCGAGAAACTCTCCCATTCGCACCGCCGCGAGCGCGTTCGCAGCGATCTGCGCCTGTAGATCGGCGATGTTGTCGGCAGGCATCCGACTGGGATGGAGCCCCTCGCGCAGCACTTGCGTGATGCGGTCGAGTTTCAAGATGCCGCTTTCGACGATGCGCATCGGTTCGATCACGACGCCTTCCTGCGCGAGGCATGTTGCATCTGGAGGCATCGATCCGGGCCGAGTGCCGCCGATCTCCGCATGATGCGCGCGGTTCGCCGCGAAGGCAACGAGCTGCCCGCGATGATGGATCGGTGTCATGACTGTGAGATCGGGCAGGTGCGATCCTCCAAACCGAGGGTGATTGACAAGTGCGACATCACCTTCACGAAGCGACATCGCAGCCACCACGGCGCGCACGCATGGCCCAAGCGCGCCAAGATGCACTGGAATGTGCGGTGCGTTCACGACCAGTTGCCCCTGCGCCGAGAGGATGCCGCATGAGAAGTCGAGCCTGTCACGAATGTTCGGCGACACGGCGATTCGACGAAGTGTCTCGCCCATATCCATCGCGATGGCGATGGCTCGAGCGGCGGGGACTTCATCGGCCCCGAATGAAAGCAGATTCGCGGCGGGGGCTTGCTGCGAAGCGCACGGATCGCCTCTGCGAAGCATGATCGCGCCAGCGGGATGCGCCTGCGAACTCCAGCCTTGCGCCACCCAAACCGAGGCGCCACTCAGTCGAATGAGTCCCTGTGCATCGGGCTGCATGATGCGCGCGTCCACCGTGGCAAGCGGGAGATCCGTGGAACGCCCCACAGCCTCCACGAGCAGCGACTCGATCTCGATCGCTTGATTTGCTTGCGGATCGAATCCGTGGACGGCGCAGTAAGACCTTCGGAAGTCGCTGGCGATGGAGCGCGCATCGAGCCCTTCTGAAGCGGCTGCTTCCACTTGCAGCGCGATGGTCGGCTCCTGACCACTCAGGCGCAGATGCAGCACGCAGCGCGCGACCGTTCCATCGGCGCCGTGCGGATCGGTCGATGCCAAAAGCCCAAGTGCCTCATCGCAGGTTCGGCGAATGACGGCGCCGATCGGTTCGAGACCCTCTGCATCGAGTGGGCGCAGCAGAACGCGGTGCAGGATCTTGGTTGGCGGCGCAGTCAGCGCGCCCGCGGCGCACAGAATTCCTGCATCGAAAGGGATGATCACGGTGTCCATCCCAAGTCGCTCTGCGAGTGAACACGCATGCAGGCCGCCGCTGCCACCGAACGAGAGAAGCGCGTGCTGCGCCGGGTTGACTCCCTGCCGAACTGTGACGCTGCGGAGTGCCCCGGCCATCGTCTCTTCCGCGATGGCGACAGCCTGCTCCAACAGCGCCTTCTGATCTTGGTTCCTCCCGCTGCTTCGGACTTCGGTGCAAAGCGCGAGGGCAGCGCGCTGCGCAGCTTCGCGGTCGAGCGGAATGGTGCAGACAGCGGGATCCACTCGGTCGAGCAGGAGATTGCAGTCCGTGATCGTCAACGGGCCGCCGCAGCCGTAACTGGCAGGCCCTGGGAATGCGCCTGCGCTGCGTGGACCAACGCGCAGTGCAGTGCCATCCCACCAGACGATGGACCCACCGCCCGCAGCCACGCTCTCGACGGCAACGGCCGGCGCACCGAGGATGACATCGCCAATCCGCGTCTCGTCCGTGAGTGCCGCATGTCCATCGATGCGCGCGACATCCGCACTGGTTCCGCCCATGTCGAGGGTGACAACGCTCGAGAACCCCATCTTGCGTGCGAGCGCTGCGGCTGCGACAACACCACCTGCCGGCCCAGAGAGCAGGCTTTCACGCGGACGAAAGTGCGCTGCCGGTGCGATGCCACCTGCACTCGTCATCAAGCGCACATCCGCGCCCTGCGATTGGTTGGTGATGTTGGCGACGAATCGCCCGACAGGACCCGACAGTGCCGCATCGACCACGGCCGCGCGCGCACGCGGCTCAAAGCGGCTTGATGCGCCAACGTCCGATGCGCACGATGTCCAAGTCCAACCGATCGCCCGAAGTTCGTTCGCGAGCGCGGCTTCCGCGGCGACGCCATTTCGCTGCGCAACAGATCCGTGCAGCAGCGCGATCGCCGCCGCAGCACCTGATGGATGATCTGCTCGGTCTGCTTGGATGCGAAGTGCCGCCACATCGAGGGGCATCGTCTCGCGTCCGTCGGGTGCATGCCGTACTCGAACGCCGATGGCGTTCACCTGAACATGCGATGGTTTGGATGGTGCGACAGCGAAGATGTCAGTTCGGCGCTGATCGCCGATGGCGAGAACATCCTCGATACCCGCGTTGGTAAAGAGCACAACGGGTGTGGTCTGCCGCTCGAGCAGTGCGTTCGTTCCGCGGGTCGTACCGATCCGCAGTCGACAGTCCTGCAGCGACACGCCGCTGCTGCGCCCAAGCGCCACTCGCAGCGCGAGTATCGGCGCCTCCCATGGCGCGCAGAGATCCACGAGTGAGCCTGCAAGGGGCGGGGAAAGTCCCGCGCCTTGCACCGTCCCGCAGCGCACTTCCACCTCAGTCGTTCCATCACCGCTGCGGGAAAGGCGTGCCTCGTTCACGAGCGTCTGAGTTGCACCGCTGATGCTGCTGCCGCGCCGATCTGCAATGGGCTTGACGCTGAATCCGATCAGGAGCTGTGGATCCACCGTGCATGGCAAGGACAGTTCGAGGCGCAAGCATTCGTCCGCTCGATCCGCAGCGATGACGCGTGCGCGAAGTGCGGAGATACTGAGCACTTTGGATCGGCGAACATCACCATGACTCGAGATGGCGATGCAGTCCGTGAATGTTCCTCCAGAATCCACGCCGACATCCCACACAAGCGGTCGCTGCGGATGGGAGTCGGACATGCATGCGAGCCTATCGCGGTCGACTAGCCTCCGCGTGAAATGCTGTTGTTGGTGGATATCGCGTTCGCGCTGTTCGCCCTCGTCACCTTGCCAGTCTGGCTAACTGCGCTCTGGTGGAAGGGAAAGCTGCGCACAGACTGGCCTGCCCGACTTGGCCTGCGGCGACCTGTCGTGTCCTTGGGACCACGGCGGGCTGGTGTGCCACGCATCCTGCTGCATGCAGTTTCTGTCGGCGAGGTACAGGCGATCGCCCCGCTCGCGGAGCTGCTGCGGGCTGATGCCGAAGTGGTGGTCAGCGTGACAACCGACACGGGGATCACACGTGCGAGGCAGCGGCTCGGCGACATACCTGTTGTGCGCTTTCCCTTTGACTTTTCCTGGGCGATGCGGGGACTACTCGCCGCGGTTCAGCCGGATGTGGTGGTGCTCGCTGAACTGGAACTGTGGCCCAACTGCTCGGCTCTCTGCGCACGGCGTGGCATTCGCATCGGGGTGGTAAACGGACGATTGAGTCCGCGAAGTTTTCGCCGATACATGCGCGTTCGCTGGCTGCTTCGACCGATGTTCGCTCGGCTCTCCTTCGTGGCTGCACAGGACCGCGCCTACGCCGAACGCTTCGTGGCGATGGGGGTGGATGCTTCCAGAGTGACCGTTACTGGCACGATGAAGTGGGACAGTGCCGCAAGCGGGGGAGTGCAGGGCGCCGATGCGCTCGCGGCGGCGCTCGGCATCGACCGCACGAAACCGCTGGTTGTCGCGGGCTCGACCGCGCGCGGTGAAGAAGCGCTTCTGCATGCGGCATGTCCGGCTGGCGTTCAACTGCTCTGCGCTCCGCGGAAGCCAGAGTGGTTCGCGCAAGCCGCGGAAGCGCTGCCAGGCTGTGTGCGCAGGAGCGAGCGGCGCGATGGCCGACACGATTCCCCCGCGAGTGGGCGCTTTCTGCTCGACACGATCGGTGAACTGCGCGCCGCGTACGCGCTTGCGGATGTGGTGGTGATTGGTCGGTCGTTTGGTGTTCTGCACGGCAGCGACATGATGGAACCTGCAGCGCTCGGAAAGGCGGTCGTGGTCGGTCCGCGCGTAGGCGACTTTCAATCCACGGCGGATGCGCTGCTCGCCGGCGATGCGATGGTGCAAGTGAACGCCACCGAACTGCCAGCCACCCTCAGTGCGCTGTTGGCTGATCCAGCACGCCGAGCGCAGTTGGCGCAGAACGCCAGCGTGGTCATCGCGCGTGAGCAGGGCGCTACCGCACGCAATGCCGCGTTCATTCGAGCAGCCGCACACTCTCCGACGCGCACCGGCGGGCAATCATGAGCGGTGGGCAGTCGATCGAAGAGGCGGTCATCGCGCGCGCCGTGCAAATCGCGGGGTCGCCGAGCGCACGCGCGCCGATCGGTGCAGGCGATGACATGGCACTCGTGAGCGTCGGCACCGCGAAGGTGCTCATTGCGGTCGATCAGGTCGTGGAGGGCATTCACTTCCGTAGTGGAACGCCCCTCGATCTTGTCGCGCGCAAGGCGGTCGCGCGGAATGTGAGCGACATCGCCGCGATGGGGGGGCTGCCAGCAGCGTGCGTGGCCGCGGCGACGCTGCCAAGCGAGGTGTCCGCAGCGGACGCACGAGCGCTTGTCGATGCCGTTGCACAGTGGGCGCAGTCCTTCGACTGTCCGCTCGTCGGTGGCGATACTGCGGTTCACACGGTCGCAGGCGCGCCACTGACGCTGTCGGTGACCGTTCTTGCATCCGTTCGTGCAGATGGAATCATTGTGCGCCGCAGCGGCGCATGCGCGGGCGACACGCTGCTCCTCGGTGGCGCGGTCGGTGGGTCGTTTGGTGCCGATGGGCTTGGTCGGCATCTGCACATCGAACCCCGTGTTTCACAGGCTCAACAGTTGATCGATGCGCTCGGTGGGAGGGTTCACGCGATGATCGACATCAGCGATGGACTGGGGCGCGACGCGGCGCGTGTGGCGCATGCATCCGGCGCGCGCACAGGGCGCACGCTGCAAGCGCGGTTGCGCGGCGATCAGATTCCGCTGTGGGGCGATGCCACACTTCGGCAGGGGCTTTGCGACGGTGAAGATCATGAACTGCTTGCAGCGATCGAAGCGGGTGGACCGATCCCTGCCGGTTGGACTGCCGTTGGGAGCATGGTGAACCCGCAGAGTGGCGACACGCGCGGCTGTGTCGTCGATGTGGCGGGCGCTGAGCATGATGCATCCACGCTTGGGTGGACGCATGGGTGACGCGAGCATGATCGATCTCAACATGAGCGTGGCACTTGCGGATGTGAACGCCACCGAGGCACTCGGTGCGCGCATCGGCCGCGCACTGCGCGCGGGCGATCTTGTGGCGCTCGATGGTCCGCTCGGGAGTGGCAAGACATGTCTCGTACGCGGCATCGCACAGGGCATGGGCATCGACCCCGCGCTCGTGACGAGCCCATCGTTCATCCTGATGCAGCGCTATGTTGCAGGTGCCGTCGGACTTGTGCACATGGACGCATGGCGTATGCGGAGCGAACAGGATCTCGCTGATCTTGGGCTTGATGAGATTCTGGCATCGCGCTGCGATGTGGTGGCGATCGAGTGGCCGCACAAGATCGCATCGGCGCTTCCCACGTCGTTGGTTCATATCACGATCGCGACGGGACCCGACAACACTCGCGTTGTGCGAGTGGAAGATCAACGAGAACGCGGCGCAGTGCGCGGCGACTGAGGCTTCGTTGGGTGTGCCTTGTGCGCCTCGGCCTCAGGGCTGACCGCGTAGATCTGGAATCGATGTCCCACGGGGCTCCAACCAAGTTCCTTGCAGATGCGATTCCGTACGGCGATCAGTTCTTCACTCTGAAACTCGATGAGCCGCCCAGTCTTCATGCACACCATGTGGTCACGAGGCTGCTTGCCGTAGATGAGTTGGAAGTGAGACTGTTTGGAATTGAAGAGCGCCTGCACGATGATGCCCGCATCCTGGAGCAGATGGATGGTTCGGTACAGCGTGGCCTTCGACACGCGCTGACTGCGTCGGCGCAGTTCGAGCAGGAGTTCTTCCGCCTCAAACACACCGTCGCGCGCGATGATGGCGTCGAGCACATCAGCGCGCTCGTTCGTGTACTTCAGCCCACGCGACTTGAGATAGCGACGGAACACCGAGCAGAGCGGAGCCATCGGCTGCTGCGGCAAGGATGATGAAGGGTCACTCGAGACCATGTGGGCTACGCTCTTGAATTCGCAGTGATACACGGGGGCTTCCTACCCCAAAGGTCCGAGAATGGCTGTTCTGTAAAATCGTCTATGGGTTGCCGAACTGTGAGATCAGCCCGTCAATGTCCGTGACTTCTGCGGCATTCTTGAGCCCCTCTGCAGCGGCACGCGCCTGCTGAAGCCAGCGAACGGCGTCGGACGATTGGCCCAACTCAGCCGCCGCTCGCCCAGCAGTCTTGAGCGCAACAAGCCGCATGGTTTCCGGGATCGACCCTTCCGAGGCCTGCGCATACGGCATGGCCGTCTCCATTGCCTCCGCGGCACGCCCAACCTTCAGATACTGACGAGCAAGCGACACCGCGGCTCCGGCTGCCTGCCGAGTTCCGACGCCGTGAATCCCGTGAAGCCCGGCAACCGATTCCTCCCAGAGCGCGATTGCCTCGTTCGGGCGGTCCATCTCAGTGGCATACATGAACGCAAGGTTGTGCAGAGCGTTCAACGTGGATGGGTTGCGATCGCCGAGCGCACGGCGCTTTCGCAAAATGCTGTCGAGGTACACCTGCTCCGCCTCTTCGTGTCGATGCTGCAGCTCCAGCACCATGGCAAGATTGCCTTGAACCGTGAGTGTCGTCTTGGCATCTGGGCCCGACTTCGCCTCGAACCGCGCGAGCAAGTCTCTGTAGATCGATTCCGCCTCCTCAAGCCGCTTGGTATCTCGAAGGATCCCTGCAAGGTTGTTGCGTGCGATGAGCGTGTGCGGGTGATTCTCCCCCAGAACCCGCGACATGCCATCGGTCACCGATCGAAGCGCCTCTTCCGATGCGCGTGTATCACCCAGTGACTTCAGAACAACTGCCAGGCTGTTTCGAGCAAGCAGCGAATCTGGTGCGTCGGCTCCAAAGACCCTGCTTCGAATGGCAACGCACTCCTCCAAGGTCGTCCGCGCAGCCTCCAACTTTCCCGTGCGCCGTAGCACATCGCCAAGGTTGTCGAGCGACCGGAGCGTGCTCTCATGTTCCGCTCCGAGCGCCGAGCGCTTGCGAGCAACGACATCGGCGTAGAGAGCGGCGGCCTCCTCGGGTCGACCCTGTTCATCGCGAAGCCAGGCGAGATTGTGCATCGAGATCAGTAGGTGCTCATGTCCTTCAGGCAGTTGACGCTTGCGAATCTCGAGAACCTCTTCAAAGATCGGAGCAGCCTCGTCTCGCTGTCCGTTCAGCAGCAACGCATTCGCTAGTTCGTTCCTCGCCACAAGCAGCCGACTGTGTTCCGCGTTGTGGTGGGCACTGAGCAACTGTTCATGAAAATGCAGGTGCTGCAGGGCAAGGTCGTACTTTCCAATGGACCGGTAAGCGATCCCAGCCACGGAATGTGCATCGGCAGCGAGTTCCACGTCATCAGCGAAGGCACGGTCAATGTCGGCGACGGCATCAGCCAGAATGATCTCCATCAGCCGCGTATCCAATCCCTTCGCGGTCTCTGGGTCCACAGCGGTCAGCATGGTGGTGTTGAAGTCATACAGACGCGTGG
>JBJTUC010000054.1:0-12662 GCA_046080505.1 Planctomycetota bacterium
CTGTGCGATCGTTCGGTCGTTTACGGCGATCTCTTCATCGAGCTTCGCCATGCGTGATCGCCACCACGCACGGTTTGCGCTCCGCCTCGTCAGTAGCCCCGTCAACTCCTCGGCCTCCGACTTCAGACGACTGATGTCATCTGCCGCAATGATGCGAGCGACAACGCGGTCCCACCATTCGGCAGAATCGATTGCGTCGATGCGCGACTTGAGTGCCTGCGCCTGTTGACGCTCTGCCCCATCTTCCGGCGCATCGATCGTTCTCTCTGCGGCGTCGCGCGCTGAGTCAAGACCCGAGTCGATCGCATCGAGTTCGTTTCGGTCCTGCATGAACGCCCACCCAAGCCATCCAAGTGGCAATACAACCACCATGAGGGCTGCTATCCCGAGCAGCAGCGCTGTTCGCTTTTTGCGTTGCGCTCCCGTCCCACCACTGTTCGCTGGAGCTAGAACAGGAGCGAGTGCAGGCGAGACGGGCGTGGGTTCGGAAGGTATGTTCGCGGAAACGCTTGGGAGCGGATCGATAGCCAACGGCGTTTCGTCAATCGATTCAATATGTGTCTCGCCGGCATCCCCCTCGATCTCGGGCAGATCGAGGTCAAGGTCTAGATCATCCGCCCCAAGACCCTCAAACGGATCTCGGTCGGGCAGGGCGCCGTCAGGCTTCAGGTCGTCACTGTTCTCGCGGGGATCTGTCTCAGCCATTCTTCCTGCGAGAATAGCCGCGCTTCACGAAAATCACATATTGCCGCGGCGCTCTTGCTCTGCTTCAAGCGCTTGAAAGAGCGCCTTGAAGTTGCCCTTGCCAAACGACTGGCTGCCACGGCGGCAGATAATCTCGAAAAACAGTGTTGGGCGGTCTTGCAGTGGCTTTGTGAAGAGCTGCAGCAGATAGCCCTCCTCGTCGGCGTCCACCAGAATGCCGAGATCGCGCACTCGCTCGTGCTCCTCCTTCACTGCTTCGTGGCCATGCCTCTTCAGCATGCCGTTCACACGCTCCCACACCGACTCGTAGTAAGTTTCGGGGATCGCAAGGAAGTCGACGCCGCGCTTGCGAAGCTCGGCCACGCTGCGGAGTTCATCATCCGTGCGCAGCGCCAAGTGCTGAATGCCGGGTGTCATGTTGTGCCACTCCAGATACTCCTGAATCTGGCTCTTTCGCTTGCCTGCAGCCGGCTCATTGATTGGCATCTTGATCAGGTGATTGCCCGAGGCCATCACCTTGCTCATCAGCGCGGAATAGTCGGTCGCAATGTCCTTATCGTCGAAATGCTTGAACATCGCAAAGCCGAGCACATCCTCGTACCACTTCACCCAGTGGTTCATCTTGCCAAGTTCCACATTTCCCACACAGTGATCCACGAACTTCAGGCCGCAGGGGTTCTGGCGGTTGTGCGCGTTCAGCGCGAAACCCTCGACGCGTCGGAACCCGGGCGAGAAAAGGCCGCCCTGCTTCAGTGCTGGCAGGTCGAAGGCGCCGCGCCGACTGACGAAGGAATGCACGACGCGTCCGTAGGTACGGATGCCGGCCATGGTGACCGACCCAGTGGCATCACTGATCGTTCGCGGCTCGTATGCAGACTGGCCGCCGTTTCGAACCGCCTGCTCCCAAGCGCGTTCAGCATCGAAAACGGTCAGTGCGATGTCCTTGATGCCGTCGCCATACAGCTTGACTTCGTCAGCGGACGGATGTGTCGGTAGAAGAGGCGTCTCGAGCAGCAGCCGAATGTTGCCCTGGGTCAGCAGGTATTGCGCACTGTCGCGTGATCCCGTTGTGAGGTCCGCGATCTGTTCCACCTGAAAGCCAAACGCATGCGCGTAGAAGAATGCAGACTGCTTGGCGTTTGCGACATAGAAGCGGACATGGTCCACATCGATGAGCGTGAGCGGGTCGGTTGAACCCGAAGCGGCAGACTGAGTGTGGGTACTGATGGAAGCCATAGCGAAATGCTATCCTCGCTCGCTTCATGAATGCGAACCCATCGCCGTCCAATGTTGGCCGCAAACTCGGAGTCATTGTGGGCATTCTGCTTGCGGTTGCGACCGTGTTTGTGGTGATCATGTGCACGGCGGGCGATCCCAAGCCGCTTGAATCCCCGCAGGGTTTCCCTGCACCGAACAACTGAACGCACTGGAGTGGCTGCGACCGAAAGAAGGAGTGTGCTGCGTTGACACATCGCTCGAAAGAAGGAACCAATCGCCTCGAAACGGTGGAGCCTGTTGGCAAGCGGGTTCTGATCCGAAAGGACGAGGACAAGAAGGTCACGAAGGTCGGCATTCATCTCCCCGACAAGATGGAGATTCCGACCTTGACAGGGCGCGTCGTGGCGGTGAGTGCGCAGGTTGAACGCGATCCCGACTACTCCGTGGAGCGATACGACCGCGTGCTCTTTCATCCCAAGCATGCCATTCCAGTTGATTTCGAGGGTGACAACCGTCTGTACGTGGTGCCCATCGAGGATGTCGTGGCCGTGTTTCGTGCAGCGTCCTCATCGGGAGATTGACGGCGGCAATGACCACAGTGCAGAAGTCTGAACGCGTTTCAATCATCCCGGCGCCGCGCCCATTTCGCGGCGAATTGACGCCCCCAGGGTCCAAGAGCGAAACGAATCGTTTCCTGATGTTGGCTGCGCTTTCGAGCGGTCGCACGCGGCTTGTGGCGCCCCTGCGCGCAGATGACACGAACCGTTTTATGGAAGCGCTTCGTGCATCCGGGACCGCCGTGAGCGAGGGCGAGTCATGGGTAGAAGTGGAGAGCAGCGGACAACTGGCAGGCGGATCGAACGTCACGCTCGGTGATGGAGGAACGCCCACACGGTTCATGATTGCACTCGCAACGCTCGCACGGAAGCCAATCACCATTGATGGCAGTACTCGGATGCGAGAGCGCCCCGTTGCGGAGGGAATCGAGATGCTCCGAGCGCTCGGCGCGAAGATTGAGTATGTCGAGGCGGAGGGTCGACTTCCCGTTCGTGTCGGCGGTGGCACGCTGCCTCGTGGTGGCGCACTCGAAGTCGGTCGGACCGCATCGAGCCAGTTCGTCTCTGCGGTGTTGTTGCTCGCGCCGCGACTCGAGCGCGGCATTGATCTGATCGTGCGTGGCGACTCATTGACAAGCCCCTCGTATGTCGAACTGACGATTCATGCACTGCAGAAGTGGGGAGTTCTCGTGCAGGTGCAGCGTGATGCCGACGGCAAGCTCACCCGCATCACGGTGCCGCCGACCGAACTGCGGGCGCAATCAATGCAGATCGAGGTCGATGCCAGCAGCGCAGCCTATTTCCTCGCAGCGGCTGCAGTTGTTCCCGATGCCCGCGTCCTGATCCGCGGACTTCCGCGCCTGTCGAGGCAGCCTGATGTGGCTTGTCTTGCTGCTCTTGTTTCGATGGGTGCATCGGAGTGCTCGAGTGCGGCGGGTATCGGTCTGGAGGGCACATCGACCTGGCGCGGCATCGACATTGATGCATCGCGGTGGCCCGATGGCGCCTTGTGTCTCGCAGCCGTTGCGTCAGTTGCGAAGGGATCGACCCGTATCCGTGGTCTCGAGACGCTGAAGCTCAAGGAGTCCGACCGAGTCAACGTGATGGCGGAAGAACTCGCGCGTGCTGGTTGTGGCATCGAGTCGACGGGGCATTCCATCACGATCCACCCCGATCGTGCTCGAGCGGCGCCCGTCATGATCGATCCTCGTGGTGATCATCGCGTGGCCATGTCGTTCGCGGTTCTTGGTCTCTCGCGGCCCGGCATCTCGATCGCGAACCCTGCCTGCGTGTCGAAGAGCTACCCCGCCTTCTGGCGAGACTTGCATCATTTGACCGGCTGCGTCTCCTGATAGCCTTCGACGCCGGATGGGTGCGTTCTTCCACTTCGCGCGGCGACTGCTCGATCGTCCTGCTCGCCTGATCTGGACGCTGCTGTTTGCAACTGTTTCCGCTGCCGGACTCGGCATCGGACTTTTGAGCCTCGTCCCCATCCTGAAACTGATCCTCGGCGAAGGGGGGAAGTCGCTTCAGGCGCTCGCCGCTGACTTCAATGCCAAGGATCCTTGGATGCGTATCCCAGCCGAAGTGGTGGAACGCCTTCCGACGGATGCGTTTGCAGGCGTGCTGTGGATCTTGTGTGGAGTGGGGGTGCTCACCATTCTTGGTGCCGCCGCGAATTTCCTCCATCAGGCATCAAGTTTCAGCCTGTGCACGGAGGTGGTGGCGCGTATCCGCCTCGATGTGTTCCGTCATGCCATGCGTCTTCCGCTGCGCGAGGTGATGCGGCTTGGACCCGCAGAGTGTTCGAGTCGAGTCATCCGAGACACCAGCGAACTTGTGGGTGGGTTCATGACGCTCACGGGCAAGGCGACTGCACAGATCACGAAGGCAATCGCCGCATTCGCCGCAGCTGTCGTGATCGACTGGCGAGTGGTGCTCGTCGCGGCAGTTGCTGGTCCCATTTTCGGTGTGGTGCTGCGAAAGAGCGGGAAGCGTGTTCGGCGCGGTAACAAGGGCGCACTCATGCAGCAGGCTGTGTTGCTTCGAGTAACGACCGAGGCACTCAGTGGACTGCGAATGGTGAAGACCTCGACGGCGGAGTCCGCCATGACGGGGAGGTTTCGCCGCGCGAATGACGGCGTTGTGCGCGAGTCGCTTCGGGCGCGCGTGGCCCAGAGTCTCGCCGGCCCGCTGATCGAGACGCTCACGATTCTCACAGCGCTCGCACTCGCTGCGTTTGCTGTCCGCGAAATCCTGCGCGGAGCGCTCAGTTTCGATCGTTTCGTACTTTCGCTCGGTTCGCTCGCAGTGGCTGCAGCCTCCGTTCGTCCGCTCGTGAGCTTCGCCATCGACATTCAAGCGGCCGGGGCAGCGGCGGATCGCCTGAAGGAAATGCTTGCTCTGCACGAGGAGCCTCGGCGAGCCGAAGCGCTCCTGCGGTTGCCGCGCCACCGCGCCAAGCTCTCATTCGAACAGGTGTCGTTCACGTATCCCGGGGCGGAGGAGCCCGCGCTCGAGGGGGTGACGCTTGACATCAACTTCGGTGAACACATCGCATTCGTCGGTCCCAACGGCTGCGGGAAGACGACGCTGCTTTCAATGCTGCCACGCCTCCTCGATCCCTCCTCGGGCCGCATCCGAATCGACGGCATCGACATCGCGCAGACAACTATTGGGAGCGTGCGTCGGCAGATTGGCGTGGTGACGCAGGAGTCGATCCTGATCCAAGGTTCGGTGGCAGAGAACATTTCGCTCGGCATGCCAGGTGTCCAACGCGATCAACTGGTGGACGCTGCGCGCCGAGCGCATGCCGAGTCCTTCGTCCTGCGACTCGCGGGCGGACTTGACGGCGCAATCAGTGAGCAAGGGGCAAGCCTTTCGGGTGGGCAGCGGCAGCGGCTTGCGATTGCGCGCGCGCTGCTGCGAGATCCGGCCATCCTGATACTCGATGAGGCAACCAGTCAGATCGACGCCGAGAGCGAACAGCAAATCGGACAGGCGCTCGCAGAGATCAGCCACTCACGCACCACGCTCACCGTCGCACACCGACTTTCCACGATGCTGTCGGCGGATCGGATCGTGGTGATGGACAAGGGGCGGGTCGTCGATGTGGGAACGCACCCCCAGCTGCTCGATCGCTGCAGCGTGTACCAACGGCTCGTGCGCAGCCAGATGCAGGGCAGTGAAGCGGCTACGACGTGATGAGTGGGCTGCGGGCCGCGTGTGAGCTACTGCTGCGGTTGCTGCGCCGCCGTGGTCGGCTGCTCAGGAACGGGCATCGCGATCACGACCGGGCCTTTCGACGCGGACCACACTCCGTAGAGCATGGCGACCGTACAAATGAGTGCCACGGCGGCGAGCCAGAACTGCAGTGATCTCTCGAGGCGATCCGACTGAGCCACGCGGCGCTGCGTCGCCTGGACAAGGCTCTCGAGCGCGCGCGATTGGCGTTCACTTGAGGTCGCAAAGGTCCCGATTGCACCCGACACTTCCTTCAGGCTGTCCGCCACACGCAAACTGACCTCGTGATTCAAGTCGAGCTGCTGCTGCATCAAACCGAGTGTCTGCGTTTGGCGATCCGTGCCCTCGGTCAACTGCGTCAGGTTTCGCTCGATCGTCTGATCGCGTTGGCGCGCACGTGCGGACTGATCGAGCAGTGTCTCAAGGACCTGCGCTTGTTGTTTGGCAAGTTGCGGCATCGCCTGCATGGTGTTCGAGAGCGTCGAGAGCATGGCCTGCAATTGCTGCTGCGACCGCGAATGCTCGGCAACCTGTGCGCGAAGTTCCGCGGGAAGATCGATCGCTTGTCCGTTGGACTCCGCGTGACGAATCACGGGCATTGACTGCACAGGAGCGGGATCGATGACCTCTTGTCGAGGCGCGCTCTTGCGGGGAGCCATTCCAAGCGTTGCCTTGAAGGAGTTCCACCAACCCATCGCTCCGCTAATGTAGCCCCCCGTGAGTCTCTTCGCCGCGCGTGCTCGATGGTCAACAATCGCGCTGCTGCCGCTTGCCGCGGTGTGTGCATCATGTGAACGCACGGAGCCAGCCGCGACGCACGCCGCTGATTCGACGCGTGAGGTGCGTATCGTGTCACTGTCTCCAGGAATTACCTCAACGCTTGCTGAACTCGGTGCGGCGGATCTCCTTGTCGGTCGGACCCCTTGGTGCATCGGCGCGCCGAGCGCCCCGACCGTTGGAACACTGCTCGACATCGACGCAGAGGCACTGCTGCGTGCGAATCCGACGCTGGTCTTCGTGCAGCCGCCCGCGCAGGGGATCCCCACCACACTTGTTGATCTCGCGCAGGTCAAAGGTTGGAGCGTCGTTCCCATTCCACTTTCCACGCTCGCAGACTGCCGACGGGCGGTCGCGGATGTTGCTGCGGCATGTGCGCCGTTGTGTTCAAGCGAGAGGCGCGAACAGATTCACGAGCAATCTCTGCGACTCAGTGCGGCGTTTGATGCCGTGACTGCGCCAATCGCGGATGCGGCAGGCCAGCGAGTGTTGGCAGTGCTCTGCGGCGAGGAAGGGACTGATCTGCTCGCATTTGGAACCGAGTCCTATCTCATGGAAGTGTTGCAGGCGCAGGGGTTCGCCCCTGCGCTCGAGCGTGTGGGTTATCAATCGCTCGGACAGGAAGATCTGCGTCGAGTGCGCCCTGACATCATTCTTCTTCTCGGTAAGCGCGGAGTCGATGCTCACTTCGACGCACTGACCGCTCGCGGCACAAAGGTGCTTCGACTGAATGAGCCGGCACTCCTGCTGCCGGGTGGCGGCATCACGGCGTCGCTTGGGCGAATGCGTGCGCTCTTGGTATCCGAGGTGAAGGCGCAATGATCGCTGTCCGCTCCAATGGTTGGGCGCGGATCGCCCTAGGCGCGGCGCTCTTCACAGGGGTTGCAGCACGACTTCTGATTGGTCGCGATCCGAGCACGGGAAGCTGGATGTTTGGAGTTCCTGAGCAGGAGATCATTTCTCTTCGCTTTGGTGCGGTGCAGTCTGGTGCGGCTGCCGGTGCTGCGCTTGGTCTCAGCGGTCTCCTGCTGCAAGCGCTGCTTCGGAATCCTCTCGCTTCGCCATTCATCTTGGGTCTTTCGGCTGGTGCTGGGCTCGGCGCAACGGTCGCAGCGTGGCTGCCGATTGCGGCCGCGGGCACAGCAGCGGCATTCGTCGGTCCGGATGCGCTTTTGCCGGGGACGATCGGCGCGGTGGGCGTGTTGCTTGTGGTGTTCCGGCTTGGCCGGCGAAGTGGGGTATTGGACCCGCTCACGCTTGTCCTTGCTGGAACGGTGGTGGCAAGCATGTGCGGCGCGCTCACGCTCCTCGTGCAGTCGATGATGCCGCCGACAAGCCGCGGGGAGCTCTGGAGCTGGTTCATGGGACAGGTACCAGAACTGCCGAGGAGCGTTCCTTGGTGGAACACGGTGGCGATGCTGGTGATCGTGCTGCTTGCCGCTTCTTGGAGAGCGCGCGATCTGGATCTTGCGAGCGCGGGCGAAGACGAAGCGGAGAGCCTCGGTGTCGCCGTTGGACCGCTGCGGTTGGGACTGTTCGTCGGTGCTGGCGCGCTCGCTGCCACGAGTGTTGCGCTTTGCGGACCGATCGCGTTCGTGGGTTTCATGGCGCCGCACTTGGCTCGCGCACTTCTGGGTGGGCTGCATGGCGCGCTCGTCCCCGCAAGCGCCGTGGCGGGTGCTGCGATCCTGATCTGGAGCGATGCGATTCGGCAGGGGATCGACTTTGGAAGCGGTCGCTTGCCGATTGGTGTGCTCACCGCGCTCGTAGGTGGACCTGTGTTCTTGCTGATGCTCCGTTCCGCGCGCCTGCGCCGTGGAGACTGGTCATGCTGACGATTCGAGATGCTTCCTTTGCGTATTCGAAGCGGCGTGTTCTCCATTCGGTGACGATGCAGATTGAACGCGGTCGAACCTGCCTCCTGATCGGCAGGAACGGCAGCGGAAAAAGCTCGCTCCTTCGTCTTGCCGCAGGGCTGCGAGCGCCGACGGCAGGGTCCGTGCAGTGGTGTGAGAGGGAGATCAGCGCCATCGCTCCAGTGCTGCGTGCGAAGTCCGTGGCATGGGTGGCACAGCGGTCGATGCTTGCCATCGATGTGACAGCTCGTGATGTGATCGAGTTGGGTGCTGAGCATGGGGCCGCGAGCATCTCCGCGGATGCACTGCTTGAGGAGCTTGCGCTCGAGCCGCTCGCGGGTCGACGATTCCATGAGTTGTCTGGCGGCGAGCAGCAGCGATGCATTGTCGCACGGGCCCTTCGGCAGCATGCGGATGCGGGGCTGCTTGTGCTTGATGAACCGCTGGCGAATCTTGACCCGGCCGAGGTTGTGCGAGTGATTGGAGCGCTGCGACGCCGCTGCAAAAGAGGCGCTGTCGTGATTGCTGCGATGCACGATCTCGCGCTGGCAGATGAGTGGGCGGATGATGTAGCACTTCTGGACGGCGGTTCGTTGATCGCTTTCGGGCCAGCCAAGCGCGTTCTTGAACCGAGTGTTCTTGCGTCTGCATTCGGATGTGACTTCGGCGTTCGGTCAGCTGCACTCGCTGTTCGGTTGCCCCGCGGCGCATAGACTGTCTGCGCCAGCCATGACAACCGGCACCATCATCTTCATCGTCATTCTTGTCTTGCAGGCGGTCATTCGCTTCGGGGCAAAGCAGGCGGAGAAGAAGGCAAGCGCCGCAAAGACTCAGGCGCAAGGGGCGCAGGCAGTCCCTTTGAAAATGTCCAGGAATGATCAGGTCACAGCGCCCGCAATCGTTGCAATGCCTCAGCGCACTGCATGGTCGCCACCATCCTCCGCCACGCAGGAGCCTTCAGGCGCTGCAGATGCGCGCAGTTACATGGAGGAAATCAAGAGACGCCTCGACCAGTTTGCGCAGGAGGCTCCCGCCGTTGTTGCTGCACCCGCTGTCGTTCCAGCAAAGCCAGAGTTGTTTGATTTTTCGTTCGATGCGAGCATGGACGAGGAGGATCCCGCAGGTGAGTCCACTGCCGCCTATCTCCGCGAGCGGTCTCGAGAGATTCACGATGGAGCGCTGCGAGGTCGTCATCCAAAGCCGACAGGAGCCCCCGCGTCATCGGCTGCACCGGGCGCAAGTGTGGCACCAAACCCACTCAGTCGATTGCGGTCGACTCTTGCAACTTCAGCAGGCCTTCGGCAGGGGGTAGTTCTTGCAGAAGTGCTTGGGCCACCGATATCGCTTCGCTAGAGCGCCCATTTTCGGATGAAGCGTTGGAAAAAGGGCCGGAGGGGAACTGCGTCGATCCTGTGCCGTTCTGCGCCGATCTCAGCTCCTTGCTATCCTTTCACGACAATGATGGACATCCGCAAATTGAAGGAACTGGTTCGACTGATGGTCGAGAATGACCTGACAGAACTCGACCTAAGGGACAAGGACGAGCAGGCCACCATCCGAAGGCAGACCACTCTCATGGTGCCTCAGGTGGTGCATAACGGTGCGCCGCTCGCCTCGACTGCACAGTCTGGGCAAGCTGTTGTTGCAGCGCCCGCTGCGGCTACCTCGGCCGCACCAGCACGGACAGGTGCGGCGCCCGCCACTGCAGCGGATGAAGGGGGGCTTGAGGCGATTGAGAGTCCGATGGTGGGAACTTTCTACGAGGCTTCAGGCCCAGACAAACCGCCGCTCGCCACTGTTGGAACGGCGATCGATGCGAATACGGTGGTGTGCCTGCTCGAAGCCATGAAGATCTTCAACGAAATCAAGGCAGAGCGATCGGGCACGATCGCGAAGGTGCTGGTGAAGAATGGGCAAGCGGTTGAATTCGGTCAGAAACTGTTCTTGATTCGACCGAGCTGATCGTCATGTTCAAGCGAGTCCTGATTGCAAACCGCGGCGAGATCGCGCTGCGCATCATCCGAGCATGTCGCGAACTTGGGATTGAGCCCGTGTGCGTGTACTCATCTGCGGATGCAGGTGGACCGTGGCTTGAGCAAGCGACGCAAGCGATCTGTATTGGTCCGCCGCCAAGCAAGGACTCTTATCTTCGCATCGATCGCATCATTGCTGCGGCAGAGATTTCGCACGCGGACGCGATCCATCCTGGCTACGGATTCCTATCCGAGAACGCACACTTCGCGGAAGTCTGCCGCGACAGCGGATTCGAGTTCATCGGCCCGAGCCCAGAGGCGATGTTCGCGCTTGGCGACAAGGTCAACTGCAAGCGACTTGCCAAGAAGGCAGGAACGCCGATTTTCCCGGGTACCGAGGGGGGCATTGAGGACATCGATGAGGCCGTTCAGGTGGCGAAGGACATTGGATTTCCAGTCATTGTGAAAGCTTCAGGCGGTGGCGGCGGGCGAGGCATGCGCATCGCGCATGATGAGGCTGGACTGCGTCAGGGAATCGAACAGGCGCGACAGGAGGCCGCGGCCGCGTTCGGGAACCCGATGGTCTTTGTCGAAAAGTATCTCGAACTCGCTCGGCACTTCGAAGTGCAGGTGATCGGCGACAAGCATGGCAACTCGGTGCACCTGTACGAGCGTGATTGTTCGAGCCAGCGTCGACATCAGAAACTTATCGAAGAGGCGCCTGCGCCTGGAGTCGATCCGGCAAAGCGTGAGAAAGTCTGCGAATCGGCTGCTGAACTGATCCGCCAAGCCAAGTACTCGGGTGCAGCGACCTGCGAGTTCCTGATGGACCGTCGTCAGAACTTTTACATGCTTGAAGTGAATACTCGTGTGCAGGTGGAGCATCCGATCTCCGAAGCGATCACGGGCGTGGACATCGTGCAGACTGGCATCCGCGTGGCAGCAGGCGAGCGCTTGCCCTACAAACAGTCAGACATCCGCATTCAGGGACATGCCATGGAGTTTCGGATCAATGCCGAGGATCCTGCGCGCAACTTCATGCCGCAGGCGGGTCTTGTGGAGACGTGGATCGCGCCAGGTGGTCCTGGCATCCGTCTCGACAGCCATGTCCGTGCCGGATATCGGGTGCCGACCAACTATGACTCGATGGTCGGGAAGCTGATCGTTCATGCGCCGACGCGGGAGCAGTGCATTCGCCGCTCGCTTGGCGCGCTTGCGGAGTTCAAGGTTGGACCGATCAAGACCACGATCCCGCTGTACGAGCGCTTGCTCCGCGAAGAGCTCTTCGTGAACGCAACCCATGACATCAAGTATGTGGAACGCCTGCTCGCCGCGACATGAGCGTTGACGAGCGCCCGTGCTCAGCGCACACATGCTCGCTCGTTCGGTACACTTTCGCAGTCTTGCGGGCGTAGCTCAGCGGTAGAGCGTCGGCCTTCCATGCCGAATGTCGAGGGTTCAAATCCCTTCGCCCGCTTTCGTGTGATTCCAGCGGTCTGTGCTGCGGAATCCGACAACCGCTCTTGTGCTTGCAACTGCCAGTGGGGGTGTTCAGTACGCGGGGACCGTTGGATCGATGTCCATGCTCCAGAGGTGGATGCCGCCCGCGAGACTGCGCACATCATCGAAGCCCGCCTGCCGAAGCAACTCCGTTGCCTTCAAGCTGCGCATGCCATGATGACACAGCACCACAATGCGGTCGGCCTCATGTTCGCGCAGCACTGGTAGGCGCCCAGAAAGTTCAGACAGTGGCACATGCATCGTGCCCTCGATGCGTGCGAGACTGCGTTCTGCTTCCGTTCGCACATCGATGACGACGACCGCGGCGCGCTGATCAAGAAGCGCCTTCAGCTCGCGTGGCGTCACTTCCCAGTCGCGCTGAAATGGATAGCCCGGTGGGAGTCCGAGCGGAGCACTGTTCGCATCGTCTTTCATCGACCACCCTGCAGCATTGCATCGCGCTGCGTCTGTGTCAGGAACGGATAGTCCGTGTAGCCCTCTGCACCGCCGCCGTAAAAGGTCTTGTCATTCGCCGTATTCAACTCGGCACCGACTCGGATGCGCTCGGGCAAGTCAGGATTGGCAAGAAACGCCCGTCCGAACGCCACAGCATCCACGGCTCCAGATTCGATCGCCTGCTCTGCTTCATCGGGCGTGTAGCCCATGTTCGACACAAGTGTTCCGCGGAAGGCCTGACGAAGGGGCGTGAGCACATCGGCCTTCTGCACACCCGTGAAGTCAGCGCGCAAGACATGCAGATAGGCGATGCCGATTCGACTCACGGCTTCCGCGAGCAGCGTGTAGGTGCCGACAGGATCGCTGTCGCTCATGCT
>JBJTUC010000055.1:0-6281 GCA_046080505.1 Planctomycetota bacterium
ACGTGAAACTCCTCGGCCCCATCGCCTGGCGCAACACGGAGCGCCACATTCGAACGCAGTTCGCGCTCGAGCCGCTCGGCGATCTGGCGGCTCGTCACAAACTTGCCTTCACGCCCGACAAGTGGTCCGTCATTGATGCGAAACACCATGTGCAGCGTCGGTTCATCGACATGAACGCGCGGCAGCGGCTTCGGAGAATCGGTCTGACAGACAGTGTCGCCGATCTCGATGTCCGTGATCCCCTCAATGAGGCAAAGATCGCCCGCTTCGATCAGATTGGCTGACGCGCGCGCGAGGCCCTCAAAGCGCTTGATGCCCTGCACCTGACCCTTGCGAACGGATCCGTCTGACTTGCAGACGGCCACAGGACCTGGGCGAAGCGTTCCATCGAACACTCGACCGATCCCAAGGCGACCGACATAGTCGTTGGAGTCAAGATTGACGACGAGGAACTGGAGCGCGGCATTGGGATCGCCCGTAGGCGGCGGAACATGTTCGGCGATCACCGCAAAGAGATCCTCGACACCGTGCGTTCGATCCTCACGGTCGCGGCTGGCCCAGCCTTCGCGACCGGAAGCCCACACGACGGGGAAATCGAGAGCCAGATCATCCGCACCAAGATCAACGAGCAAATCAAAGACCTCGTCCACCACCGCATCCGGGCGTGCATCCGGTCGATCGCACTTGTTCACAACAAGGATCGGACGCAGGCCAACTTCGAGCGCCTTGGAAAGAACGAAGCGCGTCTGCGGCATCGGTCCCTCCATAGCGTCCGCGAGCAGCAGGCAGCCGTCCGCCATGCGCAGAACGCGCTCGACTTCGCCGCCGAAATCCGCATGGCCTGGGGTATCGATGATGTTGACACGGATCGCATCACCTTTGCGCGGACCACGAGTCACGACATGATCAACGGCACAGTTCTTTGAAAGGATGGTGATGCCACGCTCGCGCTCGAGCGGGTTCGAGTCCATCACGCATTCGGCGTCCTGCTCCACTTCCCCCGCGGCGCTCGATGAGCGCAGCAGCGCATCGACAAGCGTTGTCTTTCCGTGGTCGACATGTGCGATGATGGCGACATTGCGGATGATGGATCGGTCGTATGGCATGGCGGATCGGGTAGAGTCTTGCAAGGGTACACAGCATGGGTCCAAACGAGGTGAAGACCAACAACGCCGGCACAACACCCGAAGCGGGCGCCTCGGCAGCGATCGAGGCATCAGCACATTCAGCAGACCATGCACCGCTTCCGTCCTGGCAGCGACCTTCTTGGCTTCGCATCGTGCTGGCGCTTGGTATTGCCATCGCATCCGATGTGTTTTCATTCCTGACGAGCAGTCTGATCATCACATTCCCGGCCGTGCTTGCCGTCGATGTCGTGACAGCGACACTTGTGTGGCTCGCACTTGGGCGACCTCTCCTCATCCTGCCGATTCTGGCTGCCGAAGCGATCCCTGGCGTTGGAACCCTGCCCCTGTGGACGGTCGCCGTTGTTCTGATCTCCATCTTTGGTCGCATTCCAGGACGCGATCACGGCAAGGCTCTCACCGACGCCACGGCCCGCTTCACACACCCAGGCGCTGTGGGGACACCGCCGGGGCAACAGAAATCCTGAACGCGAGCGGGAGCGCTCACAGACCGTAGAGCGGGCGCAACTTGCCTTCGAGGTACTCCAAGTACGGCTCGCTCGTGAGCGGCTTCCCCGTCGCACGCGTACACAATTCTGCCGGCGAGTAGCGCCGACCATGCGCATGAATGTTTGTGCGCAGCCATGTCAGAAGCGGCGCGAAGTGGCCCGAAGCAAATCCCTCCTCCAAGCCGGGCAGATCGCGCCGAGCCGCGGAAAACAGCTGCGCGCTATAGAGCGTGCCGAGCGTGTAAGTCGGGAAGTAGCCGAACGCACCCATGCTCCAGTGCACATCCTGCAGACAGCCGCGGCGATCATCGGGTACTTCGAGCCCGAGGTAATCACGGTATCGAAGGTTCCACTGCGTCGGGAGGTCCGCTGGATCGAGTTGACCGCCAATCAGCAGGCGTTCCAACTCGAAGCGAATCATCACATGCAGGTTGTAGGTCGCTTCGTCCGCCTCGACGCGGATGAAACCAGGCTCCACGATGTTCGCTGCGCCGTACAACTGGTCGAGCGTGAAGTTCTCGAGCGACGATCCAAAGTGCGAAACGAGATGCGGTCGACACCACTTCCAAAAGGGCAGCCCCCGACCGACCTGATTCTCCCACAGCCTGCTCTGGCTCTCGTGAATCGCCAAGGACACGGCAGTTCCAAGCGGTGTTCCGATCGCGCTTTCAGGGAGTCCCTGCTCGTACATACCGTGTCCTGCTTCGTGCATCGTGGATCCAAGCGCATCGTTCAGACAGGTGTCGCTGTATCGCGTGGTCATACGCACATCGTTGCAGTGGCTGCCCCCACAGAATGGATGGGTGCTCGCATCGAGTCGCCCACGCTCGAAATCGAATCCGATCGCCTCAGTCACCATACGAACGAACGAGGTCTGCAAGGCGATGGGCAGCGCAGTCTCGTTGAAAAGATTCGACGGGCCGCGCTTGGCCTCACGCAGTTCGGCGATCAGCTTGACAAGTCGCGTGCGAAGCGGTGTGAATACCGAGATGACTGAGGCCGCGGTGCAACCGGGCTCGAAGGTGTCTGCAAGAGCATCCCACGCCTCTCCACCTGCCGGGATCCCAAGACATGCCGCCTTGTCTCGGTTCAATCGCACCAGACGCTGTAACCACGGGAGAAAGTGCGCGAAGTCGCTGGCCTTGCGCGCCTTTGCCCACTCGTGTTGCGCCTCACTTGAAACCTGCGCGAGTTCGCTCACGAGCGATTCAGGCAACTTGGTCGCCTTGTCATAGTCGCGGCGGATCTCCCGCACATTCGCGGCTTCCGCGCATCCGCTTTCCATGAAGGCGCGGTCAGCTTCACACGCCGCGAGCAGGTCTCCAATCTCGCGCGCCGTCGACATCTGATGGTGGATGCGAGCGAGCGCCGCCTGCTGCTTGCCGCGAAGCACCACGCCACCTGCAGGCATCATGGTCTCCTGATCCCAACCAAGGATCGCCGAAGTCGCCTCGATCAGATGCGCATCACGGCAGCGTTCAATCAGTTGCGCATAGACAGCAGGCGCGGCGAAACCCCGCGCATCGGAGCGTGAAAGCGTGGTCATGCCGAGGGACTTTACTGTCCCGCCGGCTTTCCAGAGTCAGCCGACCCACCCTGCGGCGGAACGGGAACGGCACTCGTCGCACCGCTCGCCTTCAGCAGTTCGTAAATCTCACGACCCGCTGCGTCGGTGCGGCGCTGCGCCAGATCCAAGGCAGTCCGACCAGTCGCGTCTTTCGCGGACAAGTCCGCCTTTGCCTCGATCAGCAACTTGACCTTCTCAGCAGTTCCAGACATCGCCGCAAGCTGCACCGGGGAGTAGCCCTGCTTGTTCACGGTGTTCACATCCGCCTTTCGGTTGATCAGCATGCGAACGCTCTCCAGCTTTCCGCTGCGCACGGCGCGCATCAGTGCGGTGTCACCGGTCACTCCGTCCTTGACTTCAAGTGGAAGGTTCGGATTTCGCTCGAGCAGAATCGCCACAGACTCTGGCTTGCCGATTCCAGCTGCCCAGATCAGCGGCGTCAGCCCGTTGACATCGGTGATCGTCGCATCAGCACCGCCGTCGAGCAGAACCTTCACCGACTCGCCCGTTCCAAGACCGCACGCCCAAATCAGCGGTGTGCCACCGATGGAGTCTCGGTTGGTAAGGCTGGCCCCCTTTGCGAGCAGGAGTTTTTCTGCATCAATGCTGCCCGTCTCCGCAGCGAGCGTCAACGGTCCCTTGCCTGTTCGGTCCATTGAGTTGGGATCTGCCTTCGCTGCGACGAGCAGTTCAATGATCTCAGTGCGATTCTCGCGAGCCGCCCAGTGGAGTGCTGTGCGTCCCGTTCCAGGGTCCGTCTCATTGACATTGACACCAGGCACCGCCAGCAGCTCCTTGACGCGCGCCGTGTTGCCCTGCTGAGCAGCCACCACGAGTTCGCTCGCGGGCTGCGCGGTCGCACGCTGTGTGGGCTCCACAGGGTTCGGACGGTCCGTTGCCGTGATTGGGCGCTTGACCATCACGCCAAGCGACGAGGCCTTGGGGTGATCGGTCGCGATCGTCAACTTGATCGGACGACCCTGATCCTGCCACTTTTGCCAGTCCACCTGCAGGATGTGCTCCTGCGACGCTGCGTCACCGATCGACTGCACCACGGGTGGATTCACGGCGGTGATCTTGAAAGCTTGACCGTCGGCGGCAGCCAGCACGATCTTCCCTGAATCAGCCTTCGCGCTCTCTGGTTTCTCGGGACCCTCGATCGCATCGGGCGTCACCGTGATGTACGCAACGACCTGCCCTTCGACAGTGAGAATCACGGGCGCAGCACCATCAATCTGGAAGGTCACCCGCTTCGACATGGTGACGCCCTGCTTCGGGCCAGGCTTCAGCGTGATCTCCATCTCAGCGAACCCGCCAGGAGCAATCGGATCCTTCGGCGCGTTGGCCGTCGTGCAGCCGCAGCCAGGAATCGCTCGAGCAATCGTGACTGGCTTGTCCGTGACGTTTCGAATCTTGATCATGCCCGTCTTCGGGATGTCTGCCTGCATTTCGCCCAGGTTCAAGACTGGCGGATCGAAAACGATTGGCGGTGGTCCAGATGGAACTGCGAGGTCCGTTCCGCCGGCGGGCGGGGTCTTCCCCATCGCGTCCTGTGTCGGCGCAAGGCTTGGCTTGCTCGCGGTCAAGTCCTTTGCTGAGACACCTGGCTGATTGTTGCGGGACAACACGCCTGGCGTTGATGACGCGGCAGGCTTCGGAACAGGCATTCCATCCGGCAACGCGGGAGGCGCTTCTGGCCGTCCCTGCGGCGCCTGCGCTGCGACCGCGAAAGCGATGGAGCACGCGACAAGACCGGCACAGAGTGCGGTCGCGCGATTGAAGATGAAAACGGAGGTGGTTGGTTGTGTCATGGTGGTTCGGTTCGGTTGCAAGTGAGGCCCACGAAACGGGCGAGATCGGAAGAGGAATGGTAGCCGTTCCAACTGCTTCGTCTGTTCGCCGCGGGATCTTTGACCGCTCGGTTTGGATTGCATGATTCAGAACTTGCGAATGTCGATAACAGGTGCGTCGACCGTACACTCCTGCCCCATGACGGACCTCCCCCCCCATCTCGATCGTCCGCATATCAGGCAGTTTCACCCTATCGGCGTCGAAAATGACCAGAAGAAGGTCTTTGTAGCACTCCGCGATCCCGCCAATCTGCGCGGCGATGGTCAGTGCCCCGTTGTGCCGCCTGAACTACTCCCGCTCCTCGGCGCATTTCGGGGCGAGAAGAGTCTTCAGGAGATTGGTGAACTGACAGGCGCTCCAGCCGACTTTCTTTTGCAACTCGTGAAGGCTCTTGATGAATCGGGACTCCTTTGGGGACCCAACTGCGATCGGCTTGAACGCGAAGCGATGTCGCGCGTCGCGACCGATGGCGGATTCCGCACCGCCGCGGCGGATGCGGCTGGCACAACGGCGGAAGAAGCCAAGAAGACCATCGGCGAGTGGATTGCGGCAGCGGAGGACCCAGAGCTCGACGGTGAACTTCTCGGGATCGTGACCCCTCACATGGATTATGCGCGGAGCAAGTCGACATACGCAGCCGCATACAAGGCCATCGGCTCGAGCAAGACCTTTTCCCGCGTTGTGATTCTTGGAACCAACCACTTCGGTAGCGGCGATGGCATCGTGATGAGTCGTCATGGATTCCTCAGCCCGTTCGGCGCGTTCGCGCCTGACACGCGCCTGCTCCATGCGCTGGAGGCGAAACTCGGCGATCGGCTCTTCAAGGATGAAGTGGATCTGCTCGGCGAGCACTCCATCAGCATTCAACTTCCTTGGATTCATGAAGTGATCGGTCGGGTGCCAATCGTTGCAGCACTGGTGCCAAGTCCGCTCGTCCCGATGATCGCCGACGATGGTGCGCGCGTCTCTTTTGACGAGTTCGTTCCTGTGCTGAAGGAACTCCTGAGCGACGCCGATGGCGAGACGCTTGTCGTGGCGAGCGCGGATCTCAGCCATGTCGGACCGCAGTTTGGCGACCAGACTCCTGTGGGCACCGAGATTCGCCGTCAAGTCGAGGCGTACGACCGCTCGCTGCTCTCCACCTACCTCGAAGGAAACATGGAGGCATTTCTCGGCAAGGTGGGGCATGACCAAAATCACCAGCGTTGGTGCAGCATTGGGAACATGACC
>JBJTUC010000056.1:0-80751 GCA_046080505.1 Planctomycetota bacterium
CTCTTGAAGTAGCGGGGGCTGGATTTGAACCAACGACCTCCGGGTTATGAGCCCGACGAGCTACCAGGCTGCTCTACCCCGCAGTAGAACAGTGAGCGTAGTCACAACGGCGATACGAGTCAATGCGTTGGAGACCGTCAGGCGCGGCGGGAGCGGGGTGGATGGGCCGCACAAATACACTTTTTTAGTTATTGACCAATTTCATGCGGGTGCAAAAAGTCTGATGTGAGTGGACTGCTGTTGCGCAACAGCCGAATAGACCTTCCGCCTCGACCCGTATCTCGTACCCCATTTGCTATTCAACTCCCAACGCAATTCACCTCAGCCATGACAACAGAGCAATATCGAATCCGCAAGTACCCCAATCGCCGCCTTTATGACACTCGGCGCAGCAAGTTCATCACCTCGGGGGAGCTCTACGCGCTCATGCGCTCGGGGAACAGGATTCATGTCACGGACAGCGCAACTGGCACCGACATAACCAACATCGTTCTACTCACCACGGTCATCGACCGTGATCCAGATCGCATCTTGGCCATCTCATCGGATGTCTTTCACGCGATGGTTGTTGGTGGCAACGAGGGCGGTTCACCAGTTGCCCGCGCAACCGCTGCGCCGGCCTGAGCCACTGGCGCCGCGACTCCCGCATCGTCGTTTGCGAGGGGCACGAGCCGCTGCAGCCGACGAACTTCTGGGAACGCCAGCGCCGTGGCGCCGACCACGAGCAGTGTTCCCACTCCACCGCTGACCACACTGAACACGGGGCCGAGGAGACGTGCCACAAGGCCGCTCTCGAATGCGCCAACCTCGTTGCTGCACTCGATGAAGAGCGAGTTGACGGCGCTCACTCGTCCGCGAAGCTCGTTCGGTGTCCGCATCTGAACGAGCGTGTGTCTTACAACAACGCTGATGTTGTCGAACGCACCTGATAGAAAAAGCATCGCCATGCTGAGCCATGGTGCCGTCGAGACGCCGAAGATGATCATCGCCACACCAAACAGCGCGACGGACAGCAGCAGCGATCGCCCCGCGTGTCGCATCGTTGGTCGTGCGGCAAGCCAGATCGCCATCACCAACGCACCGAGATAGGGCGCCGCCTTCAGCCAACCGAGCAGCGCGGGCCCGCCGTGGAGAATCTCATCCGCGTAGATCGGCAGCAGCGCTGTCGCGCCGCCAAGGAGGACGCCGAACATGTCGAGCGTCAGCGCGGCGAGAATCGTTCGCTCGCGTCGGATGTGGCTCATGCCAGCGAGCATGGCGCGCAGCGTCAGCGCGCGCCGCTGCTGGGGGGGCTCCGCTGGGTCGAGGCGCATGGCAAGCATTGTGGCGACGAACAACAGCAGCGCTGAAACGGTGAGCACATGCCACGACTCCAATCCCCACTGCAACAAGGTGCCCGCGATCACGGGCCCTGAAACGGCGCAGAACTGGAAGATGCCGCTGTTCCAGGCGATCGCACTCTCGAGCGTGCTTGCGGGCACGAGCAGCGGCACGAGTGAGTGTCGGCTCGGTCCATTGAACGAACGCACGCATCCAGACAGCGCGAGCAGCGCGTACCACACATTCGGCCCCGCGTGCTGCCAACTCGCCCAAGCGAAGCAAGCGGCGATGCCGATGAACGCCGTTTGCGTCATGATGAGAATGCGTTTGCGACTGAAAGTGTCGGATGCGTGGCCTGCGACAAGCGCGAGCGCGATCACAGGCAGCGCTCGCGCGAGTCCAGCGATTCCAAGCACGAGCGCATCTTCCGTCTGCTTCCAAAGATCCCAAAGAACCACCGTCGCGAGCATCTGCAGTGCCACTCCACTGCACAGGAACGAGCAGGCAAAGAGTCTGTAGTTGCGCACCCGAAGCGTGCGCATCATCGATTCGGGGAGCACGGCGCGAAGGTACTGGAGTGGAGTGGCTGTGCGTGTCGACACGCATCGTGTGCCGTGCCACTCGATGCCGCGCACACCGCTACATTCTGCCTGATGCCGACCGATGCTCAGCGGCGCAGCGCAGCGCGACTTCTTTGCGTGGGATGGGACTCACCCGAAGTCACGGATGGATTGGAGGAGATGCTTCATGCCGGTGTCGCGGGCGTGATTCTCTTCGCTCGTAACGCGACAACTCGGACGGCAGCCGCGTCGGTGGTCAGCGCCGTGAAGGCATGCGCGCGGCGCGCGGGAAACACGCGGCTGTTTGCGTCCATCGATCACGAGGGTGGGCGAGTCGCTCGGCTCACCGAGGGGATGACTGCTGTGCCCACGATGCGCGAAGTAGGCGCACGAGCCGACCATATCGATGAGTCCGCGCGCATCGGCGCCCTGTTCGCACGCGAACTGCGCAGCTGTGGCTTCGATCTGAACTTCGCGCCCGTTGTGGATGTGGACAGCAACCCGACCAACCCGGTGATCGGCGCGCGATCGTTCGGTGCGGAATCCGCGCATGTCGCTCGCTGCGCGTGTGCGTTCATCGAGGCGCAGCAGCGGGGAGGCGTTGCAGCTTGTGCGAAGCACTTTCCTGGTCACGGAGACACCGACCGCGACAGCCACCACGACTTGCCTCGCCTGCCGCATGCGATGGAACGGCTGCGCGCCGTCGAACTTCCGCCGTTTGGAGCAGCGGCGCGGGCAGGCGTTGCATCGATGATGAGCGCGCATGTGGTGTTCGACGCCGTGGACGCGGGCGTGCCCGGCACGCTGAGTGCCAAGGTGATCGGTGGCGTTCTGCGTGGCGAGATCGGTTTCGGTGGCGTTGTATTCAGTGATGACATGGAAATGGCTGCGATCGCTGATCGCATGCCGATCGGTGAGGCATGTGTGCGCGCGATCGAGGCGGGGATCGACTGCCTGCTGATGTGTCATCGAGTCGACCGCCAGCGCGCCGCGATCGAAGCGTTATCCGAGGCGATGGCGTCGGGAAGGATCGCGCAGCGCCGTGTCGAGGAATCCATCGCACGACTCGACGCATTCGCGCAGCGGTTCGTGCAGTGAGGGATCAGTTGGATGCGGGGCGGGGCTCGCGGGACATGCTCCACACGGTCCATGCGACGAGCCGCGCCACATCCGCCGCGAGCGCAGCGTCAATCTTCTCCACATGATCGGTGACTCGGTGGTAGTCCTCGTGATCCTCGACGGAAAACAGCACCGCGGGAATGCGCTTCGCCAGAAACGCCGCCTGATCGCTGCGCGGCAGCCAATCCGGATGCTCGTCGATGCGCAGCGTGAGCGTGATCTGCTCATTGGCCTTTCGGAGGCGTTCGATCAGCGGCGCGCCGACGGCACCGCCATCGATGAAGATCTCGCGCGGTCGGCCGCGGCTGATCATGTCCATGTTGAACACGCCCCGAACCTTGTCGAGTGGTAGTGGCGGCTTCGCAACGAACGCGTTGGATCCACGGAGTCCAGCCTCTTCGCCGTTGAATGCGATGAACACGATGGTGCACTGCGGCGGTCGCCCCGCATCCGCGAGCGCCTTCAGCGCGCGCGCCACCGCGATCATGCCGCAGACGCCCGATGCGTTGTCGTCGGCGCCGTTGAAGATGCGGTCCTCGCCACTGCGCCGCGGGCGTAGGTGGTCGTAGTGCGCACTGACGATGATGAACTCACCGCCCCCGGTCTTTGGTGGGCTGTCAGGCGAAGTGCCTGATGGAGCGGTGACCGCGAGCCTCGCGACAATGTTTGGGCCTGTCTCTGGTTCGTCGTCGATCGTCACGCGCATGGTGTCGAGACCCTCGAGTGGCACCAGCCCCGAGTCGCTGAACCGCTGTTCCACCCATGCGGCAGCCTTCAGCGCGAAGGGGCTTCGGAAGAAGCGTCCGCCCATTTCGTCGCTGCTCAGGTGTGCCACATCAGCGCGAAGAAGATCGGGAGTGATCGTGGTGGAGATCACTGCAGCTGGTTCGGGAACCGGCGTGACGACTGGCGCGGGCGAAGCAGCCGGCGCGGGCGAAGCAGCAGGCGCGGGCGAAGCAGCAGGGGACTTCGGAGCGTCATCGCGCGCTGCAACAGCAACCGCGAGCGCAACCGCCGCCAAGAACCCGTGCAGTTTCATCATGTGCCTTCACGGTACCGCAGCAGCCGCAGCGCATTGAACGCCACCACAACGGTGCTGCCCTCGTGCAAAACGACCGCGGCACTCAGCGGCACGACACCAACCGCCGCGAATGGAATGAGCATCGCCACCACCGCCATGGAGATTGCCACATTTTGTCGCACGATCGACCGCGCACGCCGACTGAGACCGACTGCGAATGGCAACTTCGACAAATCATCCCCCATCAGGGCAATGTCCGCCGCTTCAAGCGCGACATCCGTGCCGCTCGCTCCCATCGCGACGCCAACGGTCGCCACCGCGAGCGCGGGTGCGTCGTTGACGCCATCGCCAACCATCGCCACCGACTGCCACTCGCCGAGCAGTCGCCGTACTTCGGCAATCTTGTCCTCGGGCAGCATTTCTGCGCGTATCTCATCCACTCCAAGCGGCTCGGCAACGCGTGCGGCCACCGTCTTGTTGTCGCCGGTCAGCAGCACGAGTCTCGCGATCCCGAGTGACTTCAGTCGCGCAAGAATCGCCTTCACATCAGGACGCACCTGATCGGACATCCCTATGACGCCAATGACCGATCCGCCTTGGACAACAACCGACACCGTCTGCGCCGCTGATTCAAGATTGGCGATCTGCCGCTGCACCTCGGACAGAGCGGTTGGCAAACCATCGCGACCCAGTGCGCGGGGACCAACGACCGCGAGGCGCGTTCCAGCGGCAGATCCCTCGATCCCGCGCCCTGGGAGCGCGCGCACGCTCTCCACTTCGGTCTCGGTCGATGCCCCATCGCGCGCGGCGCGCCGCGAGATCGCCTGCGCGAGCGGATGACTCGAGTTTCGATTGAGCGCCGCCGCGACGGCAATCACATCGCGCTCACTTGCTCCGCCCAGGGCGATCACCTGCTGCACTTCGGGTCGCCCCTGGGTGATCGTGCCCGTCTTGTCGAACGCAATCGCGCGGATCGTTCCAAGTGACTCCAGATGCATGCCGCCCTTGATGAGCACACCGCTGCGCGCGGCCTGTGCGATGCCTGCGAGCATTGCGCTTGGAGTCGAGATCGCAAGTGCACAGGGTGATGCACCCACGAGGACCGCCATTGCGCGCAAGAACGCATCGGCGAAGTTCATTTCGAAGGCGAACACCAGCACCGCGATCAGCACAGGAACGCCGCCGAGCACGATCGGCGTATAGACGGCTGTGAAACGCTCGGTCATCCGCTGGACCGTTCCCTTTGCGGATTGACTCTCCTCGACGAGGCGAATCATGCGTGCCATCGTTGTTTCCGATGCGAGCTTTGTGGTTCGCACGGTGATCAAGCCATCGCCGTTGAGCGTTCCAGCAAAGACCAAAGCGCCGGGCGACTTGTGCACGGGAACGCTCTCGCCAGTGATCGGGCTCTGATCGACGGCGGTCTCTCCCTCGAGCAGTTCTCCATCCACTGCCACGCGCTCCGCTGGCTTGATGCGAACCACATCGCCGACCCGCAGCGACTCCACGGGCACATCCGACTCCAGACCGCCGCGAATGACTCGTGCTGTGGCCGGCGTCAGCGTGCCGAGCGCACGGATCGCATGTCGTGCGCGTTCGCTTGCAAGGTTCTCGAGTCCGTGGCTGAGCGAAAAGAGGAAGAGCAGCACTGCACCCTCGGTCCACTGATTGATGACCCCCGCGCCGATGGCGGCGACAAGCATCAGGAGATCAACATCGAGTTTCAGTCGCAGCAGTTGCTGCACTGATCGGATCGCCACATGCCAGCCGCCCGCCGCACACGAAATCCATAGCAGCACGCGCGGGACGGTTTCCTCGGCACCAAGCCGCGGCGCGAGAACGCCCGCAAGCAGCAGCGCTCCGCACACAACTGCCGAAAGCAGATCCGCATCGAACCAGCCACTCTTTGATCTGCCATTGGCGCAGCCGTGTCCGTGCGTGCAAGTCATGCGGTTGTGCGCAGGCGCGCGCCTCAGATCAGATTGGCGTCTTCACGCCGCATGCGCGCACGGCGCACCAGCCGAATACTCCCTCAAGCACCATGAAAAGACCACCCGCGGCGAGCCCTGCGCCGGCAAACCACGGCCATTCGCCGCTCAGCACGCCCTGCCAGCGCAGTATCAGCAGCAGAAGCCCTGCGCTCTCCGTCAACGCGCCCGCGATCAGGCGGATCGTCCGACCCTTTGAGTCGATGTTGCACGAGAACGGCACGCAGCACTCCTTTGCTTCAGAGCGGTGAACGCATCACTTGATGGGATTCAGTTCGAACTGTTGCGCCACGATGAAGTCCATGACTGCGTAGTCCTCTTGGGTCCAGCCCTTTGCAGCCGTGAGAGCATCCATCTGATCGCCGACTTTACCGATCTCATCCTGCACCGCTTTCACATCGGCGAACTGGCGTTCCGTTGGTTCCGTGCCGCGCATCGCCATTCGAAGTTCGGAAGACTTCACATAGAGAGCCTGTCGACGCGCTGCCAATCGAGTGAAATCCTTGAACTTTCCACTCATGGCGAGGTTCGCCCACTTGTGCATCTCTGGTGGCAACTGATCGAGTGGCTTGCATGGGCGTGCCTCGGGCTCGGGTGCGCGCTTGCCTGCCGCTGCCTTGCCGCTCGCAGCGCTCTCGGTCTTGCCGCTTGCATCAGCCGGTGGCTGTGCGGGTTGGTCCGTGGGTGGAGTTGCAGGTGTTGCTGGCGGTGGTGCTGCTGGCTCCTTCGCCTTTGCCTTCGGCTTCGCTGCGCTGGCTGGCTTGTCCTTGCCCGCGGGCTTCGCCGCAGGCGGCTGTGGCTTGTCCGTCTCTTGCGCCATGACGGCGGAGGCATGCACGAGGGAAGCGATTGCAGCGACAATCAGGGTGGATCGAAGAGTCATACCCGTCAGAATACTGACCGCAGGGGGCCGACGGTCCCGCCGCCGCCCTGTTTTCATCGTTTGCGTGGCATCAGCCTCGCGCACCTGACCGTACAGATTTCTGGAACAAGTGGGGTAGTCTTTGACCGCACAATGGCTGCGCCATTCTGATTGATGCATTCGACGATCATCGCCCCCATGACTTCTCGACAGCGTTCATCGACTTGCTGCACTCCGCGCAGCGCCTTCACGCTGACGGAGTTGTTGGTGGTGATCGCCATCATCGGGTTGTTGCTCGCGCTTGTGATCGTCGGCTTCGGCAAGGTGAAGACGCTTGCCCGATCGACGAGTTGCCTCTCGCAGCAGCGGCAGATCGCACTCGCGCAGTCGAGCTACGCCACCGACAACAATGGCGCCTACGCCAGCAGCCGCACATGTATACCCAACATCAATTCCGACCCCCAAGCCGGGATTGCTTTCGCGCTCACCGTTGGAACGCAGACTTGGCCGATCCTGATCAACAACGGCAGCACGAATCAGGACTCGTATCACTCGTGGACCGCGTCCTATGGAGCAAGCATCAGCGGACAGAATGAACTGCAGTATGGGTTGAACAGTGAAAACACGGCCGCAAAGGCGCTCTCTGGCGGGCGGCTGTATCCCTATATCGGCAGCAACAACCTGTACAAGTCGCCACTGGATCCCACCAAGCGAATCCGCAGTTACTCGTTCACAGGCTTTGTCGGCGGAACGGTGCCAGAGGACAGCAATGAGTGGGCAACGAAGTGGGTGTCTTGGTTCGTGGGGCAGGGGATCACACCACGAGAGTGGCGTACCACGCATGTTGTTCATCACAAGTTTCCGTCGCAGACCATCATGACGCTGATTGAGGATGACTCCGATGGCTTTGCGTTCAACAACCAAGGCTGGGTGATTGACCCGCGTCCTCCACTCGGTTCTCCAGCACCGCAGGGGACACCGAGTCCTGGCACATGGGCAACTTCTGGCGGTTGGGAGGGCTGGATCAATTGCCCCGCCTTCTGGGATCCAAAGAACATCACCTATTCGTACGCGGATGGATCGACCGAGTCCTACTCGCTGCAAAAGCAATCGCTGGTGACCACGATCCAGGGCCCGCCTGGCGCGGGCGTCGGCCACCGATATGCACAGCCGGCGGATCAACCGGGCGAACCGTGGAGGCGCGACTGGATGCACTTCCGCGATCGACTGTGCCCGGGGATCATTCCGCCGATGACGGCGCGGTACCCCGGCAATCCAGCGCCGTAACACCGCGCGCTCGCCGAGCGCCCCAATGCAGAACTGCACCGCATGCCAAAGCCGGCACCCATCGGGGCCGAGGCATCAGAATTCGCACGACTTCGGTGTGCGCGGGAATGGAATCACATCGCGGATGTTGGTCATCCCGGTTGCGTAGACGATGGCGCGTTCAAATCCAAGCCCGAACCCCGCGTGTGGCACGGTGCCGTAGCGCCGAAGATCTCGGTACCAGCTGTAGGTTTGCTTGTCGAGCCGCATCTCGTCGAGTCGCCGATCGAGCATGTCGAGTCGCTCCTCGCGCTGACTGCCGCCCACAATCTCGCCGATGCCGGGCGCAAGGATGTCCATCGCGGCGACCGTTCTTCCGTCCTCGTTCATGCGCATGTAGAACGCCTTGATGTCCTTCGGGTAGTTCATCAGGATCACGGGGCGACCGACCAGCTCTTCCGTGAGGTATCGCTCATGCTCGCTCTGCAGATCGGTGCCCCACGACACGGGAAAGTCGAAGCGTTTGCCTTTCGATGAGGCGGCTTCGAGGTGGCGTATGCCATCGGTGTAGTCCATGCGTTCGAACGGCGACGCGATGAGATGCTCCAGCCGGGTGATGCACTGCTTGTCGATTCGGTCTGCGAAGAACCGCATGTCATCTGCGCGTTCCTCAAGCAGTGCGCGGAACATGAACTTCAACAGATCTTCGGCAAGCTGCGCATCCTGTGCAAGATCGGCAAACGCGATCTCGGGCTCAATCATCCAGAACTCCGCGAGATGGCGGCTCGTGTTGGAGTTTTCCGCACGGAATGTCGGACCGAATGTGTAGACCTTGCTGAGCGCCATGCACCATGTCTCGACATTCAGTTGCCCAGAGACGGTGAGATGCGTCTCGCGCCCAAAGAAGTCCTGCGAAAAGTCGATGGTGCCCTGCGGCGTGCGTGGCATGTTCGCCAGATCGAGCGTGGACACGCGGAACATCTGTCCCGCACCTTCGCAGTCGCTTCCAGTGATGATGGGCGTGTGGATCCAGAAGAAGCCGCGCTCATGAAAGAAGCGATGAACCGCCATCGCGAGGCAATGGCGCACGCGGCCGATCGCTCCAAAGGTGTTCGTGCGCGGACGGAGATGTGCGACTTCGCGGAGATACTCGAACGAATGCGGCTTTGGCTGAATCGGATAGGAGTCGGGATCCTCAACCCATCCCACGACGCGCACCACATCCGCCTGCACTTCCACAGACTGACCCTTGCCTTGACTCGCCACCGCCTGCCCTTCGATCTCAACGGCGCAGCCTGCGGTGAGTCGCAGAATCTCGCTTGTGTAGTTCGGCAGTGCGGCGGGTGCCACAGCCTGCACCGTGTCGAAGCATGAGCCGTCGGAGAGCAGCACGAAGGAGATGCCTGCCTTCGAATCGCGGCGGGTTCTGACCCAGCCCTTCAGGCGCACGCGCTGACCAACAACCGCCTCCTTGCGTGAGAGAACATCCGCGACAGAAAGATCGAGCATGGGCTGAAGGTAGCGGGGGGCGGGACGGGCGCTCGGCTTCCGCGGGCCACGATTCGCGGTGCGGGCTTTTGCCCCTTTTGAGGGGGGATTTTTCAAGCAAGAGTGCCATGTTTTCGGGGTTTGGACGGATAACTGCGGCTCGCTTGGGGATGGCGCCAATGGAGAGCGAATGGCGGCACAGGATTTGCTACCGCCCTCGTCTCATGATTCGTGGCATCCACAGATCAGCCGACCGGCTTGAAACGGCTTCAGGCAGCCCTGCCGATGGGCAGAGTCGCCTGAACCTGCTTCTGGCCTACGGCGGATGGCGCGACGACACATTCGCCGATCAGCTTCCAGCGCTGCTTGCACCGCAGGGTATTCGGTGTTTCCGAAGCCGAAGTGCCCGCGAGGCGCAGGATGTCATCCTTCATCAGCGCGTTCACATTGCTGTGGTGGACTTGTCGACTCCAGCGGACGAGTCGAGTGCCGCTTCTTCCGATGATTCCTTCGGCGCGCGCATTCTCCATTTGCTTCGCCCGCTTCGCCCCGCGCCGCCAGTGGTGGTCGTGCACGCCCCCCAAGTCAGCAACCGTGACAGCAGTCGCATGCTTGCCGCAGCGCTCCGTGAGGGTGCGTTCTCGGTGTTGCAGCGACCCGTCCCCATGGAATCCATGCTCGCGACGCTTCGGCGCGTTGTGGAGCGTCACTACCGCGGCGCGTGGCCGCAGGGGGGCTTCTGATCGCGCCGTAGCAGACTTCGTTCGTTCACCTGATCCACAAGACTTGATACGCGGACCATTGGTCCGCACCACCCCCAACCAGAAAGGTATTACACATGAAGGTTCGTCCACTCGGAGACAAGGTCCTCGTCAAGCGTGATGAGGCGCAGAAGAAGACGGAGTCCGGCATCTTCCTTCCGGAAGGCGCGAAGGAGAAGCCAAAGCAGGGCAAGATCGTTGCGCTTGGCAACGGCATCCTGAAGAAGGACTCGGGCGAGTATCTGCCTTTCACCGTGAAGAAGGGGGACACCGTGCTGTTCAGCAGTTACTCGGGCACCGAGGTCAAGATCGATGGCGATACGTTCATCATCATGACCGAAGAGGACATCCTCGGCATCATCGACTGATCGCCGCGGACCCGTGACACACCGAATCGATCCATAGATCCCAACAACAACTCATATAACTCAGGGAGGTATCCAACATGACAGCGAAGCAAATCAGCTATGACAATGACGCGCGCGAGCGCATTCTCCGCGGCGTGCAGAAGCTCGCCAAGGCAGTGAAGGTGACGCTCGGTCCGTCGGGCCGCGTGGTGATCCTTGAGAAGTCCTTCGGCGCACCAACCGTCACCAAGGACGGCGTGACGGTGGCCAAGGAGGTCGAACTTGAGGACGCATACGAGAACATGGGCGCACAGATGGTGAAGGAAGTCGCCAGCAAGTCCAGCAAGGACGCAGGCGATGGAACCACCACTGCAACGATCTACGCGGAGGCGATCTTCACCGAAGGGTTGAAGAACATCACCGCGGGCGCGAATGCAAACAGCGTGCGCCGTGGCATCGATGCTGCGGTGCGAACCGTGGTGGACGAACTGCAGAAGCAGTCGAAGACAGTGAAGAACTCGCGCGAGATCGCGCAGGTCGGCACCTGCTCCGCCAACCACGACTCGCAGATCGGCGACATCATCGCGCAGGCGATGGACAAGGTGGGCAAGGACGGCGTGATCACGGTTGAAGAGGGCAAGAGCCTTGAGACCGAGGTGGAATTGCTCGAAGGCATGCAGTTCGACAAGGGCTATCTCAGCCCACACTTTGTGACGAATCCTGCTGCGATGGAGTGCGTTCTAGAAGACGCTCTCGTCCTGATCCACGAGAAGAAGATCTCGTCGGCGAAGGACCTGCTGCCCGTGCTCGGCAAGGTCGCAGAGTCCGGTCGTGCGCTGCTCATCGTTGCCGAGGACATCGACGGCGAGGCACTTGCGATGCTGGTCGTGAACAAGTTGCGCGGCGTGCTGAAGGTTTGCGCCGTGAAGGCGCCAGGCTTTGGTGATCGCCGCAAGTCCATGCTTGAGGACATCGCGGTGCTCACGGGCGGTCAGCCAATCATGGAAGAACTTGGCATCCAGCTTGAGAATGTGACGATCGCCGAACTCGGCCGCGCGAAGAAGATCACCATCGACAAGGACAACTGCACGATCGTCGAAGGTGGTGGCAAGACCAAGGACATTCAGGGCCGGATCGAGCAGATCAAGAGCCAAGTCGATGCTGCGACGAGCGATTACGACCGTGAGAAGTTGCAGGAGCGTCTGGCGAAGCTCGCGGGTGGCGTTGCGCAGATCAATGTCGGTGCTGCCACCGAGGTTGAGATGAAGGAGAAGAAGGCACGCGTCGAGGACGCGCTGCATGCGTGTCGTGCGGCTGTCGAGGAGGGCATTCTCCCTGGCGGCGGCGTCGCGGTGCTGCGCACTCGAAAGGCGCTCGAGAAGGTCAAGAAGACCCTGACTGGTGACGAGACCGTGGGCGTGGACATCGTTCTTCGCGCCTTGCCAGCACCGATCAAGCAGATCGCGACCAACTGCGGTCTCGACGGATCGATCGTGGCACAGAAGGTCGAAGAGTCGGATGATGCCAACTTCGGCTTCAACGCTTCGACTGGCGTTTATCAGGATCTGGTGAAGGCCGGCGTGATCGTGCCGACCAAGGTGGAGCGAGTGGCTCTGCAGAATGCCGCGAGCATCGCGGGATTGCTGCTGACCACGGACTGCGCCATCACCGACATCAAGGAAAAGAAGTCGAAGGCTCCCGCCGGCGGCGACGAGGACATGGATTACTGATCGTTGACCCTCGAACGGGAGCTGTTCGACAGCTCAACTTTGCCCTGCGCACGGAAGCGTCTCTTCGTGTCGCGGACGAATCAGGCCCTGTCCCACGCTGTGGGACGGGGCCTTTTCTGTTGTCGCCGCGACAGCGATCGCCGCGTGTGGATTACGGTGCCGACACTGTCGCCGCGTCTGCATCGAGATGCATGCGCGCACGAAGCCAGGGTGAAATGACAAGCAGTACGAGCGCCGCACCGCAGGCGAACAGAGCGACATAGCCAAAGACATCGCCGTAGACATGCAGTGTCTCGGTCGGCGGGGGGATGGAGCCGCCCTCACCCGCCTCGACGCCTGTGAGTTTGGCGATCCAGGCCGCAAGCATGTGGCTGAAGGCAGTCGCAAGGAACCACGCGCCCATGATGGTGGAGACCATCCGCATGGGCGAGATCTTCGTGACCAACGAAAGCCCCACTGGTGAGAGGCACAGTTCGCCAGTCGTCTGCAGCAGCAGCCCAAGCAGCAGCCACTCCATCTGCACCATTCCGTTGGCGTCGGCAAAGCGCGCTCCCATCCAGAAGCACGCGAACCCAAGCCCAAGTTGGAAGATGCCCAGCGCGAACTTCACTGCCGGCGACGGATCGCGGCGCCCCATCGAAAGCCAAAGCCAACTGACGAAAGGGCCGAGCAGAAGAATGAAGGTCGGATTCACCGCCTGAAACACACTTGCCTTGATCTCGTTCCCGCCGACGACCAATCCCTGCTGCACATCACCGCTCTCGGCGATAAATGTCACTCGTCCCGCCGCAGCGCGCTCAGCATCGGCCAGTCGCGGGAGGGTGTCCTTTACCGACTGCCGTTCCATCGGCAGCGTGGGCGATTGCAGGAACTCCCGCCATGACATTGCCACCGTGTACTTGTTCCCGGCGACCACGGGCTGTCCGTCCACTCGAACACCAGCATCGACCTCCTGCTTCGTGGCGACAAAGTCCAGGATCGTCCAGCCGGCGCGTTCGGACGCCTGCTTCTCGGTGCGCTGCGCAACTTCAATGTCGCGGAGCGTCCAAGTGCGACCGGCGACTTCGACCCCCAGGAACTCCTGCGTGACGGCGACATCGGAGTAGGTGTTTCCCTCGACCACACTCGTTCCAGAAGTGACTCGGTCGATGTTGCGATCGGTGAAGTTGTTGACGCTCGATCCGCCCTGTTCAAAGAATGCCCAAAAGAGCATCGAGAAGAAACACAGTACAACGATCACGAGCAGTCGATCCCGTTCGATCCGAGGCGACTTGATCGCCACCAAGACGATCGATCCGAATGCGACGATCCCCACGATGTTCAGCAGCCATGTGGCGGGGCGAATGATGAAGGTCTCGGCGGACGAACCGACAGTCGAGGCGATGCCCGCAATCGCGAACCCATCGACTTGGGATGCGACGAGCCAAGCAAAGAACGGCACCGCGATCAGCGTTCCAACGATGATGCGACCAAAGTGCTTCGGCGCGCTCGGCACACCGTCTGCGGTGCGGGGGCAGCCGATATCTGCGGGGATCGTGCCACTGCCGAGCCGTGTGAAACTGACGAAGCCTGCGCCGAGCAGCGCGAGTGCGATGGGGAGATTCAGGAGCGTCTGCACCGTATCGCCCTGCGCCCCCCAGAACATGGTGCCCACAATCGCGAGCGAAGTGAGCAAGATGAGTGCGCGCGCAACGCCGCGTGGCGCGAGGAAGGTGCCAAGTCCGACGAGCATTCCAATCGTGGCGAGCCCAAACCCATAGTGCCATCCGTAGGTCTCGCCGATGTACCCGCACACAAGCGGCGCGAGCGCAGCGCCGAGATTGATGCCCATGTAAAAAATGGTGAATCCCGCGTCTCGGGCGGGGCTGCGTGCGCCATACAGGCGACCGACCATGGTGGAAATGTTCGGCTTGAAGAACCCATTGCCGCAGATGATTAATGCGAGTGCGCCAAAGAGTGCCCACTCTGCTTCGATGGACATCAACAGATGCCCTGCGGCCATCAGAAGTCCGCCCCAAATCACGGCGAGTCGCGCGCCGATGAACCGATCGGCGAATATGCCGCCGAGATAGGGCGTGGCATAAACCAATGCGCCGTATGCGCCGTAGATGGCGTATGCAGCTTCATCGCGCGCCTGCAGGAAGCCCTTGATGAGATAGAAGGTCAGGAGCGCCCGCATCCCATAGAAGGAGAAGCGCTCCCACATCTCGACGAAGAACAGTAGGAACAGTCCTGGCGGCTGCCGCTCCCGCTCAGAGGCGTCTCGTGGGAGGAGCGTCGGTGAATTGTTCAGACTCATCAGCGGCGGAGTCTAAGCCCGAAAAAGAAAGCGCCGCGCATTGCTGCGCGGCGCTGGGGGTCGTTCACTGTGGGTACTTGGCTGTAGGTACTTGACTGTGCGTACTTACAGGATCAGCAGATCAAACCGTTAGTTGCCCGCCTTGAGGATGTCGCGACCCGCGATGGAGTCGACCGTCAGGATGCCGAAACTGGTCGGACGCATGTCGATCAGTGGGTCGTAGCCAGCACCGGCGCTAAACCATCCACCTGGACCACAAGGAGTTCCCTCGTGCCAAAGGCCCTTCGCCTGAGCGGCGATAGAGCTGTCGGCGTTGTTCTGGGCCTTCGTTCTGGTGTGATCGTTGACCGCAGTGTTCATGGCGCACACTTGGGTGTGCCCATCGAGGAAGACACACGCAGGTGCCGAGTTGTACGCCTCGTTGAAGAGCCAACAGCGGGGGGTCGCAAAGTTGCCGTTCAGGCCAGGTGCCTTGCCGCGGTTCTGGAGCCACAACTTTTCCATCATCATGACCTTCAGCTCGGGGTTGTTGGCCAAGCCGAACGAGGGTGCCTTGAACCCGCCAGGACCAGCCTGATTTGGGCGTCCCCACTGACCAGAATTCACTTGCTTGTCGCTGAACACGCCGGGGGCCATCATGTTGGCAGGGCTCCAGATGTAAGTCGGGAATGTGAGGAACTGGGCGTTTGTCGGATTGGGCGTGTACTCGCCCTCGTTCTCGAAGCCGAACTCGCACGCGAGCATTCCAACCGTGTCCTTTGGAGAGTAATAACACTTGTCGTAGAACCGATTGTTCACATAGGGATTGAAGGCCTTGGTGTTCGGCATCTGATACGCGCCGAAGCAGTTGGTGTATGGGTTGGTACCTGTGGTGCCAGTACCACCGCTACCAGGGGCAGCAAAGGTGAAGGGCTCGAGCACGGGCCAATTGCCACACTGGCCAACTCCGTTCGGGCAGAGCGCGCCGGCGATCCAGTAGCCCCACAGACCGCCGTCGGCGTCAAATCCAAGCAGCTGCTGCGAGGGGCATGCCACCTGCGAAACGTAATTCGTGCAGCTTCCTCCGACCAATCCCGCATCATCAGGCATCGCAGTGAAGTGGCGATCCGCCCAGTCAGCGGCATAGGTCATGTTGGCAGCCTTCATGTTGTTGAGGTTGCCGATGGACTGAGTGATCAGTGCCGCGTCACGCGCGCGACCGAGAGCGGGGACCAAAATTGCCAACAGCAGCGAGATGATGGAAACCACCACGAGCAGTTCAATGATCGTGAAGGCGCGTCGGTTTACAGTGATCTTCATGTTTTCTTGATCCTTGAGAGTTGATCCTTGATGAGGATATTGGGGAGCCTGACTTGCTGAACCTCGGAAGGATACGAGAGTGGGTGTCGGGGTATGCTTCCCTTCAGAAAAAAAGTGGCAGCAGTTCCGACCTATGCTGCAAATGCAAAGTGCAAAGGAATTTAGCGTGCCCGATCACCCGCCACCTCTCATCGTTGCCACATGGAGTTTTTCGGCGCGGGGCTGTCGGACGGCGGTCCCAAGCCTGCTTGCTGGAGGCAGCGCGCTCGACGCCGTCTGCAGCGTGGCGCGCGAGGCAGAGGCAGACCCCTCAGTGGACTCGGTTGGTTTCGGCGGGCTTCCCGATGCGACGGGCAGGGTGACGCTCGATGCGGCGGTCATGATTGCGCCTGAACGGTGCGGTGCCGTATGCGCGGTGGCTCGTCATTTGTTCGTGACCGATCTCGCGCGGAAGGTGATGGACCGCACTTCGCACGTCATGCTCGCGGGCGAGGGCGCCGATGCATTCGGCGACGCGATGGACATGCCATCGACAGATCTTGTTTCTCCAGCCGCAGCGCAGGTGTGGCAGCGCTGGCGCGTGGGCGAGCCGATCGGGCGACCGGTGGATGCGGGACCCTCCTCTGGACAGTTGTTCGGGCCCCAAGCGACTTCGGCGAAGGCACATGCGCCTGCGCATCACCCTGAGGAACGGGAGACACCACACGACACGATCGGCGTGTTGGCGATCGACCGCGCTGGAGCGCTTGCGGGGGCGTGTTCCACGAGCGGACTACCGTTCAAGTTGGCTGGTCGTGTTGGAGATTCGCCGATCGTCGGCCATGGCCTGTATGTGGACCCGGAAGCCGGCGGCGCCGTGGCCACAGGAACCGGTGAAATGGTGATGGGCGTGAACGGATCGTTCCTCGCCGTGGAGTGCATGCGCCGCGGTGCCACGCCGAGTGAGGCAGTGCACGAAGTGCTGACGCGGATTGAGCGGCGCTTTCGCCCGCAGTCACATCAGCAGGTGGCGGTGATCGCACTGAGCCGAACGGGCGAGTGGTCAGCGGGCGCGCTGCGCAGCGGGTTCATCGTGAGTTGCGCTCAGGCGAGCGGAACCGAGATGCTGCAGCCGCACTTTGTCATGCATCCCGACGAATCGGTCGATGGACCGCATCCTGCCGATGCGGGAGGAAAATCATGAAGCTCTACACACGCACGGGTGATGATGGAACCACAGGCCTGTATGGCGGCGGACGCGTGATGAAGCATCACCCGCGCATCGAGGCGTATGGCACGGTCGACGAGTTGAACTCGTGGCTTGGTTTGGGTGCCGCCGCGTGCATGGTGGACCATCCTGCGGAAGCGCGCATGCGCGAGATTCTCGTCCAGCTGCAGTCACGGCTGTTTGATCTTGGCGCGGATCTTGCAACGCCTGTGGGCGCACCGACCGAGGCGCGAGTGCAGCGAATCGGTGATCGCCACATCGAGGAGTCGGAGCGTTTCATCGATGAAGTCGATGGTGCAAACGAGGCGATACGAACGTTCATCCTGCCAGGCGGCAGTGAACTCGCATCGCGCCTTCATGTCGCGCGAACGGTGTGCAGGCGGGCCGAGCGGCTACTCGTGTCACTGCATGGCGACGAACCCATCGGCGGCGAGCCGATTCGCTACCTCAATCGAATCGGTGATCTGCTGTTCGCGATGGCGCGACGCGCGAATGCGCTGCGCGGCGTGCCCGATGTGCCTTGGCAGCGCGATGGCGGCAATGCGTGAACGCGTTCGGCGTTTACGCGGTGCCGTAGGTGCGGTCGCCCGCATCGCCAAGACCAGGGCGGATGTACTTATTCTTGTCCAGTTCGCGGTCGAGCGCCGCCGCGTAGATGCGTACGGTCGGGTGGTCGGCGAGCAATCTTCCCACGCCCTCGGGGGACGCCACGAGGCAGATCAGGCGAAGATCGGCGCATCCAGCTCCGCGCAGAATTGACAGCGCGTGCGAGCTTGAGCCGCCCGTGGCCAACATCGGATCAACAAGGATCACGGGCCCGGACGAGACATCCGAGGGCAGCTTGGTGTAGTAACCGATCGGCATCGCCGTGGATTCGTCGCGGCGGATGCCGATGTGACCTACGCGCGCCTCAGGAACGAGATCGAGGACGCCGCGTGTCATGCCAAGCCCTGCACGCAGCACGGGAACAATGGTGATCGGTGTGGTGATGCGTTCCGCTGCGGCGCGTTCGAGCGGGGTTTCCACTTCGCATGAAGTGGTGGGGAATTCGCGGAAGACTTCGTAGGTCATCAGCGCCGCGATCTCCGAGAGCAAGCGCCTGAAGTCGCGCGTGTTCGTGTGTCGGTCGCGGATGAACGACAACTTGTGTGCGATCAGCGGGTGCCGGATGAGACAGAGGTTTGGGAAGCGGTGGGGCATCGTTCACATCCGTGCGGGGGCCGCAATACCGAGTAGCGAAAGCGCATCGGCGATGACGCGCCGCGTGAGGTCGCACAGCCGTAGTCGGGAGGCACCCAGCGCGGCGTCTGTTTCCTTGATGACGGGGCACGACTGGTAGAAGGCATTGAACGCATTCGCAACTTCAAAGATGAACGCGGCGAGACGATTGGGCGCGCACTGCTCCGCGGCGTCCTGGACAGCCGCTGCATAGCGAAGAAGCGTGAGCGCGAGCGCACGCTCTTCGGGAGCGCCGAGGTGCAGCGGCGCGGTGGCGAATGCGCCGCCTGCCTTCGCGAGGATGCCCGCGATGCGCGCGTGGGCGTACTGCGCGTACGGTCCAGTGTCGCCCTCGAAGGAGACCATGCGATCGAGGTCGAACACATAGTCGCGGCTGACATCGCCCGACAGATCCGCGTACTTGATCGCGGCGATGCCGACCGCCTGTCCGATGGCATCGAGTTCCGCATGGGAAAGTCCCGATGTCGGGGCATCGGGCTGCTTTGCGCGGTCGTGCACTTCGCGGCGGCCGCGCGCCACAGCTTCGTCGAGCAGCGCTCTCAGCGTGAAGTTCTCGCCGCTCCGTGTCTTGAGCGGACGCTTGTCCGCACCGAGGACCGCACCGAATGGAACATGGATCATCTCGGCGGTGCCGCCGTTTGGGAGGCGGTCCCAACCGATCGCATGGATGGCGTCGAAGACATCGCGGAAGTGGTCGCGCTGCCTCGCATCGACGCAGTAGATGACGCGCTCGGCGCCGAGCTTTGCGATGCGGTAGTGCGCCGCCGCGAGGTCAGTGGTGGCGTAGAGGCTGGTGCCGTCGGATTTTTGGATCAGGAGCGGGCGTTCACGATCCTTGAAGCGAACGATCAGCGCGCCTTGATCGCGCTCGGCCAGGCCGGCGGTGACGAACGCATCGACTGTCGGTGCGAGTTGATCACGGAAGAAGCTCTCGCCGCGGCTGTGCGTTTCATCGAGATTCACGCCAAGCATCGCGGCCGTTTCGAAGACCTCGCGCATGGTGACGGCAATCAGGCTCTGCCACGCCGCGACGGTGCGCGGGTCACCGCCTTGCAGCCGTCGAAGCGTTTCGTGTGTGTGCGTCAGCAGTGCAGACGCGCCCGCGTGCTGCGTTTCGAGTTCAGCGATGCGGTGCGGGCCCGCGTGGGTTTCGCGTGCGGCGGTTAGCCCCGCTTCATCGTCTCGTCCCTCGGCTTGCGCGCGTCGGTAGGCGTGATTGAGATCATCGAGCGTGATACGCGACAGATCCACAGCGGCGCGTTCAAGCGACGCAAGCGTCATGGCGATGGGCAGGCCCCAGTCGCCGAGGTGGTTTTGTCGGAACACGGTCCAGCCGAGTCGCTCGTGCAGGCGCGCCATCGAGTCGCCGATGATCGAAGCGCGCAGGTGACCGACATGCAACTGCTTCGCCACATTGACGCCACACAGATCAACGGCGACGCAGCGCCCGCGTCCTGGCGATGGAACGCCCAGCGCGGCGGTGTCCATGTCATGCAGAGCATCGGCGATGATCGTTGCGCGAAGCGTGATGTTCACGAAGCCAGGTCCTGCAACCTCGAGCTTCTCGCAGAGCGGATCGAGCACGGCAGCGCCTGCGGTGAGGATCTCCTGCGCCAACTCACGCGGATTTCGGCCGAGCGATTTGGCGAGCCCCATGGCGAAGTTCGCCTGAAAGTCGCCGAATCGCGCTTGCGTGGCCGCCTTCAGGGCCGGGTCCGCCGATGCGCCCGCATCGCCGAGTGCGCGGATGAGCGCGCTTCGAAGCGCCGCATCAAGTTTCGCAGGCAGGGCTGCCACGGCGCGCGGTTCGGAGTGCAAAGATGGAGTTGATGGTGCAGACATGTCTTCAGCCACCCAGCACATGCGATGTCTTTCGATAGATGCGGTTCATGAGCGCAAAGTCGGGGTGAGGATTGTTCGCGCGTGGGCGCTTCGTGGACACAGCGCTGCGCGCGTGCCAACGCGCAGCGATCAGCAACATCTCGATCAGCGAGTGCCAGTCGTCGAGCGATACGAACTCGGGTGCGATACGGGCGGGGCGCGCGCCCGCGATCACGCCATCGATGTCGAACATGTTGTGGTAGTTGCCAAGCGGCAGGCAAAGGCAAGTGGATTCGAACCCATGTGCGGCGAAGGCGGTCGCTTCGCACGCGCCGCCAGCCATGAGTTTGCGCTGCCAGCGGAATGCGCCGTTGGTCTTGGCGTACTTGGTGAACGCCCGCGACAGTGCGTTCGTGAACGCCGAGTCGAAGACGCTCAGGCGGTCGCCCACGCGCAGGATGGCGCCATTGCCGATCGGTGAATCGTGCGGGAAACTTCGGGAGTTTTCCAGGCACAGCAGTCGTGCCCCGCGCGGAATCAGCGTTCCGCGGGCCGCGTGGATGGCGCCAATGAAGCCGACCTCCTCGGCGACGGTGAAGAGCAGTCCGATGTTTCGCGCCCATGGCGCGCGCACGAGCGCATCGAACGCACAGCACGCGGCCGCCACAGCCGCGAGATCATCGCACGCGTGCGTTTCGATCACCCGCACCTCGCGAGGCGCTCCATTCGCAGTCGGTGCACCGACCGCGCGGTTCACCAGGCGCGGTGCGGGCAGCAGCCAACGAGCGACATCTCCGACCGCTGGCGCACCATGCGCGCGTCCGCGGAGTCGTGCGGTCACTCGCTTGAAGGGCTTGGCATTCGCATCGAGCGCGGTGATGGTGGCTTGGGTTGTGCGACCCGCAAAGTCCAGGATCTCGATGGGGGTTCCAACGAAGTACGGATCGTTCACGCCGCCGCGGAACTCGAGTTCGGCGATGTTGCCACGGAGGCGCGTCACGATGAATGCAGGGTGATCGAGATGTGCGGTCACAAGCAGAGGCTGCGCGCTTCGATCTCGATCCTTCCGCTGCACGAGATAGTTCCCCGCGTCATCACGGCGCACATCAAGCCGCTTGCGAATCGGATCGAGCCATCCGTCGATCCATGCCATCACGCGCTCCTCGTGTCCGGCGGCAGTCGGCAGGCTTGTGACTTCGAGGAGTCGTACTTCGTGAACCACGCGCGAGCGCTGCGCAGGCGCGGGTTTCGCTGCGCGTGAACGGCGGGAGCGGGTTGTGGTGAAAGGCATCGGCGGAGGATAAAGTGTCCTGTCCCCCATGTCGGACTTCGCTCCCATCCCCGAGATTCTCCATGACCTTCGAGCCGGTCGCATCGTGATCCTTGTGGATGACGAGAGTCGCGAGAATGAAGGTGATCTCATGTGTGCCGCGGAGCATGTGACGCCTGAAATGGTGAACACGCTGACGCGGCTCGCGGGCGGCTACTTGTGCGTTGCGCTCGACGGCGCCATCTGCGATCGACTCGATCTGCATCCGCAGGTCGGATCGAACTCGAGCGTGCGTGGGACGGCCTTCACCGTGTCAGTGGATGGGCATCCGCGGCATGGCGTTGGAACAGGCATCAGTGCGAGGGATCGTTCCGCCACGATCCGGCTGATTGCTGCGGCTGATACGCGTGCGGATGATCTGGTGCGCCCTGGTCACATCAATCCGCTGCGTGCGTGTGATGGCGGCGTGCTCGTGCGGACGGGGCAGACGGAAGGCTCGGTGGATCTCTGCCGTCTTGCTGGGCTGGTGCCTGCCGCATGCATCATCGAGGTGGTGCGCGCGGATGGTGAGATGGCGCGCATGGACGATCTGCGTGCGATGGCGCGCGAGCACGGGTTCCGCATCTGTTCGGTGGAGCAGGTCATCGAGCATCGGCTCAAGCGCGAGACGCTTGTACGGCGACTCGCCCCCGTCGTCGGTACACCTGTCGAGACACCAGAGGGCATGTTTCAGTTGTTCGCTTGGCACAGTGCGCTCGATCCACAGCCGCATTTGGCACTCTGTTTGGGCGGTGTTGGAATGTGCGGCGCGGACGGCGTTCCCGTGGAGCATGCCGAACCTGTGCTCATTCGCATGCACCGCCGTGATGTCTTGAGCGACATCTTCAGCGTTCATGCAGCGGGCGCGGAGCGGTGCGGACAGGAGACACTGCGCGCCTCGCTGCGCGCGATTCGCAAGGCGGGCAAGGGCGCGCTTGTCTATCTGCGCACTTCGTCTGAGGGAACGGATTTGCTTCAGATGATTCATCAGGTGCGAGGCGGCGTGAGCGAAGCCGATGTGAATCTGCCAAACTTGATCGGATCGAATGGCGTGGGTGCAAAGTCGCATCCGATGGCGCAGCGCGAGTTCGGCATCGGCGGACAAATCCTCAGGAATCTTGGCGTGCGGCAGATTCGTCTGCTGAGCGATCATCAGAGAAGTTTGCCTGGGCTGCAAGGATTCGGGCTCGAGATCGTCGAGCGAGTACCGATCGCATGACCGCGGTTGCTCTCCTGGCGTGCGTGTTGTGCGTCGCCTGTGTTTCGGCGCAGGTGGTGCCGCCCGAGGATGCTGTGCAACAGAGCACTCCGTCGCCCGCTCCGGGCGCCGCGCCTGCACCTGCGCGCGCAGCTGTGCCCGCGCCTGCGACGAACAGCGAGTCGGTCGGTGCGCTGCTCGATCGACTCGAGGCGCGCGGGCGAACGATGCGCGACTTCAGCGCGTCGGTCGTTGTGGAACAGTTCGATGCACTGACCGAAGAGCGCGAAGTACGACGCGCGCGCGTTGTGATGACGGGGGGCGAAGGCAGGAAGAAAGCGATCGGCATCGTGATCGATGAGTTCATCGATGCGTCGGGGCGCGGCGCGACCGATGGGCGGCGATTCCTCTTTGAGGATGGCTGGCTCATCGAAATGGATCCTGCGCGGAAACAAGTCGTCAAACGACAACTGGCGCGGGCGGGCGAGTCGTTCGATCCGCTGCGGCTTGGCGATGGACCGTTCATCGTTCCACTTGGGCAGCCGCGAGCGGCGGTCGAGCGCGAGTTCGTTGTTTCCGATGCATCAGTGCCCGATCATGGTTTCTTCAAGTCGCTGCGCACCGCAGCAGATGGACTTCGTGCGGTTCACTTGGTTGCGCGAGAGGGGACCGAGGCGCACCGCACCATGCGCAGTGTCACACTGGTGTTTGATGGCACCACACTTGCTCCCCGAGGCGTCGAGGTGCTGAAGCCCAACGGCGATACGGAGCGCGTCCTGCTGCGCGAGAGTGCGATCGACGGCGGGCTCGATGCGAAACAGGCGGAGGTGATCACGCTGCCCGACATGATTGGATGGCGCGTGGATGAACGACCGCTTCCGCGCCAAGACGACGCATCGCCTGCGCAGCTTCCGCGCGAGCCTCGGGGATAGGCTTGTGCCGATGCGAGTGATGCGTTCCTTTGGTGCAGCGCACGCCGCGGCACCTGTTGTGGTGCTGCTCTTGTGCTGTAGCGCGTCGGCGTCTGCGCAGGGTTCTGCGGTGCCGAAGGATGTGCAGCTGGCGCCGGCGGCACGCATGGCGATCGATGCGCCTGCGCGCACCGACGCCGAACGCGCGCGAGCCCGCGTCGAGTTCGGTCAGTGGACCGAGGAGGATCTGTCGGATGCCGCACTGCGGGTGCGGGCCGCGATCGACGCGGGAGTTCCAAGCGCGGTCGTTCGTTCTCGAAACCTGCCGACGGGCGTTCCTCCGCTTCTCGCGGCAGAGGCGCTGGCGGACCAAGGGATGCATGCCACGGCGATCGAGGTGCTCACGGATTTGCCAGGGTGCATTGCGTCTGCGCAGCGAGCCGAGTGTCTTCTGGCGCTGGGTCGCGCGCACGAGGCGCGTGCCGCCGCAGAGGAGGCGGTCCGCGATGTGGCGGATGGCAAGTGTGAAGGATCGGCGGAATTGGTGGCGGCTGCGCGCGCCATGATCGTGCTGTCGCGGATCGTGGGCACTGACACCGATGCATGCGAAGCGATCTTGGAAGCGCTGTCGCAGGCGCGCACCATCGATCGACTCAACTGGCGGGCGCGTGTCGTGGAGGCGGCGTTCCTGCTGGAGAAGCATAATGCGGAGGAGGCGGTGGGCGCGGCGCGCGAGGCGCTGGCCCTGAATCCACGGAGCAGCGCGGCATGGGAAGTCCTTGGCGAAGTCGCGCTCATGGGATTTGACTTCGATGGTGCGGAGCGCGCAGCCGCGGCGATGTGCGATGCGGCAGCAACCATCGATCCGGTACAGCCGTGTCTCAGAGCAGCGCGGCTTCGTGCGGAGTCCGCGTGCTGCCGCTTCGATTCCGCGGCGGCGCTCGATGCGCTCGCTGCGGCGCGGGTTGCGGTGCCTCAGTGGATGGAGGGCTTGGCTCTCGAGGCGGCGGCGAAGGCACTGACCTATGACTTCGATTCGATGCGTGCCGCGCTCGCAGTAGCTGATGCGCTGGCGCCGGGGAGTGGGAGCGCGTGGATGGTGGTGGGACGATTCCTTGCGCTGGCGCGCCAGTACCGCGAGGCGGCGGACGTGCTGGCGGAGGCGGCGCGGCGCGAACCTGCGTGGAGCGAGCCGCGGAACGAACTCGGCCTGCTCGAGATGCAAGCGGGACGCGACCGTGAGGCGCTTGATGCGCTCAGCGAGGCGCAGCGGCTCGATCCCTACGACAAGCGGGTGCGTTTCAGCAAGATGCTTGTTGAAGAGATGATGGGTTGGCGTGTGTGGGAGAGCGAGCACTTCCGTGTGCGGTGCAAGCCAGGGGTGGATGAGGTGCTTGCCGAGGACATGCCCGCGCAGTTGGAATCAATGCACGCCGAAGTGACGAAGCGATTCGATCATGTGCCGAAGGAGCGCACCACCATCGAGCTGATGCCTGACCACCGCCACTTTGGAGTGCGGATTACGGGCATGCCGCAGATCCACACGGTCGCCGCGAGCACTGGGCCCGTGATCGCGCTGGAGCCGCCCCGCGAGGGCGGGACGGGTGGATCCATCGGGCGCTTCGACTGGCTCGACACGCTGCGGCACGAGTTCGTTCATACGGTCACGCTTGACCGAACCGCCAATCGCATCCCGCACTGGTTCACGGAGGCTGTTGCAGTCGACACGGAACGCCGAGAGCGTGACTGGCCAACCTATGAGTTGCTCGCGCGCGCGCTGCAGCAGGATGCGTTGTTCGATTTGGACGAGATCAAGTGGGCATTCGTGCGGCCGAAGAAGCCGAGCGATCGTTCGCAGGCTTACGCGCAAGGACACTGGATGGTGCAGTTCATGCGTGAGGCGTATGGGCAGGCGACGATCACGCAGCTGCTCGATCGTGCCGCGCGCGGCGAGCGAGAGGCGGATGCGTTTGTCGCTGTGCTTGGCATTTCGCGCGAGCGGTTCATGGCGGACTTCAAGGCGTGGGCCGCCGCGCAGGTGGATTCGTGGGGACTTGCCGCGAAGCCACCGCTCATCGAACTGTTGAAGTCAGCGCGCGATGGAGAGGATGCCCTGGAGGGTGATGCCAGTGGCACACCGGTTTCGACGGAGCAGCTGGCGCAGTTGCTTTCGCAGCACCCGCTGCATCCTGACCTGCTTGAACTCGCTGCGCGTCGCGCGGTGCGCGAGGCGGATGAAGCACTGCCGGAGTCGGCCGTTGCACTGCTGCATCGGTATGCGCAGGCGCGCCCGCTCGATCCATGGCCACGACGACGGCTCGCGGCCGTGGCCATCGATGCGGAGCGCTGGGACGAGGCGCGCGATCATCTCGCGTTTCTCGATGCGCGCGAGGATGCGGATCCTGCGTTCGCGCTTGAACTGGCTCGTATCGAGCGTTTGCGAAAGCAACCGCGCGCGGCACTTCAAGCGGCGGAACGCGCGGCGCGCATCGATCCGTTCAGTGCGCCCACACGCGAACTTGCCGCGGCCTGTGCCGTGGAGGCTGGCGAACTGTCGGCAGCGCGCCGTCATGTGCTTGCACTGACGCGGATCGAACCGACGCGTGACCAGCACCGCCGCAGGCTGGAGCGGCTCGACGCGCTGATCGCAGAGCGCACGGCTCCCGCGAAATGAGTCGCCGCCCAGGGTTCTGCTCTACGGGTCTTGGAAGTCCAAGTCGCGTCCGAAGGGTTCGGGTAGCGCCCACAGCGCGGCGCCCGCGGCCGTGAAACAACATGCGCCCGTGAGTGCGGTCGCCGTCACGGCGTTCATGTGATCGGTGAGCAGCATGAACAGGGCGGTCACAGGGACCGCGGAGACACGGATCAGATTTGGAACGGTCGTGGTCACGGTCGCACGCACATTGGTTCCGAAGAGTTCGCTGGCCATCGTGATGGTGACGATCCAGTACGCGCTGCAGAATCCTGTGACGATGCACATGGCGCCGTACCACCATGCGCTCTGCGCGCCAACGGTCAGCATCAGCACGGAGCCGACTGCCGTACCAGCCATGAAGATCGCCATCGCCTTGCGGCGGGAGCGCATCCACTGCGACAGCAGTCCGCTCGCGAGGTCACCGAACACCGCGCCGCTGTAGTACAGCGCGACGAGCACGCCCGGTCGAGGCGGTGGATCCATGCCCATGTCTCTGGCGATTCGCGGTGCGAGCGCCACGAGCACGGCGAGTGTGAACCAGATGGGGGAGCCGGCGAGCACCACAAGCAACGCGCGCAGCAGCAGCCGCGGCGCGCGCAGCAGCGGCAGCAGCCCGCGGGATTGCAGCGGCGATGCGTTTTCAAGGCCGCGGAACATGTGGCTTTCGAGCACGCCGAAGCGCAGCCCGAGCAGTGCCAGTCCCATCACGCCACCGATGAGATACGCCATCCGCCAGCCCGCGAGTTCGCCAACGATGCCGGCAACGACTGCGCCGACAACGCCGACAGCACCGATGAGTGCGATGGCAAGTCCGCGTCCATGGCGTGATGAGAGTTCGGCGACGAGCGTGACGCCTGCGCCGAGTTCGCCCGCGAGACCGACTCCAGCCACGAAACGAAGGACCGCGTACGCGGTGATGGCATCGAAGTGACCCATGAACGCGAGCGGGCCGCTGTTCGCGCCGACGCCGGCGTTCAAGAGATTCGCGATCGAGTAGAGAACGATGGAACCGAACAACACGGAGGCTCGGCCGCGAAGGTCGCCGAGCATGCCCCACGCGACGCCACCGACCACCATGCCGATCAGTTGGAGGTCGAGAAGCCAGATACCAGTGGCGGTCGCGCGTTCGGCGGACAGACCGAGATCGGCCAGACTGTCCCACCGCACCACATTGAAGAGGATCAGGTCGTAGACATCGACGAAGTAGCCCAGCGCAGCGACCAACACAGCAAGCGTGTGCGGTGAACGCCAGGCGGGGATGTTGGAGTCGCCGCGGGGCATGCGACTTTCCATCACGGCAGGTCGTCTCCGGTGCTGCGGATCAGGTCAGGCAGGCGTATGAGATCGATGTTTCCGCCGCAGAGGATGACGCCAACACGCTTCAGTTCGCTGCGACTTCGCAGCGGGCCGAGGACGGCGGCAACCCCAACGGCTGAACTCGGTTCGATCACGATCTTCATCCGTTCAAGCACCAGGTGCAGTGCGCGGCGAATCTCATCTTCCGTCACCGTCACGACTTCGTCGACGCGCTCGCGGATGATCGGCCAGGTGAGCTCGCCCAGCGCTGTGCGGAGACCATCCGCGATCGTTGGCTGCTCGAACGCGGGCTGGCGCGAATCGACATGCTTCGATGCGGCGGCATCACCCGCAGCGGATGGCTCCGCACCGATGATGCGCACGCGCGGTGCCCGTGCCTTCATGGCGGTCGCGATGCCCGACATCAAACCGCCTCCGCCGATGGGAACCACCAAGGCATCGAGGTCCGCGGTTTGCTCGAGAAGTTCGAGAGCTATGGTGCCTTGCCCGGCGATGACGGCGGGGTGGTCGTAGGGCGGGATGAGAGTGCCACCGGTCTGTTTCAACACTTCAGCGGCGGTTGCGGTTCGCGCCGCGAGCGTGGGTTCACACCAAATGATGTTGCCGCCGAATGCACGGACTGCAGCCGCCTTGGAGGCGGCGGAGTCGCGTGGCATCACGACATGCGCCGTGATGCCGCGAAGTGCGGCCGCCTTCGCGAGGGCCTGTGCATGATTGCCAGACGAGTGAGTGACAACACCCCGCCGAGCGGAAGCCTCATTGAGCAGCAATACCGCATTGCTGGCTCCGCGAAACTTGAACGATCCTGTGCGCTGGAAGTTCTCGCACTTGAAGAACAGCGAACGTTCCGCGAGTCGATCAAGATGGCTGCTCGACATCATGGGCGTACGACGGATCCATGGTGCGATCCGCTCGGCTGCCGCGACGATGTCCTCGATTGCGATCGCGGGCGCCATCCGCGCGATCCTAATCGGGCAGCGCGTCGCCTGTTCGGTCGCACCACCAGTCCAGCAGATCGCTGTGGATCTCGAGGAGCAAATGAATGGAAACTCCTGAGCCCTCAAGCGCCCTTTGGATGTCGAGAGACTTCTGCTCGGCCGCACTCGGGGAGGCAAACGGGCACTCCGCGATGAGGCTCTCGCCTTCAAGGCACTGAAAGATCCACGCCTGAGGCAGCAGCTCACGCAAGACTGTCAAGCTGTCGTCGAGGGCGGCACGCGGGCGGACACGCAGTTGTGTCAGTATGGGCGTTCCCATGAAGTGAGGGTTCGCACACACCACGGGAGTGATGATGCGATGCTCAATCAATCGGTCGAGATTGGCTCGGGTGGCCGAGGGTGATGCGTGAATCTGCTCGCTGACTTGATTGAGACTCTTCCGCATGTTGAACCGAACTGTCTGAAGGATCTTGGTTTGGATGTCCGCCTGTCGAAGACCACGCACCTGGCGGGATGAAATGAAGCCATGTGCTGTGCGTCCAGGTGGAATGACTTGAAGGACTTCGCACATCCGTTCGAGGCGAAGAGCCGAGATTGTGGCAAGTGCCCTATCGATATGCCGCAGGTTGGACTTGGAGTCTGCCGAGAGGAGGAGAGCGGTCAGTTGCTGTCCGCCATCGATTCGTGCGACTCGGTGAAAACCTTTCTGTCGAGCGAGCGTGGCAGCGGCTCCTGGTGCGTCACCCTCCACGGAAAAGCGCGCAAAGGACATGGAGGCAAACCCGACGGAGACAGGTTGGATGAACCCGCGGACGACAAGTAGTTTCTCTTCTTCGAGGGCAGCGAGGCGCCGACTGACCGTTGCCTCTGAAACGCCGAGTCGCTGAGCGATATCGCGCCCCGACATTCGTCCGTCCTCCATCAAACAGTCCACGATCTGACGATCAAGATCGCTTGCCTTCCGCGCCGTTTCTGGCCATCCGGGCCGCATAGAGTGATCCATCGACTATTCCTTGGGGAAAGCGGCGAGACATGAAAGCAACGCACCACGAGCTGGCAAACAACTCTGAGTTGTTGAGCAAAGGCTCGATCCCGGAGCGAAGCAATCGCTCATTTGCAGAGTGCCCACCAAGGGGTGAGCACTTCCACTTACAGGTAACGCCGTGACTATACTTTGTTTGTATCGCTCGGGGCGTCTGTCGCGTGTGGCAGGCTGAGAAGTACCCGTCGAACCTGATTCGGTTCATACCGACGAAGGGAAGCGTGAGCGTCTCATCTTTGGAACGCTCCATTCACTCCTCGATGCGCCAGGTCAGCTGTCAGGAAGTACTGCTGCTCACGGTCGTTCGCAGTATTAGTTTTCAGGAGAGCGCGAGTGAAGACCAACAAAGTTGTCACCAATCAAGTCATCAGTCAGGTCATCGGGCAGGTGCCAGGCCAAACCGTGGGTAGGGAACCATTCCTTCACGGAGCCCTGAATCCATCCTCGCTCGGCGAGGGCACCAACCGCGGCAGCTTTGCTCTTGCGCCGAATGTGGGCGGTCCTCTCGCATTCAGTTCGCCCGATACACCAGGCATGCCCGCGCCGAGTGTGCGTACTGCGTGGGACTTCCTTCCCCTTGACTGGCGCGTCGAGCCTGCGCCCGACCATGCGTCAGGTTGCGCAGGGCACTCGCTGAGTCATCTTGGGACGTTTGTGCGCTGTGTTCCGCCGAGTGGGTTCACTGCCGTGACGCAACTGGAGCATGCGAGGATGGGCGCCGTCACTCAACAGATGAGACGGGTTGCGGAGCGCGAAACGCATCTGACAGCTGAGCAGGTACGCGATGAGGTTGCGGCGGGACGCATGGTGATTCCGGCGAACATCGAACATCTGCGCCATCGACTCGATCCGATGGCCATCGGTCGTGCTTCGCGCACCAAGATCAATGCGAACATGGGCGCAAGCCCAATCAGCAGCGGAACGGACGAAGAGGTGGAGAAGCTTCGTTGGGCAGAACGCTGGGGCGCCGATACGGTGATGGATCTTTCGACGGGCGGCGATTTGGACGCGTGCCGCGAGGCGATCATCCGTCACAGCACCGTGCCGATCGGAACAGTGCCGATCTACTCGATGATCATCGGCCGCAAGTTGGAGGCTTTGGACGAGAGCGTTGTGCTGGAGACCCTTGAGCATCAGGCGCGCCAAGGTGTCGACTACTTCACGATCCACGCTGGTGTCTTGCGCGAGCACTTGCCATTTGTGCGCGATCGACTCATCGGCATCGTGAGCCGTGGCGGAAGTCTGCTTGCGAAATGGATGCTCGTGCACAATCGACAGAACCTGATGTACACGGGCTGGGAACGCATCTGCGATGTGATGCGGCGCTGGGACGTGACATTTTCGATTGGCGATGGACTGCGCCCAGGTGGCCTTGCCGATGCGACGGACCAGGCGCAGTTGGCGGAACTCTCGACGATCGCCGAACTGACCGAGCGTGCATGGCGAAAGGGCGTTCAAGTGATGGTGGAGGGCCCTGGTCATGTGCCGTACGACCAGATCGAGTTCAACATGAAGTTGCAGCGCTCGCTTTGTCATGGCGCGCCCTTCTATGTGCTCGGCCCTCTGGTGACGGACATCTTCCCGGGGTATGACCACATCACCAGTTGCATAGGTGCAACCGCTGCGGGCTACCACGGCGCGAGCATGTTGTGTTATGTGACGCCGAAGGAGCATCTCGGTCTGCCGAAGAAGGATGATGTGAAGCAGGGCTGCATTGCTTACAAGATCGCGGCGCATGCGGCCGATGTCGCGCTCGGCATTCCTGGCACGCGCGACCGCGATGATGCGCTCACGAAGGCTCGAGCGGCACTGAACTGGGAGAAGCACTTCGAGTTGAGCTTTGACCCCGACACGGCGCGCGCGTATCACGATGAAGATCTCGATGTCGATACGGACTTCTGCGCCATGTGTGGGCATGATTGGTGCAGCGTGCGGATCAGCAAGGAGATTCAGGAGTTCGCGAGTGGAAAGGCGGACGGCTTCGAGCGCGGGAAGCCCGTGCGAAGTGCCGCGCTTACTGCCGAGCAGCAGGAGATTCTTGCCAAGCGCGGTGTGCTGCCCCCCGAGGAGATCCATCGGCTCGCGGCAAAAACTCGCAAGGCGGTCGATGCGGATGCTGCAAAGGCGTCATGCCACAGCGATTTCGTCGATCCCGATTCGGCGCGCCGCGTTCAAGAGGAACGGCTGGTGCAACTCAACACTGCGCCCGCGCACAATCTTCCATCGCACGATCCGGTGATTTGACCGGGAGGCGTGCAGCTTGGGCGAGGACAGCGCGCGCGATCTCATGCGCCGCATGGGGTCGCGCTGCGGATGCCGCCGCCACTCGCATCGCGGCGAGCGCCTGTTGATCCGACAGAAGGCTTTGCACCGCTTCGCCCGCACCCCGTGGATTGGTGAGCGATCTCGCCGCGCCCGCAGCGATCAGGATGCGGGCGTTGCGCTCTTCTTGACCAGGGATTGGATCGAGAACGAGAAGTGGAAGACCCGCGGCGCGGGCCTCGGCGGCAGTGAGACCGCCCGGCTTGCCGATCATCAGATCGGATGATGCCATCAGCGCAGGCATCTGATCAGTGAAACCGATCACGCGCAGAGTGGTTCGGCTTCCGGGCATCATGGGAACTTGGTTCAGCCGCTGCTGCAGCGCGGCATTGTGTCCACACACGATCGCAAGCGTGGCATCCACCTCGGCATCCACAAGCGAGCGAACGACCGCCTCCATTGGACCGAGTCCATGCCCTCCTCCGCAGATCAGGATTTGCGGCTGGCGAGTCCTGCGTTCGCCAGATTCTCGCGTTTGCGCGATGAGTTGTGCGACCCGAAGGTCGACAGGAATACCCGTCACTGCGAGTCGATGCGCGGGAATGCCATTGGCAATCGCCGCGGTGCGCGCCGCTTCGCTCGCGACGCAAATGAGATCGCTACCTGCACTCAACCAGATCGCGTGCGGATGTTCATCGGTGACGACCGTGATGAGGCGCGCACGAAGGCGGCCGCGCAGCCGAAGTCGCCCCAGTGCACTCGATGTGAGAAAGTGCGTCGAGACGATCGCATCCGCGGATTGCACCGTTGCGTGGCGTCCAAGCGCCCGCAGCACGAGGTCTTCGGTGCGTGCCATCGGCCCCTTGCCTGGCTTGGAGAGGGGACGCTTGCGATCCGAGAGGTCGTAGAGGGCGCCGACGAGTCGAGGTGCAAGGCGGATCGCGCGAAGGTAGCCATCGCGATACACGCGGCGGAACCACGCGGGGGATGTTTCAAGTGCATCGATCACGGGGGATGCTTTGGCGCCCCATTCGGTCAGTGCCTCGCCCACTGCCGCCGCCGCGCGCATGTGGCCCGAACCGATAGATGCACTGACGAGTGCGACGGACATGCTTCCTCCGATGTCACGCGGCAACGGCGAAATCCTCATCAATTCCCAGCTCTTCGGGCACTTCCTTGGGATCCGGCTCCCAGCCCGCATCGCTCAGCAGTCGATCGACATCGATCAGTTCGAGTTGTCCATCCTCTTGCTCGACAAGGGCACTTGCGCGTTCAACCCAGTCGCCACAATTGGCGTAAAGAACGCGCCGCCCCTCCAGTTCGCGCCACTCCAGCCGCGGTTCGTGGATGTGCCCACAGACAACGCCATCCAATCCACTTCGAGCCGCATGCGCGAGCAGAACTTCCTCAAATCGACTGATGAAGGTGCAGGCGCTCTTGACGCGCTTCTTGATCGACTGCGAGAAACTCCAGCGGCGGAGCCCGACCAGACGCCGCGCCGCATTGACGAATCGGTTGAGCGCGACGAGATGGTCATATGCCCACGCACCGATGAGTGACACAAGCCGTGAGTTCTGCACCACGAGGTCATACTCGTCCCCATGTGTCACCAGCAGCCGCCGACCGTCGGCAAGAAGATGTTCGGCTTGCGCGGCAACGACGATCCCGCCGAGTTCGAGACCGCGGTATGGGCGGAGTGATTCGTCATGGTTCCCGGGGATGTAAATAATCTGCGTACCACGGCGCGCTAGTTTCAGCAGGCGCCGGATGACCTGATTGTGCGATGCGGGCCAGTTCCATCGCTGCCGCAACACCCACATGTCCACGATGTCGCCAACGAGGTAGATGCGCTCACATCGCACGCGCTTGAGAAATGCGGCCAGTTCGTCCGCGCGGCACCCACGCATGCCCAGATGCACATCGCTGAGGAACACGGTGCGGTAGTGGAATCGCATCGATCTCCTTGGTTTCACTTTCAGCATCGTCCGAGCGCGTGCGACAGCGTGACTTCCTTGCGAAGGTTCACGAAAAATGAACAGAGTGGTTTTGTCGCTTACGATGAGCGTGGTTCAGACCATGGTCGAAAGGGCGCCAAGAACAACATCGGGTGAACGCAACCGAGAGTCGGTGGCGGGGGCGCATGCGCCGGCGTTCCTGTCAGTACCGGGGCTTCGCTTCCAAGAGGAGTACGTCTGGCTTCTCTTTTTGGCGTCGATGGATGTGATGCTGACGTGGTACATCCTTGAGAAGAAGGGTGGCGAAGAAGTCAATCCCGTCGCGCGCGTGGTCATCGAGGCGTGGGGGCTGTGGGGAGCGATTGCGTTCAAGTTCAGCCTCGTGCTCTTCGTGATCGTCGCCTGCGAGTGGGTGGTGCGCCGCCGCATCCGATCGGCCGTGTTTCTTGTCTGGTTTTCCCTGGTGGTGTCCGTCAGCCCCGTGCTCTACTCGGGGATCCTGCTCGCGTATCACTGGCTCGTGCCCGAGAGTGCCTTGTAGCAAGGCCTGTTCGAACTACTTCGGGATGTGGGCGGTGAGAACTCGTGGGGCACCGCGCGTGATGAGCACATCGTCCTCAATGCGAACCCCAATCGCCTCACTCTCGATGTAGATCCCGGGCTCGATCGTGATGACCATGCCGGGTTCGAGCGGCGATGCAGGATCCGCGTCATGCACTTCGAGTCCGAGATGATGCCCGATCCCATGAAGAAAGAAGTCGCCGAACCCGGCTGCTGTGATGATCTTGCGTGCGGCCTGATCAACGGAACCCATACGCGCGCCCGGTTTGCACGCTCGAATCGCGGCGGCCTGCGCCTTGAGAACGGTGTCATAGACCAGCCGTTGCCGTGCTGTGAAGCGACCTGAGACCGCGAGTGTTCGCGTGACATCTGACGCATAGCCGCCGAACGCCGCGCCCGAATCGATCACCAGAAGATCTCCATCCTTCAGGGGGCGATCGTTCGCGTGGTAATGCAGCACGGTGCCATTCACGCCACCACCTGCGATTGTGCGGAACGCGAGCGAGCGCGATCCGTTCGTGCGATACGCATGCTCGATTGCCTCCTGCACATCGAACTCGTTCGCGCCGGGGCGACACGCCTCCCGCGCGGCGGCGAATCCGATGCCCGTGATGCGTCCCGCATGCTCGATGCAACGGACTTCGGCGGCACTCTTGACCGCGCGCAGCGATGGCAGCACGGTGGAGAGATCGATCACCGTCGCGCCAGGAATCCGCGTGGCGCTCTCGCGCATGATCGCCAAGTCAGGCGAGACGGGCGTGTTGTGACTGGCGAGCGCATGCAGGCACGCAAGCCGCTTCGACCGACGCGCCGACTCAAGGAGGAATCGCCCGAGCGCTCCCGTACGGAGAATCGTTTCGACGCCGTACTTGTTGCGCAGTGACTTGCCGACCGTTTCGCGAAGTCCATCCCAGCGTTCCACCTCTGGGTTGAGTGGTCGCAGGTAGAGCTGCACGCGGCGCGTACGGATCGGGTGGGCGGGATCGAGCAGCAGCATCGCGCCAGGTTCGTCGTCGATGCCCGTGAGGTAACGAAAGTCGGCGTTCGCACGGAAGGGTTGATCGAGTGACCCCGCCACTTCGCCCGCTAGAACAAGACCGACTGCGTTGCCGGCGCGGGCGAGTTGGCGCAACACGCGTTCGCGCCGCTCAGCAAACTCCGTCAAAGCGATCGAAGGGGCGGAACGCATGACGCTGCGTGCAGCATCGCGTGAGCTGCGAGTGCGTGTCGGCATCCCGAGAGTGTCGCAGCCTCTGCGCGTTCACGCAACTTTGCTGTGCAGTCTCGCGTTCTCGTTCAGGATGCGCTCCGCGTAGCGGTTCATCGCGTCGCGCAACTGGTCGAAACTGTCGAGCACATAGAGAATCGGCTGAAAATGATCGATCTCGTAGGGGGTGGTGCATGCCGCTTCGAGGTCGAAGGGTCGTCGTTCCACTTCGCTGCTCTCGAGCGCGTGACGGCTCTCGGCGGGCGATGAGAGAAGCCCGGAACCGTAGAGCTTCAGGTTGCCGTCCTCGCGGATCAGGCCGAACTCGACCGTGAACCAGAACAGCGTTCCCATGCGCTTGATGTGCTCGGGGTTGGAAGTCGCCGATGCCGCCTTGCCATAGGTCTGCAGGAATTCACCGAAGATGGGCTCTGCATGCAGCGGCACATGACCGAAAACATCGTGGAAGATGTCGGGTTCGGGGAGATAGTTCAGCGACTCCTTCGGGCGCATGACGATCGTTGTGGCAAACTCGCGCTGCGCAAGCGCTGCGAAGAATGCCTTCGCAGGCGCGAGCCCCGGAACGCCGCGGCTCTTCCATCCCGTGAGCCGGGTGAGGTGATGGTTGATCGACTCAGGTCCGTGCAGATGCGGGATGCGATCGCGCGAGAGCTTGATGCTCCGCGCGCCCTGGAGATAGGTCTTGGACGCACGCGACTCGAGGAACTCCATCTGGCGGTCGAAGAGCGTGGTCCACGCCTCTTGGTTTTCCGCCGAGTAACCCTCATAGTGCTGCGTGATGAAGATGCGTTCAACATCTTCGAAGCCCGGTTCGCCGAACCGCATGGCGTACTCAAGTGCCGCCTGCGCTTCGGGCCCGTCGATCATCGCACTGTTGAGGCTGCCTGCGAACTTGGATGGACCGTCGCTGTCTGCCATGAAAGTCTCCTGCGTGCCTTTGGCGCCGCACGGAAGAGTGTAGATGCTCGCCCAACCCATTCGATGCCCTGCACTGCGTGGCGCCGACCCAGCACGGGCTCGCCATCCGTGATCGTTATGCTTTGCGCTCCTATGGATCCAACGAGGATTCGAATTCGCGGCGGCCTCCCGTGGCACGGTCTTCTCGCCGCTGCCGCGACATCGCTGCTGTGCGGTTGCGATCCGATCCTGTCGGTGGATGGGGCATTCTTCCCCGCATGGCTTCTCTGCATGATTGCAGCGGGGTTCCTGCTTGGTGGAGTCCGATGGATCGTCAGTCGACTGGGCTGGGAGCCGTTCGTGCGCCCGAGAGTGCTGGTGTACTTCTGCGTGTATCTGAACTGCACGCTTGGGCTGTGGCTGCTGATCTTCCGCACATGAGCCAGTCAGTCGCCATGTCGCCGAACAAGGCAGATCCGATGAAGTCGGCGGCTGGACGCAGCTTCAGCATCGGAATGGTGGTGCTCGCATTCGTATTGTCGTTCCTGACCTGGTGGGAACTTGACATCCGCCCGCGCACCGATGACGCGTACTTGCGTGCCAACATCGTGGGTATCGCAGCGAATGTCTCGGGCTACGTGACCGAACTGAATGTGGTGGACAATCAGGCGGTCAAGGTGGGAGACCTCTTGTTCCGCGTAGACGTGCGTCCCTATCAGGCGGCGCTCGATCTTGCGGTTGCGAACCTTGGCTATGTCGATCTGGAGATTCAGGCTCTCGAGGATGTGATTCGCGAGAAGGAAGCGGATCTCGTCGCAGCAGAGGCACGTGCGGAGTACAACGTGTCGTATCTCGCACGCATCGAACCGCTGTTGCCGCGTCAGTTTGTCACGCCGGATCAGGTGGACGCGGCGAAGCGCAATGTTCGGGCGTCCGAGGCGGAGGTGGCGCAGGCGAAGGCGGCGATCGCTTCGGCGAAGGCCAATCTCGGTCAGATCGGTGATCTCAATGTGCGGCGAATGCGCGCACAGGCGGAGGTCTTGGAGCAGCAACTCAACGTCGGCTACTGCGAGGTGCGTTCACCCGTGAACGGATATGTGACGAACTTCAACATTTCGGTGGGGCAGTTTGCGCAGATTGGACAACAGCAGTTTGCACTCGTGGACACGAGCAACTGGTACTTGCTGGCGAACTATCAGGAGACGGATCTTCGCGGCATCGAGCCGGGCATGGCGGTCGATGTGTATCTGATGGCCTATCCACTGACGCGGTTCTCCGGCACCGTGCAGGGCGTGTCGTGGGCGCTCTACAACTCGGACCAGGGCAGTGATGGTGTTCTCCCCACCGTGTCGCCGACCCTGGACTGGGTTCGCTTGGCGCAGCGGTTTCCCGTTCGCATCGTGATGGATCCGACACCCGATCCGATCAAACAACCCTACCGGATGGGCGCGACGGCAACGGCCATTGTGTGTTCGCGTGACAAGCGTGAGGTCCCCGACATCCTGAAGCCGCTGCTTCCCGATGCTCTGGAGCGCTGGCTTGACACTCTCAACACGCGCGCGGTGCGAACGCCTCCTTCGCCGGGACGGACGCCCTGACTTCACGGCGCCGAAGTACGCGCCCTTTACACGCCCTTTGCGCGCCCTTTGCTTACGACAGGCCGAGCAGCAGCGGGGGATCTTTCGGCTGTGCATCGAGACTGCGCGCGAGTGTGCAAAGCCCATCGACGCGAGCGGTCTGTTCCACCAACCGATGTGTCCATGCGCGCGAGGCATCCGCTGCGATCGCTTGGGACGGTCCGCTCGGCGCGTGAGATGGCTGCTGAGCAATGATCGCTGCGGCGTCATCAAGCGCGTTCGCACTGGCGTTCAACAGCGGTGCTTCGCCGTCAAGTCCGCCGCGGATGGCTCTGCCTTGTTCGAGCGCTCCAACAACGCCGTTGCACACAGCGGCACTATCGGTGATCAGGCTCATTTCCGTTGTTCCGCGTGAGGGCTGGACTTGCGCCTCAAGTTGGGCGTTCGAATGGAAGGACATGGCGGTACGCATTCCATCGGCGACAGCGAGGCGGACCTCATCGAGTTGTGCCTGTCGCGGCGGGGTGGCGGACGCGCTTCGCACAAGGGCCGCGGTCTTGCGCAGCATGTCCGCGACCGCGATCCGCATCTCGTTCGCTGCACGGACGGGCCACAGCAGCCGGTAGAAGATGAATGTCACGAGCACTCCCATGGCCACGGCGAGCGCGAAGTCCATCGCGGGCACAAGGGAGATGGAGGGCTCCGTGTACTGCAACAGTGCAAAGTCGAGGACGATCACGGTCTGCAAGGCAGGTACAGCGACTCGCGGCGATCCATGAAGTGCCCAGCCCGCGCCCGTCACGATGATGCCAAAGATGAGGACGAAGCCAGGGATCGTTTCGATAGTCGGGATCAGAAAGATGATCAGCAGAATCGACAGGACATAGCCCGCAACGACACCGATGCAGCGCAGGCCGCCGATGAGAAGGGTGCCACCAAAAGTCGCCTGTACGACCAGCATCACCGTTTCGACGCAACCGATGCCGCTCGCCCAGTTGATCGAGATGCAGAAGAGCGCACAGAACATGATGGATGCGGCGCACTTGGTGGCGTGCTTCAGCTGCATCGGATTTGGTGGCCACAGCGGCATGCGAAAGAGACGCGGAATGCAGTGCTCAAGTTCGCGGAACAGTTCAGCAAGGAAGTTGCGTTGTGTTGGCAGTGCGCCAAAGATTTTCGCGGCACGCTGAGCCCGTGGCCCAGTGGCGGCGAGCGCGCCGAGTGCTTCGAGCGGTGATGTCGTAGCAGGAGTATCAAGCGAGAGATCGCCCTCATCGCCGTCGAACGTTCCTGTGGCGGGCGGATCGCGGAGCGTGTCAAGCACCGTGGCCAACTGATCCTCGCAAGACTGAAGCAGGGCGGCATCCGCAACGATGCTGGATCTTCGATCAGTCTGTGCGGCCTCGGACACCAAGGCGCTGACAGCCGCGGCACGGCTCTCCAATGCAACAAGCGTGACGAGCGCGCTCGTCTCTTCGGGCTCCAAGTCCAAGTCGGTCTCCGTGTGCTGTGTCAACTGCATGAGCGCAGTTGTTCGCGATCGATCATGGATGGACTCGGGTGGGAATGCGCGTCCAGCTGCGGCTGCTTCGCGGATGGACCGCAGAACCGTCAGGCTCTGTGCAAGGCTCTCGATCAGCTGTGCACGCAGGGAGCGCCACGGGTGGTCTGGCCAAAGGAAGGTCATCACGAGGCCGCCGCATCCGATACCCGTGATGATGGATCGGTACACGATCGTGGCGATGTGCTCCGCCTGCTCCTTGGCAAAGAATGACATGTAGATAGTGACGATGAATGAGTAGCCCGCGACGAAGATTGCGCCGCGGTATCGACTCGATCCCATCCAGTACATCACCGCCACGATGAACGCAAACATGATCGGAATCAGGAACCACGGCTGTTGGATGAAGAGTGCAGCAAGTGCAACCGCGCATCCGCAGCCGAAGGTGGCGCCGATGAGTGCGAGCACGATGCGCGTCAGCGTGCCGAGGCCGCGCGCTTCGGTGAGGATCAGCAGTGTTGTCATTCCCGGGTACAGGAGTTCATACCAGAGCGTCATCTCGAGCCCGATGGTCAGCATGGCTGCGATAGCCAGTCGTAGGGCTGCATGCAGGCGGCCCGGTTCGGGTGCGAGATCCTCGCGGATCGAGTCCCACATGCTCGGGCGCGCGCCTTCGGAGTTCACGGCTGCGGAGTTCACGGCTGCCATGGGATTCTCAGGGTCTCGTCACGCACTTATGTACGCGTTCGGCGCGGGTTGCCTTCGCTGTCGATGATGCCACGGAGCCCCGCTTCGGCACCCGCGGCATCCGTGAACGGAGCTGGCAGCACAAGCCGCACCACATCGAACTGTCGCCGCACATCGATCCCTGATCCATCGACGCCAACGACGAGAGGATCAGCCGCGTCGATGCGGAACGCAGCATCGATGGCCCGTCGGAGCAGATTGCGGTCGCCTGCATTCAGAGCTCTGCAAATGGCGGGTTCGTCGGCAAGGAGCGGGTTGGGTCGGCGGAAGACCTCGCCGTCGATGAAGTAGCCACGAAACTTCGCGGCATCCACTTCGATGAACGCCCAATTCACATCGGGCGGATCGCCGTGGTAGGCGCGCCATCGATCCGCGGCGCGGCCATCTTCACCGCGGTCGTGGAACTGCATCAAGCTCACCATCAGATGCAGATCTTCCTCGCCGTCATCGGGCAGTTCGATCACCACTTCACCGGCGAGCAACATGGCCACCATGACCGGCGCGACGAATCGCCCATCTGGCATGGGTGCGATCCGAAAAGCGACCCGCTCACCATCGAAGCGTACGAATCCCGCGAGATGTCCGCGCAGCCAACCGTATGCGCTCTCTTCGATTTCTGAATTCTCGCTCATGAATGCGTCTCTCGTGCGCGCGACCGATGCTAGCGGTCATCATGAGCGCAGGACGGGCTGAGTGCGGTCTATGCTCGGCGCATGACGTTCATCGCCGTTGCTGTTCCAGTCGTGCGCGCCGATCAAATCAGCGCCGCGTTGGAGACCGCTCGATTGGCAAAGGCGCAGGGAGCGGACCTGGTGGAGTGGCGCGTTGATTCACTCGCACAGGAGCCGGGCGCTGCGAGCGCGGTCACTCGGCTCGTGCAGGAGGCGCCTCTGCCATGCATCGTGACGGTTCGTCACATCGCGGAAGGCGGCGGATTCTGTGGTACGGACGAGCAGCGGCAACAGGTCTGGAACGCGGCGTGTACGGCGCACCCGCCTGCCGCATATGTCGATGTTGAGTTGACCACCTATCGATCGGAGGGCATGGCGGGCGAACGAGCGCGCGACATGTCGCGGCTTGGGGCCCTTGGAAACGGGAGCGGTCCCCGCGTGATCCTGTCGTTTCACGACTTCGAGGGTCGGCCCGCTGGGCTCTCGGCCAGGATCGCAGAGATGTGGTCAGATCCCTCGAGCACGATCAGCAAGATCGTGTGGACTGCACGCACACCGCGCGACAACACAGAGGCCTTTGAGGTGCTCGCGGCGCGTGCGAAGCCGACGATTGCGCTCTGCATGGGTGAGCATGGCCTGATGAGCCGCGTTCTTGCGCCCAAGTTTGGCGCATTCTTGACGTATGCGCGCAGTGATGCGCAGGGCACCGCGCCAGGGCAGCCGACCGTGGAGGAACTGGTGCAGCAGTGGGGCTTCCGCAGCATCGGGTCGGAGACACGCGTGTACGGCGTGCTCGCGCATCCGGTGGGTCACTCGCGATCTCCCGCACTGCACAACCGCTGGTTCCGTGAGGCGCGTGTGGATGCGCGCCTCTTTGCGATTGCCGCCGGTCCAACATGGGAGTCGTTCAAGGCGACGCTTCTTGAACTGCTTTCGCTCGACACGCTGCATTTCAGCGGGTGCGCGGTCAGCTTGCCGCACAAGTTGAACGCCATCCGATTCGTCGAGGAGCGTGGTGGTGTCGTGGATTCGATGGCTCGATGCATCGGCGCGGCCAACACCATCAGCGTTGCGGCGGATGGGACATTGCACGCATCCAACAGCGATCTTGCGGGTGTGTGCGATCCGCTGTTGCGTGCGGCGAGGATGCAAGGTTGGAGTGATGGGCTCGGTGGGCGGCGAGCGCTCGTCATCGGTGCGGGTGGCGCAGGTCGAGCGGCGGCTGTCGCGCTTGCCACGGCAGGCGCCGAGGTGACGATCGCCAACCGTACATCCGATCGTGCGGTATCGGTCGCAGCTGAATTGAACGCCTCGCTCGGTCTCGCCGCAAATGCGGCATCATCGATCGCTGCGCGTTCGCTCTTTGATCTCGGTGCGACTCGATTCGATGTGATCGTTCAGGCGACGAGCGCCGGGATGGTCGGCGGCGAAGATGCCGATGTGGATCCGCTGCCTGAAACGGTGCCGCTGACCGATGCAACGATCGCGATGGACTTGGTGTACACGCCGCAGGAAACGCCATTTCTTCGGCGGGCGGAGAGGGCTGGCGCACATCTCATCGGGGGCTGGTCGATGTTCGTCGCGCAGGCCGCGCAGCAGCATCGACTGTGGACGGGCAATGATCCGAAGAACATGGATGTCAGCATGGATATGACCGCTGGTTCGCCGTCCCTCTAGCATCGGACAAGGAGCAATGCATTGGCGACACTGAGTTACCGAACGGCGGGTGAATCGCATGGGCCGGCGATGATCGCGCTGATCGAGGGAATGCCCGCGGGCGTTCCGATCGATGCCGCATTCATCGATGGCGAACTGAGGCGTCGGCAGGGCGGCTACGGTCGCGGCGCGAGGCAGCGCATCGAGACGGATGCGGTTCGTTTTCTTTCGGGCGTGCGGCAGGGGATGACCATCGGATCGCCCATCGCCATCGAGATCATGAACGCCGACTCGCGGATCGACGATGTCGAGCGCACGCCCCCCGTGTTTCGTCCGCGTCCGGGGCACGCCGATCTCGCGGGCAGCATCAAATGGCTCACCACTGATTGTCGTGGCACGCTCGAGCGGGCGAGCGCGCGCGAGACGGCCGCGCGAACAGCGGCGGGCGCGGTGGCGCGATGTCTGCTTGGATGCTTTGGCGTGGAGGTCTTCGGATTCGTGCGAGGCGCTCTGGATGTGCAGAGCACGCTTCAACCGAGCGCCGCGGAACTTGCGGCGCTTCGCGTGCGACGCGACGCGAGCGAGGTGTACTGCCCGGATGAGTCCGTGTCCGCACAACTCGTGGAGGCGATCCATCAGGCGAAGGTCGACAAGGACACGGTGGGTGGGTGGTGCGAGACGCATGTGTTCGGTGTTCCTCCCGGACTTGGATCGTGCGTCAGCGTGGATGCGCGACTTGATTCGCGACTCGCTGCGGCTGTGATGGGCATTCAGGCCTTCAAGGGCGTCGAGATCGGTCTCGGCATGGCGGTCGCCGCTCGGCGGGGCAGCGAGGTGCACGACCCGATCCACTTTGATCCCACGCGGCGCAGCGAGAGCCATCTTGGATTCACGCGCCCGACCAACAATGCAGGTGGGCTTGAGGGGGGCATGACCAACGGCATGCCGGTTGTGGTGCGCGGCGCAATGAAGCCAATCTCCACGCTGCTTCGCGGCATGCCGAGTGTGGACCTGCGAAGCGGCGAGGCATCACAAAGCCAGTATGAGCGCTCCGATATCAGCGCGGTCGCTGCTGCAAGCGTCGTGATGGAGCAGGTCGTTGCTTTCGAGATCGCTCGCGCGTTTGTGGAAAAGTTCGGCGGAGACTCGATGAGCGAATTGCGCGCCAATCACGCCGCGTTCCTGCACGCTGCGCGTCAACTTGGCGGCGGTTGAACGCCTCGCTCGGAGCGGCTCACGGAAGGAGCTTGCGCCAGCCTGCGTCGTCGATCACAAGCGAGAGTCGCTGCTTGTCCTGCTTCATCGCAAGGGCTTCAGCCATCCCAGCGAACATCGTCGGATCCATCGGTGGCGCTGCGTCTTCGCCTTCCTCTTCCTCCTCGGCAGCTTGCGATGCCATCATCATGCCGAGCATCGATGTGAGACTGCGCGTGGTGGATGTCCATGACTCATTGAACTCCTTCGCTGCAGCCTCGTTCTCGAACATCATGGCAGCGCGGACTTCAGGCTTGGCGCCAAACTGCAGCCCGATGGAAGCAGTCTGCAGCGACTTCATGGAGTCCTCGAACCCAGCGAGCGCAGCGGTCAGCATGCCACCGTCTTCGTCCATTCCCTCGGCGATAGAGTCACGCATCGAGTCGGTGACGCGAAGTCCGATTGTCACGGAGGACGCTGGTACACCTGCGAGCGCGTTCTCCAGTGCGGCCGCTGCAGAGGCATCGCCGCCTCCAAGCGTCCGAGTCGTGCCCTTGGGTTTCACCCAATACCAACCGCCACCGATCGACTCCACCGACGCGTCCGTCATCCACTCATTCATCGCAGCCGCTACTTCCTTCTCCGCGCCGAGCCTCTTGGTCTGTACAAGGAGAACCGTTGCATCAGGGTCATCCATCATTTGTCCGCCTGCGGCGATTTCGACACTCGGGATCTCTTCGGCGAGCAGGAAGATGTTGCTGCCTTCGATGGCGCGAAGCGCCGCCAGCGACTTGCCGTACTTGACCATCTGTGGCTGTTGATCGAGCCCGAGGGCCTGCAGTTGCAGCAGCCCCGAGGCCTGAACAACCACAGGAATCTTGGAGCGCATCATGATGCCTGCGAGCGTCTGGATGCTGTCTTGCATTGCGGTCGCGTCGCTGCCGGTTGTCGAGATGCGCACCGCGCTTGTCGTGGTCGCAGAGCAGGCGGCGGCAGGCAGCCGATCGCTCACCTGTTCACAGCCCATGGAGAGAAGAAGCGCTCCACTCAGCAGAAGTGAATGCAGGCGGGATCGGATGGCAGGTCGGGCTTGCGCTGCGGGAGGGTGGATCGTCATGGAGTCAGTCTAGGGGTATCGATGACTGCCGCCCTATCCTCGGAGCCATGTGCGGAATCGCGGGCTTCCTCGATCCGAGTGCTCGTGTACGAGATGCGCGTGGCGTACTCGATCGGATGTCGGATGCGCTTCAACACCGTGGCCCCGACGACAGTGGGATGTGGTGGCAACCTTCACTCCCGCTTGGCTTGGCGCATCGCAGGCTTGCGGTAGTCGATCTTTCACCGTCGGGCCATCAACCGATGACGAGTGAGTCAGGTCGTTATGTGATTGCGTGGAACGGCGAGGTTTACAACGCGACTGAACTGCGCAGGGAGCTCGATCAGGCGAGAGGGCAAAGATGGCGCGGACACAGTGACACCGAAGCGATGCTTGCCACGCTCGATGCTTGGGGGATCGAGCGGTCCGTGGATCGTTGGCGCGGCATGTTCGCGGGTGCCGTCATCGATCTGGAGCGGCGTGTGTTGCACCTCATGCGCGACGGTGCGGGAAAGAAGCCGATGGTGTGGGGATGGGTCGATGGCGTTCTCGGTTTCGCGAGCGAGTTGCGTGCGATGCGAGCCATGGGGAGGTCGATGCCGCCTGTGCACGATGGAGCCGTGGCGGCGTTCCTGCGGTATGGCTGCGTACCCGGTGAGCAGACGATCTTGCGGGGAATCTTCCGTGTTCCGCCAGGTGCAGTGCTGTCGTGGTCCATCGACGGTGCGGTGGGTGCGGAGCCACGGCGACTCGATTGGTGGAACCCTCTTCGTGTGGCGCGCGCGTGCGAATCTGATCCGCTGCCGACCGATGTTTCTCAGGTGCCGCAGCAGTTGCAGGAGCACATCGATGTGGCGGTGGCACGACGGTTGCGTTCGGATGTTCCACTTGGTGTATGTCTTTCGGGAGGGATCGACAGCGCCCTGATCGCGGCATCTGCTGCGCGGTTGACCGGTTCTGCGATACAGACATTCACGCTCGGTTTCGATGTGGAGGGCTATGACGAGAGCGCTGCAGCGCAGTCCACAGCGCGCGCGATCGGATCGAAGCATGCGCTGCGCATCGCCAGCGGCGCGGATGTGCTTGCGGCGGCGACTCGACTCTCGCAGGTGCATGATGAGCCATTTGCAGACAGCAGTCAGATCGGCTTCCTGCTGCTCAGCGAGTTTGTGCGCGGATCGGTCACCGTGGCTCTCAGCGGCGACGGCGGAGACGAGGTGCTCGGCGGGTACGAGCGTTGTGCGGCGATCGCATCGTGGTGGAGTGCACGACTTGGTGGTCGCGGAAGGGTTGCGCGGATGCAGGCGGGCTTCTCGCGGCAGATGGCGCCGCTTCTGGTGCGACTCCTTCGGCGGGTTCCACAGTTGACTGGGCAGGGGAGCGCTGTGCGCCCGTATGAGAAGCTCGAGAAAGTGCGCGCACTCGTCCTGTCGGAATCGCTCGATGGGGCGATCGATGCCTTGTCATCGATCGGGCCAGACAGCGCATCTCTGCTTGCGAATGCTGCACAGCCGTTGGCGCGTCTGCAGGATGCGGATGATGCAATCACCACAGATGGCATTCTGCGCCGCGTCCTGCGCGAAGAGTTCGCGGGAGCACTCGTCGATGATCTCTTGGTGAAGGTGGACCGCACATCGATGTCGGTCGCTCTCGAAGTGCGTTCGCCGTTTCTCGACCGTGATCTCGTGGAGTGGGCGTGGCGTCTGCCGATTGCTGCGAAGGTTCGCTTTGGACGCAAGCAGCGTTCGTTCAAGTGCAAGTGGGCAGCCCGCGAACTTGCGCGTTCAGTGGTACCCGAGGTTGCTGATCTCCCCAAGATGGGTTTCGGCGTTCCGATTGCCGTGTGGCTGCGCGGTCCCCTTCGTCCGTGGGCGGAGTCGCTCCTTTCGCGAAATGCAGTTTCGCGCGCAGGGCTGTTGCGTGTGGACGGCGTTCAGCAACTTTGGCAACGACTGCTTGCAGGCGATGACACGCCGCGCCACCAAGTGTGGTCCATGCTGATGCTGCAGGCATGGAGTGACCGTTGGCGCTAGTGCCGAGTGGCCCGCGCGTACTCTTTGCCGCATGACGTCGATGCCCGCACCACTCGCGTCGCTTGGCGATCGCTTCACCCTGCAGCAAGCACTTGAAGCGGTAGTTCGCCATTTCGGATGCGACAGTGGCACCGTTCATGCCACGGCCGTGGATGGACATCTTCATCTCCGTGCAGTCGTTGGGCAGTTTCCGCCGCCAGTGCTCGAGGCGATCCGCACGATTCCGTTTGGCAAGGGACTCGCCGGACTCGCGGCATCGCGCCGTGTGCCCGTGACCGTCTGCAATCTGCAGAGCGATCAGTCGGGTGATGTGCGCCCAGGGGCGCGCGCGACCGGCATGGAAGGCGCGATCACGGTCCCCGCGATCGATGCGCGGACAGCCGATGTCGTGGGCGTGATCGGCATCGCCTGCATCGCACCACGGACCTACAGCGATCATGAGTCCGCGCACTTGGTGGCATGCGCGGCCGCGCTGGTGCCCCTTCTGCGCGCCGAGTGAACGCACGCCTCGCGTGGTTCACACGGTCTGAGGTGCGCCGTTCGACTTCTCGAAGGTGAACGACTTGCCCTGATAGCCCACGGCGATCGTGTCCCCATCTTGGAAGGCTCCGCTGAGGATCCTGGAGGCGATCTGGTTTTCAATACGCTGCTGTACGACGCGCTTTAGAGGTCGCGCCCCATACTGCGGGTCGTAGCCCTCGGACGCGAGAGCCTTCAATGCATCGTCGGACACATCGAGCCCGATGCCGCGCTGCTTCAGGCGGCGGGCAAGGAGTTCCACTTGAATCTTCGTGACGGACGTGAGTTGGGTGCGCGTGAGTTGTTGGAACACCACTGTCTCGTCGATGCGGTTGAGCAACTCTGGACGCAAGTGATCCTTGAGCAGCCTCCGAACGTGCGCCTCGATCATCTCCTTGGGTTCGCCGCGCTCGCCCATGTCAACAATCGCCGATGATCCAATGTTGCTCGTCATCACGATGATCGTGTTGGCGAAGTTGACCGTGCGCCCCTGTCCATCGGTGAGCCGCCCATCGTCGAGCACTTGCAACAGCACATTGCTCACATCAGGGTGCGCCTTCTCAAACTCGTCGAACAGCACAACGCAGTAGGGCCGCCGCCGAACCGCCTCGGTCAGTCTCCCGCCCTCGTCATAGCCCACATAGCCGGGCGGTGCGCCGATGAGACGCGCCACAGCATGCTGTTCCATGAACTCACTCATGTCAATGCGCACCAGAGCATCGGCAGAGTCGAAGAGCAGTTCGGCGAGCGCCTTGCAGAGTTCGGTCTTGCCCACACCAGTCGGGCCGAGGAACAGGAACGAGCCGATGGGGCGGTTGGGTTCACCAAGTCCTGCGCGATTGCGGCGAACCGCCTCCGCCACCACACGAACCGCCGTGTCTTGTCCGATCACCCGTCGTTGCAGGGACTCTTCGATGTGCAGCAACTTTTCTCGTTCGCTCTCAACGAGTTTGGACATTGGAATGCCTGTCCATTTGGCAACCACCTCGGCAACAGCTTCCGGATCGACTTCCTCCTTCACAAGTGCGGCGCCCGACTCAAGTCGCTTGCGTAGCGCAGTCTCCGCTTCGGTGCGTCGCCGTTCGAGTTCTCGGATTTCGCCATGTTGGATGCGTGCAGCGCGGTCGAAGTCGCCGCGCCGCTGGGCCTGCTCGAACTCCACCTTCCGTGCCTCGATGTCGCGGTCGATGTGCTTGACCGCGTCCAGGTCCGCCTTCTCCACTTCCCACTGTGCCGTCATCGCTCGATCCCGCTCGCGTTCCTCGGCGAGTGCCTGCTCGACGACCGAGAGTCGTTGCGCACTCTTGGGATCCTTTTCAATTTGCAGGGCTGCCTTCTCTATCTCGAGTGTGGTGATGCTGCGACGGATGGCATCGAGTTCTGTTGGCATCGAGTCATTCTCGATGCGGAGTCGACTTGCGGCCTCATCGAGCAGATCGATCGCCTTGTCGGGCAGGAAGCGATCGCTGATGTAACGATCGCTGAGCTGCGCCGCCGCCACGAGTGCGCTGTCCTGAATGCGAACGCCGTGGTGTGCCTGATATCGCTCCTTGAGTCCGCGAAGAATCGCGATCGTGTCCTGCACGGATGGCTCGCCGATGTAGACGGGGCTGAAGCGCCGCTCGAAGGCCGCGTCCTTCTCGACATGTTTGCGGTACTCGTCGAGTGTGGTGGCACCGATGCAGTGCAGTTCGCCGCGGGCAAGGGCAGGCTTGAGCAACTGCCCCGCACCCACAGCGCCTTCGGCCTGGCCCGCGCCGACGATCGTGTGAAGTTCATCGATGAACAGGATGATGCGTCCCTCGCTGGCAGCGACCTCGCGAAGCACGGCCTTGAGCCGCTCCTCAAACTCGCCGCGGTACTTCGCGCCCGCAAGCAGCGCGCCCACATCAAGCGCCACGATTCGGGCGGAACGCATCGATTCCGGGCAGTCACCGTTGAGAATCCGCTGTGCAAGTCCCTCGGCAATGGCGGTCTTGCCGACACCAGGCTCGCCGATCAGTACCGGGTTGTTCTTGGATCGCCTCGACAGCACCTGCATGCAGCGGCGGATCTCCTCGTCGCGCCCCACCACTGGGTCGAGCTTGCCTGATGCCGCGAGCTCGTTCAAGTCCTTCCCGTACTTCTTGAGTGCTTCGAGGGAACTCTCGCCGCCCGCGTCATGAATTCCCTGAACGCCGCTGGACTTCCTCACTTCGAGTGCAGCGCGTTCAAGCGTCTTGGCATCGGCACCGACTGCCGCAAGAACAGTTTGTGCGCTTCCCTTCACCTGTGCCAACGCGATCAACAGATGGTCGCTTGACACATACGAATCCTTCATCTTCTGGGCGAGTCGTTCTGCTGCACCAAGCGCTTCCGTCAGATCGCGTGAGACGCCGCGCGCGGCGCCCTGAACCTTCGGCAGTCTGGCGAGTTCTGCCTGCGCGGTGGCGAGAACGCGAGATCCGTCGAGCCCCGCCTTGGCGAGTACTCCGGCTGCAGGACCATCCTTCTCTGCGAGCAGTGCTGTCAGCAAGTGCAGCGAAGTGACCTCACCGTGCTGGTCACGAACCGCAGCGGACTGGGCTTGCGAAATGGCGCCTTGCGCAAGAGTGGTGAAGCGTTCGAAGTTCATGAAGTAGCCGCCGTAGCAATCTCCGTGCCGACCATTCTGCGGATGCAGCCGCCCATGAAAGCAACCGTATTCAACGGTAAATCACGGGAAATCCGCTTGGTATCAACTCGGGGCGGTCATGCAGCCAACCCACGAGCCAGCGGAACGCATCCACAAGCCGCGGTCCAGGGCGGTTGAACATCTGGTTGCCGTCCACCAAGGCGATCCGACCACTCTCGAGCGAGGCCGGCAACACCTGCCACCAGCGCTGCGCGGTGAGTGCGTGAAGTTCTGCCTCAATCGCGGGCAGCGCAAGCCCGCAAGGGCAGATGATCACACGGTCGGGTGCAGCGGCGACGATTTCCTCTGCGGAGGCCACGCGGCTCTTCGAACCCACCGCATTCAGCGAGTGGCGAGCACCGGCAGCCTGAATCAGTTCGGGTGTCCAGTGACCTCCAACGAAGGTCGGGTTCATCCACTCAAGAAAGAGCACTTCGGGGCCTTCTTCGTAGGGGTTCACAAAGTCGATGGCCGTCCACCAGCCTTCTCGAAGTTCGACCATCGCTGCTTCAGCCTCGCGTTCAAGTCCGACCGCTTCACCGACGCGGAGCAGATCATCCAAGACGGCCCACACGGACTTCGGGTCGAGGCTCACAACAGTCGGTGTCGGATTCAATTCGTGCGCAACGCGCTGCACGGTGGGCAAGTCGATGGAACACACCTCGCAGAGATCCTGTGTCAGGATGACATCGGGCTTCAGCGCACGGAGTCGATCGACATCAAGCGTGTAAAGCGATTCACCCGCATCCAATGCTGTGCGGACGGAGCGGTCGATTTCCAGACTTGATCCCTCGCCAGTGAACGAGGGCGTGCGCTGCCCCGTCAGGATTGGCACATGATCGAGCCCGACAGGAAAGTCGCATTCATGGCTTCGTCCAACGAGCAGCGAACTGCCACCGATTCGGCAAAGAATCTCGGTCGCTGACGGCAACAGGCTCACAACGCGCACGCGTTCACCATAACCGCACCCGCCTTGTTTGAGGACTGCGGAGGAATTGCGCGAAAGTCGCGGATCTCCCTTGCCTCATTGCATCGCAGCGATACTTTAGAGGACATGAGAGCTGTCCGCGTGTTTGCATGGATCGCACCTCTGTTGATGGTTGCCGTGGCAACTGCAGCGTTCGTGCATCAAACGGCAGGTCCGTTTGGCGGATTCTTCGGAGTCTGGGGTCCCGATGTGTCGGCGCAGCAGAGCGTTGGGGCGCGCTTCATCCCAAACGGAGATTTCACGCTCGAGCGCGTGAAGATATGGTTCATGGACAACAGCGGCGGCGCACATCCGCAGGTTCGCATCACGCTCCGCACGGATCAGTCGACGGCATCGGGGTCGGGGCAGAGCTTGCCGTCGAGCGAGATCATGGCAGAGTGGACCGTCAGCATTCAGGCCGTTGGTTGGAATCCAGTGCAGGAAGTCTTGCAGTCGGCGGGCGGCGTCGCGCTGCGGTCGGGGCAGAAGTACTGGGTCGTGGCGCAGTCGACCGTTCAGCCCGGGCAAAACGCGGTCTGGAATTTCGCCTCAGTCGGCAATCAGTTTTCCGTCATCTCGCAGTCTGATGGCGTGACATGGCAGACAGGCGGCTTCGGTGCAGCACCCACGCTGATCATCGAGGGAACGCCTGGGTTGCCTGTTCGCCCCGGCGACATCAATGGCGATGGTGCGGTGAACGGTTCGGATCTGACCGAACTGCTCGGGGAATGGGGTACCTGCACCAGTTGTGCCGCCGACATCGACCGAGACGGTATGGTCGGCGGATCCGACTTGACAACGCTGCTGTCGAACTGGGGCTGACCCAAGGGCTGACAACGGGCTTGCGGCGCGGCAAAGGGACGCGGGCAGTCACTTCCAGATGCCGTCGATCGGGCTGCCGAGTTGCGGAGGAATCCTCGCGGAATCGGGCGGAACGAGTTTCAATCTCGCCACAACATCTTGTCCATCTTCGCTCCACAGAAAGCGCAGGAACTCGCGAAAGTGGGTCGGAACTTCGCCTCCCTTTGGCGTGCGGAACACGAGATTGAGGGATCGAGTCAGGGGGTAAGAGCCATCGGCGATGGTGAGCGAAGTGGGAGGCACGAAGGGCCCACCGTCCTCCACAGCGAGGGGGACCATTCGCGCGCGCGGCTGCCGAGCACTTGTGCTGGCGATGCCCATGGCCGTGCGGTACGCGCAGCACGCATTGACAACCGAGGATGCGCTATGTTCGATGAACGTGCCGATGGTGGTGATCGGTTCGCCAGGCATGCACCACTCCGTGATTCGGATCATCGTTGAAGAGCGGGCGTCAAGCATGTACAACGGAAACTGCTGATCGCCGAGCGGTGAGTTCGGATCAAGGTCGCGCCAGTCAAGCACCAGTTCGGGGTGCATTGAGTGCGTCGCGGACACGATGCCGTTGCACTGACGGCGGGTGAGCCCGGCGATTGGATTGTCCACATGAACGTAGATCGCGACACCGTCGCGTGCGATCGGCACTTGGTGAACTGTGCTGCCACGAGCCTGCAAACGAGAGAGTTCGCCCGCCGTCAGCGGGCGTGCGACTGACGCAAAACTTGTGTCTGGGCGCTCAAGCGCTGCGAGGTCGCCCGAGGTCGTTGTTTGGTGCACAGTGACGATCGACTCGGGATTCATCTTCGTCCATGCACGACCCACCTCCGTGAGCAGCACCGCCGTCGACTCGGTTCCGTAGATGACGATGTCTTCAGTGATGATGCGACCGTCAGCCTGATAGACAGGAAATGATTCGACCATCGCACTCAACTTTGCGCCGTAGGGATCGGGCGGTATGGGCACCGTCTGGACCGCCAATCGAATCGCATCTGCCGCGGCGCCTTCGGACGGCGGCGGGGGTTGTTGCCCAAGCGTCAGCGTGCTGACGAACGCGGCAACCAAAAAGAGCAGGCCGTGCGCTGCGCGTGCTGAGCAGGCCTTCTGAACGCGCCTCATGAATGACCTCCGATCCGCGTGCGGATGAACATGAGCAATCCAAGCCCTCCGATGGCAGTCAGCACGACAATCAACACACGCCAGAAAATGCGATCGGTCGAAGCGTCTGCCGCCGCTTGGATTTCCGCAAGACGACGATCGACCTCGGCAGAGCCGATCAGTCGTCCACCGCCCTCGATGGTCTGTCGCGCCTCGACGAGCGTCGTTCGTGCCTCCGCAAGGAGAGCAAGGATCTCAGACATTTCAATCGGCTTGGCAGTTGGCGCATTTGGATCCTGAGCCTTGAGCCGCTCGGCTTGAAACATGATGAGTTTCTCGAGTACCGCATTGACTTGCCCGAGTGTGCCATCGCCCGCCTGCATCACCCCGCGTACGCCATCGACAAGAGGAGCCGCACGATCGAGCGTCGTGGCTGTCGCCTGCATCGACCGTTGATACTCCTGCATCAATTCAAGCAGCGCGGGCTGCTTGGAATCCATGAGCGCGGGAAGCGAGCCCACGACTTCGGACACGCGGTTCACTCCTGCAACGGTCTTTTGAACATCCGGCAGCAGCAGAAGGTCGTAGGCAAGCGCTTCCACTTGCCAGTTCGCGAACAGCGGCAGTCGCTTTGCCCAGAAGAAACTGCGCTCGTAGGCGAGTTGCGCCTCCACCAGCTGTTCCGTTGCTCGGTCAAGCGGTTCGAGGAGACCACCACCATCTCGGACGGACTCGATCAGTCTCTTGCCCTTTGCGCTGGCAACTTCGCTGAAGCGCACATAGGCCACCAGTTCGGATCCCGTACTTCGGGACCACCACGCGGCGACATTCAGATCGAGTTCAAGCATCTGTTCGTCCGTGAAGACGTGCTCACAGAGCGTGGCGATGTCCTCTCGCGCACGACGCAGATTTTCCTCAAGCAGTTGAGCGCGCTCGCCCCAAATGGCATGGGCACGCCCCGAATCGACCCACATGTAATTTTGTAGCACGACCACCGCATACTGATCCACCAGTTGGGTCAGCGTGTCGGGAGACGTGGCGATGTCGTACATGCTCGACACGCCGAGCAGTCGGATGCCGTTCATGAGGCGACACTGCTGCACATCTGGATTGCCACGCATGATGCGCTCGCTCGCCGACACCATCAATGTGAAGTAGCGGTCCGCGAAGGCATTCGACAACTCTTCCAATTGCGAACGGCTGATGCGCTCGTCGCGGAACAGTCGAACTCCCGCACCGGCCTTGGTCTTTGACTGCGAGCACGATCCGAGTGCGAACGCCACGGCGAGCGCCGCGATGGCGTTCACGGCAAGCATGCGCCTTGTGGCGAGTGTGCCGCTCACAGTCACGCCCCGCGCGCGCGCATCACGCGTGACATCACCTTCACGGCGATGAACGCACTCAAGCCGACGATGAGAAACTCCATGATGGAGTTCAGAAACGCGCCGTAGCGGATCGCAACCTCGGCAATCGCAGGCGTGCCGTCGGTCGCCGCCTTGGCGTGTTGGAGCACACACTGGAGGTTCTTGAAGTCCACGCCGCCAATCAGGAGACCCAGTGGCGGCATCATGAGATCCGTCACGATGGAGTTGACAATCTTGTTGAACGCCGCGCCAATCACGATGCCAATGGCCATGTCTATGGCGTTCCCCTTGACGGCGAAAGCCTTGAAATCTTCGGCAAACTGGCGAAGCATGGTCGGAACTCCTTTGGTTTGTGGGTCTTCGTGAATGGTGAAGTTAGCCGATCGGCATTATCTTCAGCGGCCATGAAATCAAACCTTCCCAAGTGTGCTCGAATCGTGCTTCTGCTTTTGACCGCGTCCCTGCAGAGCACGGTTGGTTGTAGTGTCGCACCGTCGGTGGATGACCGACAGGCCTTCGCTGTCGAGGCACGCGATGGTCTGGGGTACTTCGAGACAAATGTCAACGGACTTCGTGACCAGATCAACCGCTCCGCCGGCTACGCCGTGTTTCCTGGTGCGGGTCAATGGGGCATCATCTTCACGGGGGGAAGCTTCGGTCGTGGAGCTGTCTTCACCCCGAGCGGTACACAGATCGGCTGGGCTGCCGAGAACCAGTTCAATGTCGGGCTGCAGGCAGGGGGACAGGGGAAGAAGATCTTGATCGTCTTTGCTGACCAGCCCACGCTCGACAAGTTCAAGAAGGGCTTTCTGACTGGGAAGGTCGAGGGGCTCGCTGTTGCCGCTGACAAGGGAAGCACTGGAACGGCGTCCTTCCAAGACGGTGTGGCGGTGTACGTCGGGGCGCAGAAGGGGTTGATGGCCGGCGGAATGATCGGTATGGAGAACTTTCAGTACCGCGAACTCGGCAAAGAAGACGATGCCAAATGAGGAAGCAACGCCCCCTGTTCGACCGCGCTACTGCCTGAAGAACTGGGGATCCTAGATTCGAACTAGGACAAACTGAGTCAGAGTCAGTTGTGCTACCGTTACACCAATCCCCAAAGAATTGGAGTTGAATGATAGCGAGAAAGCCGACCTTTGGAAGGGGCGGCGCGAGCCGCGATCGTGTCGCGAGACGAACAGGTCAGTGCTTCGGTGATGTTCCGCTCGGCGCGTGGGTGCATTCGCTGTTGTGCATGTGTGGTGCAGTTGTCTTGCTGCTTGGAACGGGATGTGTTTCGAAGCCCGTGCAAATCCGAGTCATGCGGGCGGACACGAGATCGCCCATCGAGGGTGCGGAGATTCGCCAGCATGGCGCGCGCTTCCTTCGTTTCCTGCCCAAAGGGAACGCGAAGCCGAGCGTGACGGGCGCCGACGGTGTGGCGTCACTCGTTCTTGATGCACGCGGCACCAGCCTCGCTGTGTTCTGTCAGGGATTTGTCCCCGTTCAGTTGAGCATCGTGCCCGAGCCCCGCGGATGTGCGGAGCCCTCGAAGCCAACGGCGCTCGAAGTGACGGTGCCCGAGGATCTGTGCGTTCCATTCGAGTCGCTTGCGGATCGAGCGCGGTTGGATGTGCTGCTGTTCCCGTTGCAGGCTTCGCCGCTTCGCGTCTGTGTGCTCGACGAGAGTGGCGATTCGATGGCGGGCGCAACAGTGGCCGTTGAGTGTTCGCTCTTCTTGCCAACCGACGGGGTGGAGGCGGCATGGGGAATGCCTGCGGCGCAGCGGTTGACCGTCGGCAGCGATGGGTGCGTTCAAGTACAGCGCTTTCATCCGCTTCGTGCCTACGCCTACGCGCGTATGGCGGGCTTTGCTCCCGTGCGAATTCGAATCGACCGTGAGCCCGACGGCGGTACTGCAACTCTGAAGATGCGCCGACTGCAATGGAAAAAGAGTGCGCTGCGTGTCGTTGACGCGAAGACCGATGCGCCGATTGCTTCGGCAGAAGTGCAGTTCGGCAAGGAACTCGATGGCGTTCCGCGCGATCCCAACGGTTGGGTTGTGGCATGCGATGCGCAGGGGATCACGCCGCCCGTCGATCTGCCCAATGTCGATCAGCTCGTCTTGACCGTGAAGGCAAAGGGGTATCGCACGGCACGATGCGTTGTGCAGTGGGCGAGCATTCGTGCGGGTCGAACTCCTGAACTCGCGCTTGATCGCAAGTGAGTGCGCGAGTACTCGGACAGTTGCTAGCCTCCGCGCATGCAGTCGGTGCGGGCAAATCACTGGCTCATTCTTGCCGGGCTTGTCATGGGGGCCGCATGCGGGGCTGTCGCCCACCGGGTCGCGGAGCGAGTGCCGGCATGGCAGAGCACGCTTGAATTCATCAATGATTCAGTTCTGAACCCGGTCGGGCAGATCTTTCTGCGCCTCCTCTTTCTCGTGGTCGTTCCTTTGGTGTTCGCATCGCTTGCCGCTGGGGTCGCGCGACTGGGCGATCCAGGCCGCCTTGGTCGTGTGGCGGGCCGAGCACTCGTGCTCTTTGCGATTACCTCCATAACCGCGACCATGGTCGGGCTGTTCGCGATGAACATCTTTCAGCCCGGTGTGGGCTTCGATCCCCTCATTCGTGCAGAGCTGGTGGAGTCATTCGGGGCGGAGGCGATTCGAATCGAACAGGGCGGCTCTCTTGGCGGAGATGGCGCTGTGTCGGTGACGCTGCAGGTGATTGATGCCACACTTCCGCGCAACATTCTGGGTGCGATCGTGCAGATGCAGATGTTGCCGCTGATCGCATTTTCGCTGCTGCTTGGCGTTGCACTCGGGTTGCAGCCACCCGAGCGACGCCTCGGTGCGGTCGAGTTCCTCGACATCATCGGCGACGCCATGGTGTTCATCGTGTCGCTTGCCATGCGTCTTGCACCGGTTGCCGTGTTCTGCCTGATCTTTGTTGTGATCGCACGCTTTGGCGGCGCTCTGTTGTGGAAGTTGGCTCTGTATGTGGCGGTGGTGCTTGTCTGCTACGCGGTGGTGATCCTGCTGCTCTATCCACTGCTGCTCACAGTGCTCGCTCGTCGCAACCCGTGGCGCGTTCTTCGCGCTTGTATCCCAGTCATGGTGACGGCCTTCTCCACATCATCGAGTAATGCCACGCTTCCGACCACCATGCAGTTCTCGCAGCGCGATCTTGGCGTGCGACGAGAGGTCTCCGGGTTCGTTCTTCCCCTCGGCGCGACGATCAATATGAACGGCACCGCGCTCTTCGAGGGTTGTGCCGTTCTTTTCATCGCACAAGTGTTCGGTATCAATCTTCCGGTCGCCGATCAGATTCTGGTGCTCGTGCTCTGCGTGATCAGTTCGGTCGGCGTGGCTGGAGTTCCTGGCGGATCGTTGCCGCTGCTGATGGCGGTCATGGCGCAAGTGGGTGTGCCACCGACTGGTATTGCGCTTGTGCTCGGTGTCGATCGTCTGCTCGATATGGGGCGAACCGTGGTGAACGTCATGGGTGATGTCGTTGCCGCCGTGTGCGTCGAAGAGGCCATGCGTCGAACCGATCAGCGCAGCGCGACTCCTGCCTAAACTCACGGGACCCATGCCACCAACTCAGAAACGTCCGCTGGGATCTGAAGCCGTGACCGATGGCATCCGAGTTCACGTCGAGCCGTCGTTTCTCGACTCGCATTCCGATGTCGAGCGGGGCAACTTCACATTCGCCTACAAGATTCGCCTCGCGAACGAAGGTCCGATGGCGGCGCGTTTGGTCGGTAGGTGTTGGCGCATCGTGGACGCCGATGGGCAGGAGAGCGTGGTCGAGGGCCCCGGCGTCGTCGGGCAGCATCCGCATCTTGAGCCTGGTCAGACATTTGAGTATTCGAGCTTCTGCCCTCTGAAGACTTCCTGGGGCACTATGGAGGGTCATTTCACCTTCGAGCGTTCGGATGGTGAGACATTCCGCGCGGCCGTGGCTCGGTTTTACCTAGCGTGCCCAGAGGTTCGTGCGGCGAGCCGTTCGTAAGAGGCTGGTGATGAAGAGCCGCGGCGTTCCTGCCGTTCACCCTCGTGGGGCGCGAGTAGCCTGCGCCGTATGACGACATCCTCGCAGGGCGAGAACAAATTGTTTCGCGAGAGGGCGATGCAGGCGGTGGGTGGGAGGAATCGGCTCAACACATTGAGCCCAGTCATCGCGCCGCGGCTTTGGGTGTTTGCGGCGGCGCTGGGTTTTCTTGTCTTGTCGGTGATCACTTGGGGCTTCTTTGGCGATGTGCCCGTTCCAGTTTTCGGCACGGGTGTGTTCCTGAGAGGGGAGCGGATTACCGCTCTCGTTTCCCCACTCGATGGACAAGTGTCGGCGGTCCTGAAGCGCCCGGGTGACGAGGTGCGTGCCGGCGATCCGATCGTGCGGATCATGAGTCAGGAGGCACAAGGTGTGCAGTTACAGGAGGGTGTCGTGTTGGCTTCCGAGGCGGGCCGCGTGACTTCCGTGAGTGTGACCGAAGGGGACGCGGTGCGTGACGGCCAACATGTGTGTGCGTTGGTGCTCGGCAAGGATCAGTTGCGCTGCATCGGATTTCTTCCGCTCAGCGATGCGAAACTGATCGAGCCAGGGGCCGAGGTACTGCTGCACTTTGTGACTCGGACTGCAGGCAGCGATGGCGAGGCTCGGGGCAAGGTCATCGATGTCGAGGCGTTCATGACGACCGGAGACCGCATCCTGCAGCGGGTACCGAATTCGGACTTCGTTCGCATGGTGCAGGAACGCTTCGGCGCCGTCTGCGAGGTGGTGATCGAAGTGCAGGAGTCCACACTCTCCGATCCTGTGACCACTGGTGTCCCATGCGACATCGAGATCATTGTGGATCATGTTCGCCCTGTGGAACTTGTGTTCCCTGGACTTCGGGCCAAGCCGAACCGATGAGCGAAGCGATCACAGAGTCCGAAGGACAGGAGGAAGTGGAGGTTCCACCTCCGCCGCCCTCGCTGCCGGAGGGGCCGCCGCGTCGCGTTCGATGTCCCACGGTGATGCAGGTCGTGGCGGCGGAGTGTGGCGCTGCCAGCCTGTGCAGTGTGCTCGGATACTTCCGCGCGTATCGACCGCTTGAGGAAGTGCGCGAAGCGGTTGGCGTGGACCGAGACGGAGCCAACGCGCGCCGAATCGCGAATGCGGCGCGGCACTTCGGACTCGACGTGGAGGGGCTCAAGTGCGAAGTCGATGGATTCGGCGATGTGAAGCTTCCCGCGATCCTCTTTTGGGGACTCAATCACTTTGTGGTGCTTGAGGGGTGGAACACGCGCGAGTTCTTGCTGATGGACCCCGCCACGGGACGACGCGCAGTCAGTCCGCAGGAGTTCGATGAGGAGTTCAGCGGAGTGGTCCTGAATGTGCAGCCGAGCGATGAGTTCGTTGCATCGGGTGGGCCGCCTTCAGCGTTGAAGTTGGTGTTTGGCTGGATACGTGGGGCGAGCGGCCCCGTCTGGCTGAGCGTGCTGCTCGGGTTGCTGCTCGCCGTGCCGATGGTGACCGTGCCAGGACTCGCCGCCGCCTTCATCGATCAGGTCCTTTCGAACCAACGGGGTGGCTGGATCTGGGCACTCGTGGGCGTTGCTCTCGGAGCGATGGCGGTGGAGGCGATCTTGCTGCTGCTGCAGCGCAGCGTTCTCGCGCGCGTCGAGCAGCAGCTCTCCCTCGAGCGCAGCGTGGACTTTCTGCGTCAGATATTCCGTCTGCCGTCCACCTTCTTCGGTCAGCGGTATCCGGGCGACATTGCCGAGCGCGTCTCGGCAAACGATCAGGTGGCGTCGATGCTTGCATCGCAGTTCGCACCTGCGATCGTGCAGGTTCTTACGCTTGCGGCATTCTTGGTCGCGATCTCGTTGATCAGCGCCACGATGGGGCTGATCGCGTTTCTCTCCGTTGTGGCGACACTGACCATCCTGCTCCTTGCGGCGCGCGCTCGAGTGGATCAGGCGCAGGCCTTGTCGCAGCAGGAGGGCATGAAGCAGGGCGCGATCGTGGCGGGTCTCATCACCCTCGAGTCGCTGAAGGCGGGTGGGCGTGAGTCGGACTTCTTCGCGCGTTCGATGGGATTTACGGCGCGCGTGGCATCGGCTCGACAGCGTGCAGCGCTGTTGTCCAACATGGTCAGCATCGTGCCCTCGTGGCTTCAGTCGGTCGTGGTGTCCGCCGTCGTGCTCGGCCTCGGTGGTCTGCAAGTGATGGAGGGGGAGATCTCCATCGGCACGCTGCTCGCACTCCAGATTCTCGTGATGGGATTCATGTCTCCGGTCACTCACCTCGCGGAACTCTTGCGGGAGATTCAGACGGTGCGCGCCGATCTCGGGCGGCTTGACGATGTGATGTGCCACGCGACGGATCCACTGGCTTTGGAGCCGGATGTGGATCACAAGGCGGACATCGAGTACGCCGCGGGGCAACTCGAACTGCGTAACGTCACCTTCGGGTACGGACATGGTCAGGCACCACTGCTGAAGGACTTTTCGCTGACGGTTCGCCCGGGTGGGCGCGTGGCGATCGTGGGGGGTACGGGTTCGGGGAAGTCGACGGTGTCTCGGTTGGCCGCGGGTCTGCTTGAGCCTTGGGAAGGCGATGTGCTGCTCGACGGGTTTCCGCTGCGTGATGTGCCGCGTCACATCCGAGCGGCGAGTCTGTCGACGGTCTTTCAGCGCCCGTCCTTCTTCGAGGGATCGATCCGAGAGAACCTCTCTCTGTGGAATCCTGACATCCCCGATGTGTGGTTGCTCGAGGCGGTGGATGATGCGCAACTCACCGGAGTCGTCAATTCTCGCGGTGGCCTCGATCATCCTGTCGCCGAGGGGGCATCGAACTTTTCTGGTGGGGAGGCGCAGCGGCTCGATATTGCCCGCGCCCTCTGTCGGCGGCCCGCTGTGATCATTCTGGACGAGGCAACGAGCGCTCTCGATCCAAGCACCGAGTTGGCGATCGATGCCGCGCTTCGTCGGCGAGGGACAACCTGTCTGGTGGTGGCGCATCGGCTGAGCACCATCCGTGATGCCGATGAGATTCTCGTGATGGATCGGGGCGAGGTGGTCGAACGCGGCACTCATGAAGACCTTTTGGCACAACGAGGGCGCTACCACGAGTTGATCACGGGGGAGTCGCACACATGAGTGTCGCCGCGAACGACTTCGCTTCGGTGTTCGCCGCACTGGGTGGTGTGCGGCAGACTGCCGATCGACGCAGTGGCATACCCCTGAAAGATGAATCGATCGTGGTTCTGCTTTCCGGCTCTGTGCAGGTCTTCGCATACCGAAAGGGCCATCAGCGTCGTCACCGAATCGGCGAACTGCTTCCTGGTTCTGCGGTTCATGGACCGGTGTTTCCCGTGGACCTCATCCCCGAGTCGACCGCGACGTTCCTTCGTTTGCCTGCGAGTGCGCTTGCAGCGGCCGCTTCGAATGCGGCGGTGGCCGAGGCACTTCGGCAGGGCTTCGCCAAGACGCTCGCAGGTTGCGGTGGAACACTCAGCCCGAAGTTGTCGCTTACCGATGCCGCGAAGCGTGTGACTGATGAGCTCGAGCGCCGAGGGCAGTCGACCGCGGAAGCGATGTATGCACGGCACATGCGCCGCTTGGTCGATACGGCAAGTGGGTCGCTCGCGTTCGAGCAGCGGATCCAATCGCTTGTCACGTCGCGCACAGGGCCGCGTTGGATGTACCAGCCGGATACTCGACTCCCACCCGTGGTGCGGGCGTGCATTCAGTTGGCGGTGATGATGGGCTATGAACCAGATCAGGTGCCGACTCGCGTTCCGCGGGACGCGACTCGAAGGCCTGAGCAGACCTTCGCGCACGTGGCAGGCCTCGGCATTCGCCCCGTGTTCCTCGATCCAGGTTGGTGGACGCAGGATGTCGGCTCCGTGCTCGCGTTCCGAGCCGAGGATCAGGCCCCTGTGGCGGTGCTGGCAACGCCGAAGGGGTTGATGGCATTTGTGCACTCATCAGGCGCGATTGCCGGACCTGTGCCCGTTGACGAAGCATTCGCGTCGACGCTGATCAAAACGGCATCGCAGTTTCACGCCACGCTCGGTCCCACGCGGATCGGTGTGTGGAAGTTCCTTCGATTCATCACCAAGGGCTCGGAGCACGACTTTCTGTTGGCGTTCATCATGGCTGGCCTGGGCGTGCTGGTCAGCTTGGCGATTCCAGTCGGAACTGGGCTGCTCATTTCTCGCGTGATCCCGAGTGAGAATCGCTGGGGACTGCTCTTCGTTGGCATGGTGTTGCTTGCGACGACGGTCACATCCGCCGCGTGCTCGTTCGTCGTGTCGAATCTCCTGCTCCGTGCCGAGACGCGCATGGATGGGCGCGCACTCGGTGGCATTCTCGACCGTTGCCTGCGCATGCCTGTCGAGGCGTTCCGAACGTTCACGAGCGGCGATCTTGCCGATCGCATTCTCTCGGTCGGCAACATGCAGCAGGTGCTGTCCGGTTCGGCCGTTGCAGCGATCATGGCGGGTGCGTTTTCCGTGGTGTACCTCTCGATCATGGCGGCCGTGGACGTGAACGCGGCAGTTGTCGGCTTCGCGTTCATGCTGATCGCCGTTCTCGTCAGCGTGCTGATCAGCCTGAAGCGCGCACGAATCTCGATGAACTCGATGGAGTCATTCGGTGGACTTTCCTCCGTGATGCTCCAGTACATCGGCGGTATCGACGCGTTGCGTGGCGCAGCGTCCGATCAGTACGCCGTGCTGCGGTGGCTTGAACGCTTCCGTGTGGTGCGCTCATTCTCCATGCGCATCCACCGTCTCGACCGCTTTTATGAGATCTTCTCTGCGGGGTTCCCAGTGCTCTGCACGACCGTGTTCTGGATCATGTTCTCGCAACGCTTCGCCGAGCCGGGCGCCTTTCAGAGTTCGCCGATCGATGCGCCCGTTCGTGTCGCACAGTTCGTGATGTTCATCGCGGCGTTCTCGTCTGCGCTCTTTTCCCTGCTCGATGTTGGAACGCGCCTGGGCGATCTCGCGCTGCTGCAGTCCACATTCCGCCGCATTCGGCCGATCCTCGATGCCGAGGTGGAATCGTCTGGGGAGCGTGAAGTGCCCGGCGTGATCTCCGGACAGATCACGATCGCAGATGTGCGCTTCGCGTACCCGGGCAGCGCGAATGAGATCCTGGCCGGAGTGAGCATTCGCATTGAGGCGGGTGAGAACGTGGCCGTGGTTGGTGCGAGCGGAAGCGGTAAGTCAACGCTGCTGCAACTTGTACTTGGTCTGCGAAAGCCCACAAGCGGGAAGGTGCTGCTCGATGGCAAGGACCTTGATCGACTCGATCTGGTCTCGGTTCGTCGACAGATCGGTGCCGTGGTGCAGAACACGCGCATCGTTCCGGGCGCCATCCTGGAAAACATCGTGGGGAGCACGCTCTACACCAGCGAGGATGCGAAGCGAGCCCTCGAAGCTGCGGGCTTCGCTGAGGAAGTCGATCGAATGCCGATGGGCCTTCACACCTATGTGACCGACCAGACTCTTTCAGGCGGCCAGTTGCAGAAGCTGCTCATTGCGCGGGCACTGGTGGCACGGCCCAAAGTTCTGGTCTTTGATGAGGCGACGAGCGCGCTCGACGAGATCTCGCAGGCTCAGGTGGTATCGAGTCTCGAGGGACTCCGTGCGACTCGCATCATCGTCGCGCATCGCCTGAGCACAGTGCGGTCGTGCGATCGAATCTTCGTGATGGAGGCGGGACGCGTGGTGCAGGAGGGGACCTTCGACGATCTCGTCCGCGTCGAGGGGCGCTTCCGCGAGATGGCGCGGCGGCAGATGCTCGATGTGCCGCCCACCGATGCGCCCGCGAGCCCGACGGGCGGATGAACACGCGTCAAATGAAAAGCGATCGGCGGCCGTTCAGGAGCAGCGAACGGTCACCGACCGCATGGTCATTCACCGAAACCGACAGGACGTCGGTCGGAAACTGGCGCAGATCAGCGCTTTGGAGTCCGCGCCTGGCGGGCAGCGGTGGAATTGCGAGAGACGCGGCTGGCGCCGCCTCCGCTCGCCTTCTCCAGATCCGCATCCGACAGCTTGGTGGACTTGGTCGTTGTCTTCGTCGAGTTCGTTGGCTTCGATGACATGATGTTTCCCTTCAAGATCGTTCGGAGTCGCTGGCATACGCAGCCAAGCACCGAACACCGAAACCGTACGATACAGTCGCGAGATGGCAAGCCATTTTGAGGATTTCTTTTGAAAGGCACGATTTTGTCACCCTCCGGTCCCTTTGCCGTGGTGGGGGCTACTGGCGCGGTTGGGAGGGAGTTTCTTCAGATTCTGCAGGAATCGCGGGTTCCTCTGGATGGACTGCGGCTCTTTGCCAGTCCAAGGTCGGCCGGCAAGACCGTCAATGTGGCGGGGCGCGATGTCGCGATCGAACCGCTGCACAAAGACTGCTTTCGGGGAACGCAGGTTGCGTTCTTTTCCGCAGGAAAGGCAATCTCTCGCGAGTGGGCGCCGCAGGCTGTGCATGAAGGTGCGTGGGCGATCGATAACTCGAGTGCGTTCCGCATGGATGCCGCCGCGCCGCTTGTGATCCCAGAGGTCAATGGTTTCGTGCTCGACGACTGTCGATCGCCGTGCATCGTTGCCGTGCCGAACTGTTCGACCATCGTGGCGCTTGTCGCTGTGACACCGCTGCACCGCGAGGCGCGCGTGCGGCGCATGGTGGTATCGACCTATCAAGCCGTCAGTGGGGCAGGTGCCGCAGCGATGCGCGAGTTGGAACAGCAGGCGCGCGCGTATGCCGCAGGGCAACCGCTCGATACAAGTGTGTTTGGTCGGCAGTGCCTCTTCAACTGCTTCTCGCACAACAGTGCCGTCGGGGCGGATGGCTACAACGAGGAAGAGGCGAAGCTGTTGCATGAGTCGCGGCGTCTCTGGAACGATCCGCAACTGCGTGTCACCGCTACCTGTGTGCGCATTCCTGTGCTCCGCGCGCACTGCGAGTCGATCGCGCTCGAGTTCGAGCGGCCCATGTCCGAGTCACGCGCTCGCGAACTTCTCGCGGATGCCCCTGGAGTCGAAATCGTCGATGACCGCAGCGGCAACCGCTTCCCCGAACCGCTCGCCGCCGCAGGGCGCGACCCCGTTCTTGTCGGGAGAATTCGTGCAGATTGGAGTCTCGATGCGGGCCACGGGCTCCAGTTGTTTGTGGCCGGCGATCAAATCCGTATTGGTGCGGCGCTGACAGGCTGGCGCATTGCCGAGCGGCTTGCGCCCGTCATCTGCGGTTGAACGCGCCCACACATCGTGCAGTCCCCCTGCGCGCTCGCGGCGTTCATGCGGTCATCTCGCGCAGCGCCGTTCCTGGATCTGGTTGTCGCAGCAGATGCTCGCCCACAAGCACGATGTGGATGCCATGTTCGCGGAGTCGGCGAAGGTCATCGCCCGATGTGATTCCGGACTCGCTGACAAGCACGCGCGTGTCCTCGACCAGCTCAGCCAGACGGAAGGAGTGGTGGATGTCCGTCTTCATCGTGCGAAGGTTTCGATTGTTGATCCCCAGGAGCGAGTAGCCCGCGTGCGGAAATCCGACATGTTGTATCGCTCGGCAGAGATTGTCCGCATCGTGAACTTCGAGCAGAGTGGTCATGCCGAGTTCGACACTGAGGATTTGGAAGTCGATGATCTCGCTCTCGCGCAGCGCTTCCGCGATCAGCAGGACTGCGTCGGCTCCTGCGGCGCGCGACTCCCAGATTTGATAGGCATCGACGATGAAGTCCTTGCGAAGAACAGGTAGCGGTATCGAATCGCGAATCGCATGAATGAACTCGAGGCGCCCGCCAAAGTCGACCTCGTCGGTGAGACACGAAATCGCCGCAGCGCCTGCAGCGTGATACTTTCGAGCGATGGCAACGGGATCGAAGTCCTCGCGGATCAGCCCGGCGCTTGGGCTGCTGCGTTTGACCTCAGCGATGACGCGTGTTCGAGATGGCTTGCCGCGATCCACGACTGCCTGGAAAAAGTTGCGAGGGCGACCGAGTTCCGAGATCTGCTCGCGCAGGCGTTCAATCGGAATGGCCGACTGTGCTGCCTTCACCTCGGCACGCTTTCGTCGCAGGATGCTCTTGAGCCTGTCGTTCATCGGTGGTTTGGCGTGCGTGTGTGCAGAGGGTAGGGGGGAAGCGCCCGTCCCGCCCCAGGATCCGCGGCAAGCCGCATGGATGTGGGGCACGCTACTCATCGGTGCGTGCGTGGCGGCAGCGATCGCCTTCTCGGGTGTTTGGCGGTCCTCGCGATTCGTGACCACACGATGGCAGCTCAGAGCCGGCGAGTCTTTGCTGCTGTTCGCGATTCTTCAGATTCTCGGTGCTCTTGGTGCCGCGATCGGAACGCGCATGGCACCTCAGCAGTCCGAGGGTGCCGACGCATCCATCGATGGCACGCTTTGGATGATCGGTTTAGCTTCGATGCTGCAGATCATCGCGGCCTTCTTGTTTCTGATGCACCGCGAGAGTGCTGCATCCTCATGGAATCGCTCGAAGTCCGCGCTGCTTGGAGTCGGAGCACTTGCTGCAGCGTGGTTCCCACTGCAAGCGATTGGCACAACAGTCGCAAGCGTTCAAGTGGCACTCGGGGGCCCTGCCGTTCCGCGCGAAGGTCACAGCACACTTCAACTGCTCGGAGAAACGCCGCTCGATCTGCGGCAGTGGCTCCTGATCGGCGGGGTAGTGATCGTGGTGCCCGCGGTTGAGGAGGTGATGTTTCGCGGGGCGCTGCTTGGCGCACTGCGGCGTGTGGGGCTCGCCCCATGGCCTGCCATACTGCTTTGCGCACTGATCTTCGCGCTGCTGCATATTCCCGCACTGGTCGGCGGCGCAGTCGCGCCCGGACTCGCGATGCTCTTCGTTCTCGGTGCGCTTCTCGGTTGGTGCGCCGCGCGGACGGGGTCGCTCGCCGCACCGATCATGGCGCACATGCTTTTCAATGCTGCGAATCTCCTGCAGTCGATGCGTTGAGCGCAGCATGCGCGCGTGATCCGTAGCATTCTTCCCCATGACCGCACCCCATGTGAAGTCACGCATCCTGACGGGCGACACACCGACGGGAACGCTGCACCTTGGCCACTGGGTGGGCAGCGTGCGTCGACGAGTCGAACTGCAGTCGACACACGAGTGCTACTTCCTGCTTGCGAACATGCATGCGTTCACAACGCGTGCTGAGCGTTCCGAAGAGATTCGCCGTGACACCATCGAGATTGTGCGGGACTATCTCGCCATGGGCATTGATCCACGGCAGTCCGCGATCTTCCTGCAGAGTGAGGTGCCGGCCATCGCCGAACTCACATTCCTGTTCGCCATGCTCATTCCCTTCAACCGGGTGATGCGAAATCCCACACTGAAGGATGAGATCAAGATCAAGAACCTCGGCGACACCTACTCCTTCGGATTCCCGCTGTATGCGGTAGGACAGACCGCGGACATCCTCGCGTTCCGACCCGTTGGTGTGCCCGTCGGTGAGGATCAGGTACCACATCTGGAGATGACGCGCGAAGTCGCTCGGCGCTTCAATCAAGTGTTTTGCGGAGTTTCCGAGCATGCCGAGGATGGCGAGCATGTGGCGCTGGGCGGCACCTTTCCGATCCCGGTCGCGGATGTCGGTCCAGTCGGCCGACTGATGGGCATCGACGGCGTTCAGAAGATGAGCAAGAGCCTCGGCAACGCAATCTTCATCTCAGACTCCGCGAAAGAAGTGCAGAAGAAAGTCGGCAAGATTTTCACGGGTCGGCAGAGCCCGAACGATCCCGGTGATGTGACGAATGCGCTGTTCCAGTATGTCGAGGCATTCATTCCTGACCAGGCGCGCGTGGCCGAACTCAAAGACCGATACGCGCGCGGCGACAACATTGGTGATGGGCACATCAAGCAGGAAGTCGGGGAGGCGCTGAACGCGCTGCTCGAGCCGATGCGTGAGCGGCGCAAGCAGTTTGAGGGGAACGACGATCTCATCATCGACATCCTTCGCGATGGATGCCGACGCGCGAACCGCGTCACCGAGGAGACGCTCGACCTCGTGAAGCGGGCGGCACACCTGCACTTTTTCCCGCGGCGACTCGAGGTCGGCTGACGCGCGCCTCGCGGGGGTGGCAGTTCAAGAGCGTTTCGCGAAGATGGTCGCGCGTGACATGCGTGTAGACCTGCGTGGTCGTGACATTCGCGTGGCCGAGCATTTCCTGCACCGAGCGAAGGTCGGCGCCGCCAGCCACGAGATGCGTGGCGAAGGAGTGGCGCAGTGTGTGCGGGTGAACATCCTTCAGCCCGGCGAGTGCCGCATGCTTCTTCACAAGTTGCCAGATCGCCACGCGCTCGAGCGGCCGCCCCGAGAACGAGAGCAGCAGTCGGAAGTCATCCTTGCCGACCCCTGCATCCGCCAGCTTTGGGCGGCACTCCTTGAGATATCGCTCGGTCCATTCGATGGCGGGCACGCCGATCGGCACCACGCGCTGCTTTCGTCCTTTGCCCGTCACCGCGAGCGAGCCGATGGTGGGATGGAAGTCGTTCACTTTGACGGTGCAGATCTCGCTTGCACGAAGTCCACCGCCGTACAGCAGTTCCAAGATCACTTTGTCGCGCAGCCAGAGCCCGCCTTGATCTGGATTCGGCGACTCCATCAGGCTCTTCATCTGCCGCGGCGTCAGCGTGCCAGGAAGTCGCTTCCACGCGGTCGGACGCTCGAGCAGACGCGCAGGGTCACGCGAGATTGCACCCGTCGCATGAAGCCAACGGAAGAAGACGCGCAGCGTCGCCAGATGTCGCGTCACGGTCGTGGGTTCGTAGGACTTCTCGCGCGACATCCAGCGGATGTGGTCGGCGAGATCCGACATGGTCGCCAGTGCCGGATCACTTGTTCCGCGCGCATCGAGCCAAGTGGCGAGCAGCGTGAGATCCCGTCCGTATGCCTCGAGTGTCAGTGGCGCGAGACCACACTCCACGCGGCAGAACGCGAGGAAGTCGCGTCTTCGGCGATCAGCGGCGGAGAGGCTCGCCATGAATGGAAGCTTGCATCGCGGCAGGCACTCTGTGAGTTTGCAGGATCGTGGCCTGCCCAGGCTTCGTGACTCCAGCGAACCGCTGTTCGAGATTCAGCCTGTGGAACATGGCGCAACCATGGAATCCGCCGCAACAGAACGTGAACATCTGCTCGACCTCACCGAGCGCGAAGCGCGATGTGCACCGCGGATCGTTGCGGTCGATGTGCGGGCAGTGCTTCGGATCGGTGGCTGGGTCTGGCATGCGTGGCGGCGCGCGGCGACGACACCGCACTGTACTGCTGGACATCGTCCATCGACAGACGAATCCAACGGTTTTACCGCATAGCATTGCATGGGTGAACGCCAAGCGTCCCACGATCGCCGTCTCGCTCGGTGACCCCTCAGGCATCGGAGCCGAGGTCACGGTCAAGGCACTTCAGGACCCGGATGTTCGCGCGCTCGCTCGGTGGTTCATTCATGGATCGAACCACGCCATGCATGTCGCCGCGGAAACGAGCGGTATCCCAATCGACTGGGTTCGTGTTGCTGTCGGTGGCGACCGCGCGCAGTATGAGATTGATTCGGATTATGTCGTGCTCGACCATGGGCAGGTGCTCGGTCTCTTCAACGGGCGTGAGCCGTCGAAGGCGGGCGGTATGGCGAGCAAGGCGTATGTGGAGGCGGCGATCAGTGATGCGATGCGTGCCATCGGCGATCCGCGGCGGGCGGATGCAGTCGTCACTGCTCCCATCAGCAAGGAGTCATGGTCGCTCGCTGGCTACCGATGGCCTGGTCACACCGAACTCTTCGCGTTTCGTGCGCGTGCTCGGCGTCACTGCATGGCTTTCGCGTCGCCGCGACTGCGCGTGGCGCTCGCGACGACCCATGTGCCGCTCATGAATCTTCGTGACTTGCTCACAATCGGGCGTGTGTTCGACCCGATCGACTTGGGCAATCGGCTCTGCAAGGATCTTGGCATCGCCTCGCCGCGAATCGCCGTGTGTGGATTGAATCCGCATGCGGGCGAGCATGGACTGTTCGGTGACGAGGAGGAGCGCATCATTCAGCCGGCCATTGACATGGCGCTCAACACGGGCATTCATGTGACGGGGCCATGGTCACCCGATGCCGTGTTCCGCGATGCACTGCTCGGTCGCCACGATCTTGTCGTCGCGCTTTATCACGATCAGGGGCTCATTCCGCTGAAGCTGGTGGCGTTTGATACGGCGGTGAATGTGACGCTTGGAATACCGATCATCCGAACGAGCCCCGATCACGGGACCGCATTCGAGATCGCCGGCGAGGGCAAGGCGAATCCAAGCGCGATGAAAGAGGCTCTGCGGCTTGCCGCGCGGCTCGCCGCAAGTGGGCGCATGTCTGTTGGCACTGCGTTTGGCAGCACCGCGGAGGGGCCTGCGCGAGGCGAGTGGAATCAGTCAGGTCCGTGGACCCCCTGACGATCGATGTGATCGGCTGATGGCTGCTCGATTCGCTGCTGAAGCGCGTTCCGAAAGCGCGATTAGGGAGCGATCAAGATGGTGCTGTTTGGTTCGGTGAGCAGTTCGTAGATCATCTCGACGTCACTGTCGCCCATACGAACACAACCCATCGATGCCTGCTTGCCAATCGATGAAGGCTCGACTGTTCCGTGGATACCGATGCCTTTGAAGCCTTGATTGTGCGCCTCCACACCGAGCAGTCCGATCCAACGCTCCCCGATCGGATTCTTTGGATCATCCGCCGCGAAGTGCTCACCCGTGCGGGGATTCTTCCACTCTGGATTGATCAGCTTGCTCTTGGGGCGAACCATGAAGACGCCAGTCGGGGTGGAGTCGAACTCGCCGAGGCCGACGGGGAATGCGGCGATCATCACGCGTGTGGGTCCCTCACCTGCATAGACGCGCATGATGTACGCGGACTTGGACACCTCCGCATGGAACGCTGTCACGGGGATCTTGATGGTCTGGCCCACGCGCAGGGATTTCTCACTCTTGAGGCCGTTGATGCGTTGAATCACGCGCCAGTCCGCCTGCACACCACTGCGCCGCGCGATCTTGGCGAGCGTGTCGCCTGATTGGACGGTGTAACTCTTCGTCACCATGTCGCCGGGTGCGACCGTCGGCGAGAAGAAGAGCTTCGCGTTCACTTCGCGGATCGACTGAAGCGCAGCCTGCTCGTCCGCTGGACTGAGTTGACGACTGTCGATGAGTTGGGTGAGCGCGAGACGCGCGCCGACAGGATCGGACGCAAGCAGTGTGCGCGCCGACGCAAGGTTGGCTGCACCTGCAACGGGTGTCGGCATGGTCGCTGGCGGCTGCAGGCCAACCGTGGCTGGTGGCGTTGGAGCAGCCGCTGGAACCACCGCTGTTGCGGTCGCTGCGGGGAGCGCGGGCTTCGAGGTCGCCGTCGGCTGTGTGAGCGGTGGTGCCGTCTGAGTCAGTGCAACCTGCTGCTGCGGCTGCTGCTGCTTCACTTCCGGCATCGCATCGGGATTCGTGGGCGCGACAACTCCAGCGGGAGGAACGGGATTCGCGGCGACCTTGTCCGCCGATGGCGTTCCATCGGATCGGCTGAAGTAGTAGGTGCCGCCAACGACGGCAAGCGAGCCGACCAGCCCGAGCGTGATTGGAATCAGTTTGCTGCGAGCGGCGGCGAAAGGCTGCACGTGTGGAGTTCGAGGGACTTGGCTTCCGAGCGTCATGGTTGAGGTTCCTTCTGTGAAGTAATGAACAATGTCTCTATCGGCGTCATGCGCCGTTTGACTGCTGAGGATTGTGCTGCTGCGGGGGCGCAAGCACGGGGCGTGACGCGCTCTGTTCAATCGCGCGGCGATCCGTGACAACGGCGTGGACTGGAACGTCGTCGGCCGCGGTCGGAATCTCGTCGACCAGCTGAAAGTCGAAACAGATGCCGATTGCCGTGGTGTGCCGATGCGCCTTGGCGAGAAAACGATCGTAGAAACCGCCTCCGCGGCCGAGACGCTCACAGCGCAAGTCGAATGCCACCCCTGGGGTGATCACCAGATCAATCAAGTCCTGCGATACTTCTCTTCCACGGCGAGGCGCCGGCACGCCAAGCGCATCCGATGCCATCGACTCGTCATCGATCGACTTGATCTCGACCGCATGCATGAACGTGCCTCCATCGGCAACGCGGGGAACACACACGGTTTTACCGAGGCGAAATGCCTCGAGTGCCACGGCCATCACATCGACTTCGCTGCGCAGCGGCATATAAAGCATCACGCAGACCGCCGACTGAAAGGCTTGCGACTTCAGAATGCGGGCACATGCCGATGCTGAGCGGGACGCACGCTCTGCATCCGTCAACGCCTGCAACTGCCCGCGCATACTTGCGCGGACGGCGTTCTTTCGCTGCGTGTTGGAATCTGGTTTGTCCGGCGCATCCATGCGTCGGTACCTCCAAGCGATCAGTCGACCTGTCCTTCGCACCATGCGTTGGACTCCTGCGTACGGTACCCTCTTTCATCCGCGGTCGTATTTCTTGCTGCGGATATTGTGCGGTCGGTCGCCGACCTTCGGGCAGCCTGAAGCGGCGCGAATTTATGAGAGGAACCCAGCATGTGTGGAATCGTCGCCTACATCGGACGCAAGCAAGCACTGCCGATTCTCTTTGAGGGGCTCAAGCGGCTTGAGTACCGCGGCTACGACTCGGCTGGCGTGGGCGTGCTCAATGGCGAGGTCCATGTCTGCCGTTCGGTGGGGCGCGTCCGCGTTCTCGAGGAGAAGGTGGAAGCGGCGGGCGGACTGCAAGGCACGATTGGCATCGCACATACGCGTTGGGCGACGCACGGTGGCGTCACCGAGGCGAATGCCCACCCGCACCGCGACGATCGAACGGCTGGCCATCGCATTGCAATCATCCATAACGGCATCATCGAAAACTATTCGTCGCTCAAGAGGTATCTCGAAGAGAAAGGACACTCCTTCACGAGCGAGACCGACACCGAAGTGCTCGCGCATCTCATCGGCGAGCTGTACCACGGCGATCTCGAGAAGGCCGTGCAGGCTGCGCTGCGTGAGGTGACGGGTGCCTACGCCATCGCGGTCATCTGTGCGGAAGAACCCGACACGCTTGTTGTGGCACGCAAGGGATCGCCGCTGCTTGTGGGTGTGGGCAACGGCGAGTTCATCGTGGCAAGCGACTCGAGCGCGATCGTGGCCCACACCACGCAGGCGTTCACGCTGCCCGATTTCACCGTCGCCAAGTTGACGCGCGACAACTTTCGGACTGCCACCATCGACGACGTCCCGATCACCGCAGAGGTGCGCGAACTTGAGTTCGAACTCGCTGAGATTGAGCTCGGCCCATACGAGCACTACATGCTCAAGGAGATCTTCGAGCAGCCGCGGTCGCTGCGCATGACGATGCAGGGACGCGCGGATAGCCGCACGGGTTCGATCGTCCTCGGTGGCATCGGCGAACATGCGCGCGCGCTCGCCAACGCGAAGCGCATCGTGATGGTCGGGCAAGGCACGGCTCTGCACGCGAGCATGGTGGGCAAGTACCTGATGGAAGATCTGGCGAAGATCGCCGCGGAACATGACTTTGCCAGCGAGTTCCGCTATCGAAACCCGATCGTTGATTTTGGTACCGCAGTGATCGCGGTCAGCCAGTCGGGTGAGACCGCGGACACGCTCGCCGCGCTGCAGGAGGCGAAACAGCGTGGCGCACTGGCGCTTGGTGTGGTGAATGTGGTGGGATCATCGATCGCGCGCGAGACAGATGCCGGCGTGTATCTGCGTGTCGGCCCAGAAATCGGCGTGGCGAGCACTAAGGCGTTCACGGGTCAGATCATGGCGCTCGCCATGTTGGCGCTGTTCATCGGGCGACGCCGCTATCTCAGTCAGGAGTTCGTGAGCAATTTCATTTCGGAAATGAACGCGATCCCCGATCGCATCACACGTGTGCTCGAGCGCAGCGACAGCATCCGAACCGCGACGGCGAAGTATGTGGACCGTGAGAACTGGCTCTTCCTTGGGCGAGGCGCCAACTATCCGGTCGCGCTCGAAGGCGCGCTGAAGTTGAAGGAGATTTCGTACATCCATGCGGAGGGGATGCCCGCTGCCGAGATGAAGCATGGTCCCATTGCGCTCATCGATAAAGGCATGCCGGTCGTCTTCATCGCGACTCGAAACTCGCAGTATGAGAAGGTGCTCGCGAATATCTCCGAGGTGCGCAGTCGTGGCGGGCATGTGATTGCCGTCGCCACCGAGGGCGATGAGGAAATCCGCAGCATGGCGGAGGAGGTGTTCTATGTGCCACAGACCATCGAGGCTCTGCAGCCGGTGGTGAACGTGATTCCGCTCCAACTGCTCGCCTACCATGCGGCAGTGTTGCGCGGCAAAGATGTGGACAAGCCTCGCAACCTGGCCAAGAGCGTCACAGTGGAGTGACGCGGGAGTCGTGGCGGTTCGCAGGGCCGCACTCCTCGGCCATCCGATCTCTGGTCTCTCAACAAGGAACGCATCATGATTCAGAACATTCGTCACGCCATCGTTGGTGCCGTGCTGCTCGCGACGGGTGCAGCATGCGCACAGCAGGCTCCGCAGACCCCCGAACTCGCCGAAAAGTGGAAGGACAAGAGCATGTACTCGATTCAGACAAAGGCCCTCGATGGGGCAGCCATGGATCTCTCGAAGTTCAGGGGCAAGGTGGTTGTTGTCGTGAACGTGGCCAGTCGCTGCGGTTACACGCCGCAGTATGCAGGTCTGCAGAAGCTGTACGACGAGATGAAGGGCAAGGATGTGGTCGTACTCGGTGTGCCGAGCAACGACTTCGGCGGGCAGGAACCTGGGAGTGCGCAGGAGATCGCATCGTTCTGCAGCAAGAACTATGGCGTCACATTTCCGATCACGGAAAAGTGCCAGACAGCCGCAGGCAAGGGTCAGTCCGCACTGTATGAGTTCCTCGGCACGCGCACAGGCAAGTTGCCGGGATGGAACTTCTGTAAGTATGTGGTCGGGCGTGATGGTCAGCCTGTGCAGTTCTTCTCGAGTTCCACCAAGCCCGACAGTGCAGAGCTGCGCACCTGCATCGAGAAGACGCTCGAGGCGAAGGCTCCAGCGGAGAAGTCCGCTGCAGAGCAGACGCCAGCGACCAAGTCATGAACGCAGTCGTTCAACGCGGTTGCACGAGTGTCGCGTCGCTTGTGCTTGCGATGCTGTTCGTCTTTGATGTCTTTGTCGGTGCTTCTCGCTCTGCTTCGGCTGATGCACTCGATGATGTTCTCGCTTTGATTCCGCCAGATGCGGCAAGTTTCGTCATCGTTCCGAACCTTGCTTCGGTGAACGCCGATGTCGAGGCATGTATCGCGGCGATGGACCGCAAGGAATCGATTCTGGTCGTTCGGCCGATTGATCAGTTGCGGAGCGCGCTTGGGATCACCGAAGGTCTTGACGAGCGGGGATCGTTCGCGCTGTGGTCCACGGGTACACCAAGCGACGAGGGCAGGGCGTTCCTTCTGCTGTTGCCCGCAGAGAATCCACCCGCGTTCATCACGGCGAATCTCGCGCCAGCCGCGGATGGCAGCGCATCGATGCGCGGAGAGCGGGTGTTCACGCGGGCTCTGCAGCGACATGTACTCGTCGCGCGGACGAAGGCGGACATTGATGGCTATGACGCCAAAGGTGGTATCGGTACGCACTGGAGTTCGTTGGTCGGGGCGCGGGCTGTGGATTTGTCGCGCCGCGGTGATGCGGTGGCGTGGGCTGGCGCTGATGCTCTCAGTGAATCTCGGCGTTCGGCCGAACAGCAGGCGAAGGATGCGGCTGGGCTTGAGATCTTTGCGCAGGCAACCGCAGTGCCCGCAAAGATGCAGGCACTGCTCGGCGGTGTGAAGAGCGGCGTGATTGTGCTTGATGTCGATGCGCTTGGCCTCTCGCTCCGCAGTGTCGCGATGTACTCGCAGGAGAGTGAGCTGCAGCGTTTGTCGAGGGGATCCGTACCCGTGGTTGGCGGCGGTGGAACGCTCGCGGGATTGCCGCGCAGTCCGTTCTATCTCGCGGCTGCCATCGATGCACAGGCGCTCGGAGGATCAGGAAAGCTCGATGAACTCGCGACGGCCCTCGGCGCGAACGGCGTTCTGCCGGGTTGGCTTGCCCAGGCGAAGGAGGGAGTAAAGGGCGTTCGTTTCGCCTGTTACCCGTCCAAGCTTGGCGTTCTCGCGGGGGGTCTTCTCAACGACTGCGCCCTGCTGATCGAAACAGAGAATCCCGCGGTGATCCGCGACCTCTTTCGCACTTGGCTGCTCGCGCAGACAGGCAAGGCCGAAGGCGTTCGACGCGAGCCCGCGTGGGAGGATGGGCGCACCCTCAAGAATGGCATCGTGGCCGATGCGTTTGAGTTGAAGGAGACACCTCTTGGTGCGAGCGAAGCGGAGGGGGCGGATCTCAGTGGTGTCGCGATGCGCCAGTTGTCGAGGCAGGCGCTCTTTGGTACCCGTGGCATGCATGGACTCGTGAAGGTGCTGCCCAGTGCAGTGGTCGTCACATTCAGTCAGCGCCCCGATGTTCTCGAGCGCGCAATCAAGGCGGCGCAGGGCGGCGAATCACTTGATGGAGAGGCAACGCTCGTCGCGATGCGGCCGTGGCTCGTGCCAGGCGCACAGATCGAAGCGTTCGTTTCAGTGGGACAGATTGTGAAAGTGGCGCGTCAACTCGCGGATTCGTTCGGTGGCGGCGACATTCCTTGGCCCGCGATTCCTGCGCGAAGCCCGCCCATCGCAGTCGCACTGCGTGCGGATGAACGGTCTTCGGAAGCAGCGATCATGATTCCCACGCCGACACTCGCGGCCGCTTATGACCAAGCGCTTTCAGCACGCTTGCGGGGCGGAGCAGACGACGGCGCGGAGGCGAGCGGTGATCCGAAGAGCCCGGGGGGTTCGAGCGAAGCGCGAGACGCGAAGGACGGGAAGAGCACAAAGGGAAGTGCAAGTGACGGGAACGATTCCTGAGAGCGCCACTGTGCGTGAGTGGCGCATTGGGCATGGCCGCGTTGTGAAGTGGTCGGTCGGTGGGGACACGATGGTGGCACCGTGCACGCTGATGGCCATCATCAATGTGACACCCGATTCCTTCTCCGACGGTGGCGATCATGCGACGGCCGACCGTGCGACTGGGCATGCGCTGCGGTGCGCCGAGCAGGGGGCGCGAATCGTGGATGTGGGCGGTGAAAGCACGCGGCCCGGCGCTGCACGTGTGGCTGACGCGGAGCAGATGGCGCGGGTGCTGCCTGTCATCCAGCGGCTTTCAGCGCAGTTGCCGAGCGAGGTCGCCATCTCGGTTGACACCACTCGTGCGGCAGTCGCGCGTGCCGCGATCGCTGCGGGCGCTGCAATCGTGAACGATGTCAGTGGTGGCACAGATGATCCCGAGATGCTGCCGACCGTCGCTGCACTTGGGTGCGGCGTGATCGTGATGCACCGCCTCTGTGAACCCGCGCAAGATTCCTACAGTGATCGGTACGCGCGCGAGCCCGCATACGCGGATGTGGTGCAGGATGTGCTGGCCGTTCTGCGGGCGCGGTGCACCGCCGCCGAGAGGGCGGGGATCGATGCCACGGCGGTGGCGGTCGATCCCGGCCTCGGATTCGGCAAGAGCGTTGCGCAGAACATCCAACTCATGGAACGGTTGCACGAGTTCGCTGTGCTCGCAGCGCCGATTGTTGTGTCGGCAAGTCGCAAGTCCTTTCTCGGTGCAGTCGTAGGCGAACGCGATCCGAAGCGCCGTGATGCGGCGAGTGTGCAGGCTGCCATCGCCATGCAGTCACGCGGTGCTTCCGTCCTCCGCGTTCACGATGTCGCTTCCCATGCGGCGGCGTTGCGTGCTGCGAAGCGCTGCTACCATTGACCATTCGCACCAGCGTTCACTCAAGAGCGCATTTCAGGAGAAGACCATCATGGCCGGCGCCAACACACTCGAGTTCACCGACGCAAACTTTCAGAGCGATGTGCTCGAATCGAAGGTTCCTGTGCTCATCGACTTTTGGGCGGAGTGGTGTGGTCCTTGCCGAGCGCTCGGTCCAACCATCGATGAGCTTGCCAACGACTATCACGGCAAGGCGAAGATCGGAAAATTGAATGTGGACAACGCGCGCGATACGGCGATGAAGTTCCAGATTCAGTCCATCCCGACGATCGTCATCATGAAGAATGGTCAGGTCCACAAGAAGTTGATCGGACTCGTTTCCAAGAGCGTGCTCGCGGGCGCGATCGACTCGGCAATCTGATCGATCGCTTCTGCTAGACTCTGCCCCGAACACATCTGCCGCGATCGCGGTTGTCGTGGGCTGACAAGTTTGCTGGGCCTGTAGCTCATTTGGGAGAGCGCTTCCATGGCATGGAAGAGGTAGTCGGTTCGACCCCGATCAGGTCCATTTCAGCGCGGAAAGCTCGGAACGGTCACATCACCACGCGCCGTAGGAGGGAGTGGGGGGGCAGTCGACGGCGAACACGCTTCCCGTAAAGAGTGCGCAGTCCAGATCGGTGTGGACACCGAGCCGCAACTTCGGGTCTCGCCGCAGCATCCACTGTGCGCTGAGTTCCCAGTCGATGGCCTGCACCACTGAACAGATGTACTGTCCGTAGGTCGATCCTGGACGGCATGCGGGGCCAAAGCAAATGTCCAGTTGGTCGCTCGGTGCCGGCGTGCGTGCTCTCGCTGCTGACTCGGCGACCCACGCGTCAGCTGCATGGATGATCGCCATATTGGTGCGGGATACGGTCATCCATGTCGTGCGGAAGTGCGCGGCTCGTCCGCAAAGTCCGAATGCGCCGACGGCAAGCGTCATGGCGAGAGCCATCTTCACGGCGATCCCAACGACCTTCGCACAGTTGTCCGCATCGCATGCTCGGAGAATCAGCAGCACGGCAAGTGCAGTCAGCAAGGCGAACCCCACATTGAATCCGAAGCAGTACAGCTCTCCGACGGACTGCATGAAACATGTGATCGCTGCGCTTCCGGATGTCGCCAAGAGCAGGAGCAACGCCAGACGACATGCGTGCCGATCTTCACTCGTACCACGCAGGAATCCGAACTCAAATGCGGTCACACCCAGCAGCCCGACCAGCACGCACGCCAATCCAGGGAGCGCGCGGAGCACGAGCGGGGAATCACTGTTCGTGATGAGATGGAAGGGGCCGGTGGTTGCGGCACCGATGGTCGCCATGAGCGCGTTCATGGGCAGATTGATGCCGAGTTCCAACTTGTACGGATTGTCGAGGGCATCACCTTGTTCATGCCCCAGCGCGCCCGCACCAATCCGAACGACCAGCAATGCCATGGGAATCGCAATCACCCCGAAGAGAATCGGCAGCATGCGAATCGCAGCCGGTCCATTTTGCCGCAGCAGAACTGCAGTGCCCCCAAGCGCGCAGAGTCCAATGCCAAGGCTCCAGCCATAGGCAGTCTCCTTGATGAGCCCCGACACGATGAAGCACCCTGCAAGGAGCAGACCACACATCCACGGCCAACGACCGGACTTGGCCCGAGTGAAGCCATGCCATGCGATCACGCAACTCCACAAGCCAAGAGCGACGCCCCAGGTGTGCGAGCAAGTGTCCATCTGCCAGAGCCCCGCGGTCGTCGCGGGTGAGAGGGCAAGCAGTATCAAAGCAAGCGGCGCAAGCCTGCGCTCCGTCGGCAGGATGATGCGGGCGAGCGTGCACACGGCCCAGCAGATCATGGCGAAGCCGATCGTCTGGATCGGAACGACCCAAGGACAGCGCAGCGTCTCCGCGTCACATGTCCGCCCGACAAGTGCTTCAAGCGGGCGAAACGACTGTGAAAGCCACATTTGCCGCAATTGATCCCCCACCGGAAGTTCGCAGGCGGGTGACCGCACAAACTTCAGATCATCATTCACCACCACCATGCCACCGACGAGCGGCCACAAGCACAGCGCAATCAGAATGCCCGCCACCATGCACCAGAGCAATGTGGTGCGTTGCTTCGGTCGAGGCAGTGGATCCTCCGTCATGGTGCGAAAGGTCTACCGCAAATGAAACTCTCACGCTTTCGGGGGGTGTAGTCTGCGCTGGCACACATGTCGCCTTTCCCCTTCGCGTCCCTTCTTGCCCTTTTCGTCGTGGCAGGTGGTGATGACAACGTCCCGCAGGGTGGTCAGGCACCTGTCTGGGCTGAAGTGATTGAGTGGAAAGTCGATCCACAGATTGTCAAGAGTG
>JBJTUC010000057.1:0-2386 GCA_046080505.1 Planctomycetota bacterium
GCCCCATTGAGTGGGGCTGCGCTTGGCCGCGCAGCGGTCAGCCTTTCGCTACTGAGCACTCGCCGCGACGCCCGAACCAGCGACTGCGTCTCTTTGCCACGAGTCGGTAGATGGCATCGCGCAGCCCGCGCGGGATGCCCCGCGCGAAGCGCAGCAGTGACCATGGAAGCGGTAGTCGCGCGACGATCGCGAGAACGGCATCGGATCGCTCAAGTGCGCGTCCATCCGCGACGACGATGATGCTGTCGGGGGAAGCAGATGCGTTCACAGGATGTCCGATCTGTGCGCACTCGCGCTGCGCTTCTGCGGATGTGAGAGCGATCACACGCAGCGCGGCGCGGCGATCGCGTTTTATCAGGAAACGAGCGAGAGCGAAGCAGAGGTTGCAGCCCTCGTCGAAGAGGACGATGGTCTGTCGTTGCGGCGTGGCTGTTCCTCGGTGGTGGTCGAAGCCTAGTACGCGATGAACGGCGGACGCAGTGTTGTGCTGCTTGGTGCGGCGAGGCTCACTAGCATGAGGTGCATGCAGCTGAGCGTTCGCCTGCGGGAACTGGTCGCGCAGGAACTGCCTGCACTTGTGGCGCTTCGCCGCGATCTCCACGCAAATCCTGAGATTGGCTACCGCGAAGTCAGAACGAGTGGCGTGATTCAGCGCGAGTTGAGTGCCGCTGGGATCCCCTTTCGAGCTGGGCTTGCGGGTGGAACGGGGGTTCTCGGATCGCTGGCGGGAGCTGACGCGCGAGCTGTGGCGCTGCGTGCGGATATCGATGCGTTGCCGCTGACCGAGGAGACAGGTGCGGCGTGGGCGAGCACAACACGCGGCGTGATGCATGCGTGCGGGCATGATGGGCACACTGCAATCTTGATCGGTGCGGCTCGCGTCCTTGCGCGGCTTGCACGCGAGACTCCCCTACCGCGCCCCGTGTCGTTCGTGTTTCAGCCGGCGGAGGAGAACGGAGGGGGCGGCCGTCGCATGGTCGACGATGGCGTTCTCGATGGGACGGTGATTGGTCCGAAGGTCGATCGCATCGTTGGACTGCACTGCTGGCCGTGGTTGCAGACGGGTCGCGTGGCACTCCGAGCAGGTCCGATGATGGCGAGTGCAGATGAGATCCGCATCACAGTTCGCGGGATCGGATCGCATGCGGCGCTGCCGCACACGGGTCGTGACAGTGTGCTCGCAGCGAGTGCGGTGGTGGTGGCGCTTCAGCAGATCGTGTCGCGCACGGTTGATCCGCTCGATGCAGCGGTGGTGAGCATTTGCGTGATCCGTGGTGGGCAGATCGGCAATGTGATCCCCGACTCGGTTGATCTCGTTGGAACGATGCGTGCGTTGACAGCGACGATGCGCGGAGCGCTGCAGGAGCGCATCACTGCTGTCGCTTCACTGACGGCTCAGGCATATGGATGCTCTGCGGATGTCTCGTTTGCCGCGGGCTACCCCGTGACGGTGAACGATCCAGCGTTGACGGCGTCGGTGCGCGAGCAGCTGGCGGCCGTTCACGGCGACTGCCGCGTGGAGGAGTTCCCCGCACCAGTCATGGGCGCGGAGGACTTCAGTTACTACGGGCAGCGAGTGCCCGCTTGCTTCTTCGTGCTCGGGACCGCGGTTGCCGACAAGCCGCTGCATCCGCTGCACTCGCCGCGCTTCGATTTCAACGATGCCGCGATCGAGACGGGGGTTCTCTCTATGTGCAGCGTGGCCCTCGGCGGGTGCGCCGAAGGCCACGACTGCTGAAGCTTCCTACGGCGTGCGCCGTTCAGCGACGACGACGCGTCACCAATCCAGCCACCGCAAGCAGCGCAATCGCGCCTGGGGCGGGGATCAGGTTGCCGCTGATGGTGACATCGTCAAACCGAAGAGTGCTCGTGGGTCCGTAGCTCGAAGTGGATCGAGAAGCCAAGTATCCGCTCGTACCGGGTGCGAAGGCGGCAAGAACGCGGAATCCGAAGTTGGCCGTGTTTGCGTAGGCAGCATCAAGCGTGACGGACCGTTGATACCAAACATCACCTGTGCCCGAGGCGGCAGGCGTAAACGTAAACACCTGAACTTCAGTCCAGTTTGTTCCATCTGCGGTGGCGAAGACCGCCACTGTGTTCGCGGCGGTGTTGCTGTGGCGCACGTTCCATGACAGCGTGATGCTGTCGTAGTTCTCAGTGGATCCGCTGAACTGAACGCCGCGCGTTCGATCTTCAGTCCCTTGAGCCGCATAGGTTGTTGTGTTCAGCGCGAAGGTGCCGGTGCCAGCGAAGCCAGTCGCGAAACTACTCGTCGTACCTCCGACGACCGAAGCAGTGCCCGATCCTTCGCTTGCATTCAGGCTCTGTGCATCAAAGTTCCACTGAACAATCACCGCGCTCTGCGCAGTTGCGGCGATCAGTGCAG
>JBJTUC010000058.1:0-37766 GCA_046080505.1 Planctomycetota bacterium
GAGCGCGGCTACTCGCAGATGATTGGCGGCGAGAGCGCAATCGTGGCGCGCCTCGACCCGATCTTCTCGGCGCTCGCCCCAGGCAAGGCAGCTGCAGCGCCGACGCCTGGTCGGGGCTCGCGAGGTACGGCGGATCAGGGCTATCTCCACTGCGGACCATCGGGCGCAGGGCACTTCGTGAAGATGGTTCACAACGGCATCGAGTACGGCATCATGGCTGCGTACGCCGAGGGCCTGAACATTCTCAAGCATGCAGATGCAGGACTGCACACGCGCGAGCAAGACGCGGAAACCACTCCGCTGCGCGACCCTGAGAACTACCAGTACCAGTTTGATCTCGCCGAGGTGACGGAGGTTTGGCGCCGCGGCAGCGTGATCGCGTCGTGGTTGCTCGACCTGACAGCGCAAGCGTTCGCGGGCGACAAAAACCTTGCGCGGTTCGCCGGACGAGTCTCCGATTCGGGTGAAGGTCGTTGGACCATTCTTGCCGCCATCGATGAAGGCGTCCCGACCCATGTGCTCAGCGCAGCGCTCATGGACCGCTTCGCCAGCCGCGGCAATGCGGACTTCGCGAACAAGGTCTGCTCGGCAATGCGCATGGGCTTCGGCGGTCATCTCGAAAAGCATGAAGGCGAAAGGGCGCGCTGAGTCATGTCCGCATCTGCTCCATCTGATGCGTTGGTGTTCTTTGGGGCAACGGGCGACCTTGCACACAAGAAGATTTTCGCAGCACTGCAAGCTCTGGTGCGCCGTGGCGTACTCCGCGTTCCTGTGGTCGGCGTGGCCAAGAGCGGCATGACGCTCGACCAACTGAAGGAGCGTGCGCGCGATGGCATCACTCGTTTCGGAGGCGGCGTGGATGAAGCGGCGTTCAAAACGCTCTGCTCGCTGCTGCGCTATGTCGATGGCGACTACGCCGATCCGAACACCTTTGCGCAGGTGCGTCAAACACTCGGAGAAGCAAAGGCGCCGCTCCACTATCTCGCGATTCCACCGTCGTTGTTCGGCACAGTCGCAGGGCACCTCGCGAAGTCCGGCTGCGCGACGGGGGCGCGAGTAGTCGTCGAGAAGCCTTTCGGCCATGACCGCGCGAGCGCAGCAGAACTCAATACGCATCTGCACGAGGTGTTTGACGAGCGATCGGTCTTCCGCATCGATCACTACCTCGGCAAGGAGGCTGTGCAGAACATCCTCTATTTCCGATTCGCCAACGCATTTCTCGAACCGATATGGAACCGTCATCACATTCGGCAGATTCAGGTCACGATGGCGGAGTCGTTCGGCGTGGAGGGGCGCGGCTCGTTCTATGACGCGACGGGAGCGCTGCGCGATGTCGTTCAGAACCACCTGATGCAGGTCCTCGGGTTTCTCTGCATGGAGGCACCCGACTGGCAGGACACCGAGCGCACGCGCGACGAGCAAGTGAAGCTCTTCCGTGCCGTTCGCACGCTGAAGCCGACGGATCTCGTGCGCGGACAGTTCCGCGGCTTCCTGCAGGAGCCAGGCGTCAAAGCTGAGTCGCAGACCGAGACCTACGCCGCCGTGCGCCTCCAGATCGACAACTGGCGCTGGTCCGGCGTTCCGATCTACATCCGTGCAGGCAAGCACATGCCGTGCAGTGCGACGGAGGTGCGAGTCGAACTACACCGACCACCGCAGGTGGTCTTCAGCGAACCGGTGCCTCCCTCGCACAACTGCTTCCGCTTCCAACTGACGCCGCGCATCGAGGTCGGCTTGAACGCCGAGGTGAAAGTGGACGGCGAGCGCATGATCGGCGAGCCACTCGAACTGCTCGCGATCGATCAGCAGCACGACGAGATGACTCCATACGAGCGGCTGCTCGGCGATGCGCTGCGGGGCGACGGCACTCTGTTCGCTCGCGCGGATGGCGTCGATGAGTGCTGGCGCATCGTGAACGATGTGCTTGGCTCGGTGGTTCCCGTGCATCCCTACGAACCGGGGTCGTGGGGTCCCGAGATAGCGAACGAGTCGCTGCTTCCAGCTGGCGGCTGGCACTCGCCGCGCATCGCCGCAAAGTGAGGCGCCATTCGTTCGCTGAGTACCGCGGAGCAAGGCGCGCCGCGGAGCATGGCGCGCCGCGCTGCAACACGCGTGAGCGTTCAGCCGCGCTGCGAGCGCGCTCGAACCACAATCGTTCGCGTCAGTGTCTCAGGAAGCCCCTGCTGCAGCGGATGCACGAACGCGAGGAAACCGAGCGCTGGCGCGAACAGCACGACACCCTTGAGCAGTGCACGAATCGTCCTTCGCGCCGCGCCCGCGGACTCAAGCGGACCTTCGGCGTCGATCCCGAGCACGCGTGAACCCATCAAGCGCTTGCCCGGCGTCGTCGCGAGAACCGCCTCGAACACCAGACACCAGCCAGTCGTTACCGCGAGCATCAAAGCGGCCGGCACCGACTGCCCAATATCCGGCGTCCACGCGGGCATCACAAGAAGATCGCCGACGCGGCACTCCGTCACCGCGAGCGAAACACCCGCGCCTGGCAGCAGATCAATCAGCAGCGCGAGCGCACGCCGCGCCATCGGCAGCGGCATCCATTCGGGCGGCAGTTGTCGCGGCGCGGTCATCGGCGGACGAATGATGAAGCCAGCGAGCAGCATGGCGATCGTGATTGCCCCGATGATCGGAAGATGAAGCCACAGGCTCGTGGTCGTCGGCTGCGGCTCAAGCGCCGCCGCCTCGCCCGCGGATCCAGTCAGCGGATCAATCGGCGCCACTCGTACAACGCCATCCGCTGCCGCCGTGATGAGACGAAGCCCATCACCCACACCGACAATTGCCCACGGCTCTCTTGGCATCGCCATCGTTGCAAGCATTCGAACGCCAGTCGGTGTGGGATAGACGATGCGAAGTCCACCGTTCTCCCGCACGAGGAGTGTGGGGCGCGATGAACCCGCCACGACCGACCATCCCTCGCGTGCCGCGTCGGGCCAACGAGTCTCTCGCCAATCCGATGCCGCACGCCGCTGCCACACCAGCAGATCGCCACCATCGCCCCACGCAAGGACCGGCACTCGCGCACCGCCATCCGACCATGTCGCAAGAATCGCACCCGCGCGTTCAATGGGAAGCGGCTCCACGGCCCAGTCCGTCGGCTCCAGCCGAAGCAGCGACGTCGGCGAATCATGCTGCAGTATCCACACGCCACTGCCGTCCGTTGCCGCACCGGCGAAGGCGCCACTGCTCGGCACACTCGCGAACACATCGAGTCGTCCAGCGGGGCTGTAGAAGAAAGCACCTGTGGCGGGATTGCGCTCCGTGGAAAGCGCGAACACATCGTGAATCGCGGGTTGCCCAGCCGCAGGCATGATGATCGTCAGTGCTGAACCCGATGCGACGAGTGCCTGCGGCGTGCGATCGAGTTGCACAACGCTTCGGCAGAACATCCCCTCCATGGCCGACGCGTGATGCACAATCTTGCACCCACCATCGATCGGCACCGAAACCCACACATGGGTTCCGCTGCTCGCAGCGACGAGTTCGCGCGGCGCGTCCGCGCGCGTCGAACTCGCGAGCATCACGCACACCGCGGCAGCGGCGCCGCGCCATGCGCGCCACGCGCACCATGCGTGACATGCGTGACATGCGTGACATGCAAGTGTGGTCATCACTCCCACGCGACGATCACCTCCGGGCGCGTCGATCCACGGACGTCGTCCCAAGAAAACATCTGTGGCTTGATGCGAGCCGCTGCGTCCGTCGGTTCCGAAGCAGCGAGCTGCAGAACGCCATCGGGTGTGCCCTGCGCACGCGTGCGTCCACCACTCCATACTTCAACGCGGATGCGCGTTGGCACGAGCGGCTTCGACGATTCCGAAGCGGCGATCGCCTGTTCGCTCCGCAACCACTCGAACGCACCGAGTGTGCAACTCGCCGTGACCGCACCGGACGCATCGAGCCACTCGATGCCGATGGGCAGCAGGCTCTCCCCGCGGACGAACACGCGGCGACCCGTCAGCACAATCGCCCACGCAGCGCGATCGCCATCCCAAGCGATGGACTGCACATCGGCTGCAGTCGCTCGCCCGATGCCAAGCGCCTCCGCCAATCGATCGGGATCAAAGAAGCGCTCAATCCCAGGCATCGCGTCGCCGAGCCCCGCGGGCGCAGCCTGCTGCGCACGCCCCGCCGGATGCACCAACCGATGCATCGCACGCACCGGCTTCTCGTTCAGGAAAATCGCCCACGCCTGCCCGCCTCCCGAACCGATCCACAGTGCCTTTTGCCCAAGTTTGGACAGGCGCAGGCACAGCTCGCTCGGCGCGCGAAAGATGATGTCGAAGTCGCCGTCATCGAAGTGCTGTCCTGCGGAGTCTCGCCATTCGAAGTCCGCGTGGCCGCGCAGGGACAGCGATGGAACGGCGGCAGCACGGCGTTCCTGGGCATCCGCCCACTGTTGCGCGCTGGGTACAGGACCATCGGGCTGCGGAACTCCCTGCGGTGAAGCACAGCAGACCGCGATGCAACTCCACAACACGCCACCGGCGATGGAAGATGTCGCGTTACGCATCCGCGCGGAGAATCGCACCAAGTTGCTCCGAAAGTTCGCTCACTTCTTCGTCGCGGATCTTCGGGTTCACGATTCGAAGCGGCGTCTCACCCTCCACGGCGCCGCGGCGCAGGAACGACCAGGTCTCAGCGCCGTTCTCCTGCATGATGCCATCCAGCCGCAGCATCTTTCGCCGGAGCAGCACCAGCGCCAAGATCCAGCGGAACGCACACCTCCGCGGATCCGTATCGGATTCGTCACGCTGCACCATCTCCATGAGCGTCTCATCATCCACCAGCATGGTGCGACGCTCGCCGGCCTGTGGAGCGGTCGAGCGCCAGAAGCACATCAGGCGTTCAGGGCGAGCGCCAGACTCCCACGCGCCGCAGGAGAAATCCGCGCGCCGCAGCAACGGTCGTCCCGTCTCGTCCGCACCCTCGACAAGCGCAGCGATGAACGCTTCGCCCGCTGCGATCGCGCTGCCCGTATGCGCACACTGTCCACTGAAGCGTCCAAGGTCGAAGGTGTCGGCTGTCCCTGCCATGGTGCGATCCTAACCGCGCGAACACTCAGGCACACACCGCTCACGCGGTGAACTCGGCAACCGCCCACTGCCGCTTTCCTCGGCGGATGAACGCGTAGCTGCCGTGGAGTAACTCTTGCGCGGTGACCTTGCTGTCAAGCGCCGCTCGCTCGCCGTTGACTTGCACCGCCCCTGACTCAAGGAACTCCCGTGCCTCGCGCTTGCTCGCGGCGAGTTGCGTTTCCACCAGCAGGTCGAGCAGCGCGCGCCCCTCGGTCGGAAGCGTGGCGCGCGGCGCGCGCACTCCCGGAAGGTCTGCGGCCACATCGGCCGCCGATCGCCCATCGAGTGAACGAATGTCGCCGGCAAAAAGCGCCGCGGCGCACGCGTTGGCTCGCGTGGTCTCCTCCGCTCCGTGAATCATCTCCGTCACCTCATCTGCAAGCATTCGCTGTGCTCCCCGCCCACCGAGGTTTGCCGCATGCTCCGCCTCGATCGCTTCGATGCGCGCCTTCGGCAGGAAGGTGAACCATCGCAGGAACTTGCCGACATCATCATCTGCGCTCTGCAGCCAGAACTGGTGGAAGCGATATGGACTCGTGCGCTCGGCGTTCAGATAGACGGCACCACTCTCGGTCTTACCGATCTTTGTGCCATCGGACTTGGTGACCAGTTGGCTGGTGATGCCGAATGCATCGCTGCCACTGATGCGGCGAATGAGATCGATACCTGAACAGATGTTCCCCCACTGGTCCGCGCCGCCAATCTGCACGGTGCATCCTGCCGTGCGCTGCAAGTGGAGGAAGTCATAGGCCTGCAGCACCATGTAACTGAACTCCGTGTAGGAGATGCCCTGCTCGCGCTCGTTGAGCCGCACGGCGACGGAGTCGCGTGCGATCATCTGATTCACCGAAAAGTGCTTGCCGACTTCGCGCAGCACATCGACGTAGCCAAGCCGCAGCAGCCAATCGGCATTGTCCACGATGCTTGCCGCGTGCTTTCCAGAGAAGTCAAGCAGTCGGGTGAACACGGGTCGCTGCTTCGAGATATTGTGCAAGACGCGGTCAGCACTCAACAATTGACGCTCCGATGACTTGCCGCTTGGATCGCCAATCAGTCCCGTCGCTCCGCCCATCACCACGAGCGGACGGTGCCCAGACCGCTGCCATCGTGCCAGAATCAACAGCGGAACAAGATTGCCAACCGTCAGGCTGTCGCTTGTCGGGTCGAATCCGCAGTACCCCAAACGCGCCGCCGAGAGCAGATGCCCTTGCAGAAGCGGCGAGGTGGTCTGGTGAAGCAGTCCGCGCCAAGTCAGTTCGCTGAGGAAATCCGTGGACATTGGAGTGCCGCATCCTATAAGTGGACGCTGCACTCGGCACGGCTGAGTCGGGGCGCGCCTTGCGTTCACCCGAGCGCCCTGCTACTCTTTGCGGCTCGACATCCCAGACCGCATGCACTACTTGCGCGCGCCGGACCTTGGCTGGGCCGGCTCCGCCCCCCGTCGGGGCACGCCAGGTGGGAGGTTCCAAACATGGCCAAGAAGATCCAAAAACAGTTCAAGATCCTTGCCCCGGGCGGCAAGGCAACTCCGGCTCCTCCGCTTGGACCGGTGCTCGGCGCCAACGGCGTCAACCCCGGACAGTTCATCCAGAAGTTCAACGATGCCACGCGCGAGTTCAACGGGCGCGTGGTCGGCTGCGTGGTCACCGTCTACGCCGACCGAACCTTTGATCTTGAGATCAAGAGTTCTCCATCCTCTGTGCTGATCGCGTCGGCACTGAAGATCGAGAAGGGTTCGGGCAAGCCAAACACCGAGAAGGTGGGCAAGTTGACACAAACGCAACTTCGCAAGATCGCGGAAGACAAGATGAAAGACTTGAACGCCGGCAGTGTCGAGGCTGCCATGCGCGTCATCGCAGGAACTGCCCGCTCGATGGGCGTGACGGTGGAGGGCTGAACACATGGCACTTCGAACACCCAATGCGCGAGCGCGCGTCATCGGTCACAGCAAGCGCGTTCGTAAGAACATGGAAGGACGCATCACGGAACCGCAGTCGCCATCCGCTGCCATCGCCGCGCTTCGCAAGTACAAGGCACCGAAGTTCGATCAAACGGTGAACATCGTTGTGCACCTCGGCATCGATCCGAAGGCAGCCGATCAGGCACTTCGCGGCGCGATCTCCTTCCCCAAGGGCGTGGGGAAGACGGCGCGCGTCGTGTGCTTCTGCGGGAGTGACAAGATTGCAGCCGCGAAGGCCGCCGGTGCAGTGGAAGCAGGCGGCGATGACCTTGTTGCACGCATCGAGGGCGGATGGATGGACTTCGATGTCGCCGTCGCAAGCCCCGACATGATGCGCGTGGTCAGCAAACTCGGAAAGGTGCTTGGTCCGAAGGGACTCATGCCCTCACCGAAGGCGGGCACCGTGACCCCCGATGTCGCCACCGCCGTGCGCGAGTACGCGGCAGGCAAGGTCGAGTACCGAAACGACGAGGGCGGCAATGTGCACTGTGTCGTCGGCAAGATGTCCTTCGATGACTCGGATCTCATCGCCAATATCGAGCATTTCATCGGCATCATCGAGAAGGCTCGGCCGTCGTCGGCGAAAGGCACCTACATCCGTCGGTGCGTCATCAGCGCCTCGATGAGCCCTGGCGTTCCTGTGGCCGTCTGATCCCGAAGCGAACCAAGACCAAGGACTTCCCATGAGCAAGCCAATCAAGAACATGATCGTTTCGGAGTACCGCAAGCGCTTCGAGCAGGTCGAAGGGGCGGTGCTTGTTGAGCTCCGCGGCATGCCCGCGCGTGCCAACACGCAACTCCGTGCGCAGCTCCGCTCGAGCAGCGTGCGCGTGACCGTTGTGAAGAACTCGCTGGCGAAGCGGGCATTCGCAGGGACGCCGCTCGAGGCACTGAACGCGGGGCTCAAGGGCCCTCGCGCCATCGTGTACGGACAGACAAGTGTTGTGACGATCGCGCGCGAACTGGTCAAGACCGCCGAGACGAACGAGCAGCTCTCGCTCATGGGCGCATGCATCGATGGTGCATGGTTCGAAGGAGCAGAGGGCGTGAAGCGCCTGAGCAAGTTCCCCACCCGCGAGGAAGCGCAGTCGCAGTTTGTCACGCTCATTCTCTCCCCTGCTCGCAATGTTGTCGGCGGTGTTGTGTCCCCTGGCAAGCGAGTGCTCGGCATCGTCAAGCAGGTTCAGGAACGCCTCGAGAAGGGCGAGACCATCGCCAAGGCAGGCTGAACCGATTCGGATCCCCAAACGCGTTCCCACTGGTCCCTTCGGGGATGAAATGGCACCTCGTGGTGCTGCCTCTGGGAAGCATTCACACTCAGGAGTTTCAACATGTCAGATGCAAAGACCTACGAAGCAAAGATCTCAACACTCGGCGACTCCATCGCCGGGCTCACCCTCAAGGAGGCCGTTGAGTTGGCGGATTACATGAAGGACAAGTACGGCATCGAACCCGCTGCTGGCGGTGCGATGATGGTTGCCGCTGCAGGCGATGCTGGCGGTGGCGCTGCTGCTGCTGTTGAGCAGACCGAGTTCACGGTCGTGCTCGAGAACTCTGGCGCGAGCAAGATCAATGTGATTAAGGTTGTGCGCGAAGCGACCGGACTGGGTCTGAAGGAAGCCAAGGACCTGGTCGATGGCGCACCGAAGCCCGTGAAGGAGAACATCCCGAAGGAGGAGGCAGAGAAGCTGAAGGCTGCGCTCGAGGCGGCTGGCGGCAAGGTCACCCTCAAGTAACCCCTTAGGTGACTTTGGGCGGGCCGCCGGGCCTGGCGCTGGTCTCGCGTAGTCGCATGCGTACGGCATGACCCGCGACTGACGAGCGGAAGTCGGATGAAGGAGCACATCCAACGGACCCCACCTCGGTGGGGTCCGTTTTCCTTTTGCGGCTTGCTCAAGGTGGCGACAGCAAACTCGCCCAACGACCGCCCGATTTGCGTTTGCATAGCAACCTGCAAGCGAGAAGTTCACTTTCAAACCGAAAATCTTGAAAGAAATTTGAGATCGCAGCCCTTGCGCAAAGAACGCAAGTCTTGCTACGCTTCAGGACTTGGCGCGCGTTCAGGCTGGTGCACTTTTCAGAGGCGAACAACGATGGAAATGGCTCTGTGCCATGCTGTCGTGCTGCATCCGTGAAGGGATCCAATTGACCGCGTGCGTGTGCGATCCGAGCGAGACTCCCCTGAGGTGAACATGACCACTCGAACAGTCCGTGACTACTCGAAGCGCGGCGACGCGATCCCCGTTCCAAATCTGACGCGAGTCCAACGCGAAGCTTACGACCGATTCCTGCAGAAGGATGTTGCGCCCGAAAGTCGCAAGAAGCATCTCGGCATCCAATCGTTGCTCGAGGAAGTCTTCCCGATCGAGAGCTACGACGGCCAGATGAAACTGGAGTTCGTCTCCTACTCATTCGGCGAGCCTCAGCACACCGAAGGCGAGTGCCGCGAATTGCGTCTCACATACGGCTACCCGTGGCGGGTGAAGATGCGCCTACGCCGCGAGGGATCGTCGGAGGTTCTGGAAGAAGACATCTATCTCGGCGATATCCCGATTCTTCTCGGTGGCGGTGAGTTCGTTGTCAACGGATCGGAGCGAGTCATCGTCAGCCAGTTGCATCGCTCGCCTGGAGTCGACTTCTCGGTGGCGTCGAGTATCGCGGATCGACCGCTTCACAGCGCGCGCATCATTCCAGAGCGAGGCTCGTGGATCGAACTGGAAGTGACGAAAAAGGACGTGCTGGCGATGCGAATCGACCAGTCGACCAAACTTGCTGCGACAACCTTCCTGCGAGCGATGGACGAGAAGTTCTCGAGCACAGAGAAGATTCTCGAACTGTTCTACGAAGTCGAGGATGTGCGCGTCGAGAAGCTGCGCCCCGAGCATTACTCGGCGGAACTGATCATTGATCAGGACACGGGCGAGGAACTCTGCCGCGTTGGTGTCCCGTTCGGGGACAAGGTTGCCGTGATTCAGGCCAGCCCCCTCAAGACCGTGCGTGCGATCTGCAACCCTGGTGATCCGCTCATTCTGAACACGCTTGCAGAGGAGAAACTCGACTTCCTCGCGGAAGCCACCGAGCATGAAGCCGCACTGCTTCGCCTCTACGCGCGGTTGCGTCCTGGCAACCCGCCGCAGACGGAAAAGGCGCGCGATCTCTTTGCCGAGAAGTTCCAAGATGTGAACCGCTACCGCCTCGGACGCGTCGGACGCTTCCGTGTGAACCGCAAGTTTGCCGACGATCCGCAGTACAAGCAGGTGGGCGAGTCGGCGCAGCACTTGCGCGCCGAGGACTTGCTTGCTGTCGTCCGCTACATGCTCGAACTGCGCCGCCCTGCTGAGCCGAATCGTCTCTCGCGCGCGCATGTCGACGCCATCGACCATCTCGGTAACCGCCGTCTCCGCACGCTCGACGAACTCTCGATCGAAGAGATACGCAAGGGATTCCTCAAGCTGAAGCGCACCGTGCAGGAGCGCATGAGCGTGAAGGATCCGTCCGACACGTCGTACAAGATCGCCGATCTCGTCAACTCGAAGTCCATCTCGAGCGCGATCGAGTTCTTCTTCGGGCGTGGCGAGCTTTCGCAGGTGGTCGATCAGACCAACCCGCTTTCGATGTTGGTACATGAACGCCGCCTTTCGGCGCTCGGCCCCGTCGGTCTCAACCTCAAGCGCGCGGGCTTCGAAGTGCGCGATGTGCACATCTCGCATTACGGGCGCATCTGTCCCATCGAAACGCCAGAAGGTGCAAACATCGGCCTGATCGCGAGCCTCGGCATCTACTCGGAAGTGGATGACTATGGATTCCTGCTGACCCCCTATCAGGAGGTCAACAACCGAAAGGCGAGCGGCAAGAGCATCAAGCTTCGAGCCGACGAGGAGATCAAGAGCATCCTCGCCCCAAGCGAGACGCTGAACAAGGATGGCAAGATCGATGAGGATCTTGTTCTTGTGCGCCGTGGTGGAGAGCTCGTCACTGCAGAGTCGACCGAGGTGCAGTTTGTGGACAGCAGTCCCAAGCAAACCGTCGGCGTGTCGGCTGCGCTGATCCCCTTCCTCGAACACGACGATGCGAACCGTGCGCTCATGGGTTCCAACATGCAGCGTCAGGCGGTGCCATTGGTGAAGGTCGATCCGCCGCTCGTGGCAACGGGCATGGAAAGGTCCGTGGGCAAGGCGAGCGGCATGATTGTGCGCGCCGAGCGTGGCGGCACGGTCACCTTTGTCGACTCGGAACGGATCATCATCGACAACGCCGACGAGTATGTCTTGCGGAAGTTCGTTGGCTTGAACGAGAAGACCTGCCAGAACCAGAAGCCCATCGTGAAGCTGAAGCAGCGCGTGAAGGCAGGCGAGATCATCGCAGACGGTGCAAGCACTCAGGAGGGCGAACTTTCGATCGGGAAAAATGTCCTCGTGGCATTCAACACCTTCGATGGTTACAACTTCGAGGACGCGATCGTGATCAGCGAGCGACTGGTCAAGGATGACGTCTTCACGTCGATTCACATCGAGTCATTCGAGGTGGAGGTACGCGAAACCAAGCTTGGTCGCCAAGAGTTCACCGCAGACATCCCCAATGTTTCGGAGAGCGCGCTGCGCAACCTCGACGAGCATGGCGTCATCCGTGTTGGTGCGCGCGTTGGCCCTGGCGACATCCTTGTCGGCAAGGTCAGTCCCAAGAGCAAGAGCGAGCTTTCTCCTGAAGAGAAGCTGCTCCATGCGATTTTCGGTCGCGCGGGCGAGGATGTGAAGAACGATTCGCTTGAAGTGCCCGCGGGCACCGAAGGTGTCGTGATCGCTGCGAAGAGCTTTAGTCGTCGCCAGCATCAAACAGACGAACAAAAGAAGGCACTGAAGAAGCAGATTGCCGCCTTCGAGACGGAGATGGACGCCAAGGCCATCACGCTCTTCAAGCAGATGGCTTCGGAGATTAATCGCATTACCGGTACGGAAATGGTCGATCCTTCGACCCGCCAACGCGTCGGTGCAAGCGAGCTCCCTGATGTCATCATCGAACAGATTGATGGCTTCCAAGAGAAGTGGATCAAGGGCTCAAAGGAGTCCCGCGATGAGGCGCTCGTGGCGTACAACCAGTTCTGGCCGCGCATCCAGAAGCTTCGCCGCGAGAAGGACCGCCGAGTCAACCACATGCGCCGTGGAGATGAGTTGCCATCAGGCGTGTTGGAGATGGTCAAGGTTTACTTGGCCACCAAGCGCCAACTGTCGGTGGGCGACAAGATGGCTGGTCGCCACGGCAACAAGGGCGTGATTGCGCGAATCGTTCCCGAGGCTGACATGCCATTCCTCGAAGACGGAACTCCCGTCGAGGTGCTGCTCAATCCGCTTGGCGTGCCCAGTCGTATGAACGTCGGGCAGATCCTTGAGACGCATCTTGGATGGGCAGCGAAGGTGCTTGGATTCCAAGCCGTGACGCCCGTGTTCGATGGGGCGACCGAGACGGAGATTTTCCAAGCGATCCACGAGGCGAACGCCCATGTCAATGAGCGGGTCTCATCGTTCGAGTCGACGCGCAAGAATGCGGGCTCCGCTCGAGAGCTGCTCGCCCTGATGCCCGAAGACGGCAAGGTGCAGCTGTACGACGGTCGCACCGGCGAGGCGTTCCACCAGCGCACTTCCGTGGGCTACATGTACCTGCTGAAGCTGCATCACCTTGTCGACGACAAGATTCATGCTCGTTCGACGGGACCGTACAGCCTCATCACACAGCAGCCCCTCGGCGGCAAGGCACGAACGGGTGGACAGCGCTTTGGCGAGATGGAAGTGTGGGCGCTCGAGGCCTATGGCGCCGCATACGTGCTGCAAGAGCTGCTGACCGTCAAGAGTGACGACACAGAAGGTCGTCAGAAGATCTACGAGTCCATGGTCAAGGGCGACAACACGCTCGAGGCTGGCATGCCCGTGGTCTTCGATGTGCTCTGTCAGGAAATCAAGGGTCTCTGCCTCAACATCCAGCTTGAGAAGTTGGATGGTGAAGTGGTGGAGCCCGTGATCTGACGGGCTGCGCCTGCGAACGATTGATTCCTCACTGATTGAACAGCGACTGAAACGACTCTTCCCTGATCTGATCCGACACCGACCGCAGATTCGAGAGACACACCATGAACAACATGGCCGAAAGCGTTTTTGACCGAGTGAATGACTACGGCGCCGTCCGCATCCAGCTGGCGAGCCCAAACGACATCCGAAGTTGGAGCTTCGGCGAGGTCAAGAAGCCAGAGACGATCAACTACCGCACCTATCGCCCCGAGCGCGACGGTCTCTTCTGCGAGCGAATCTTCGGTCCAGAGCGGGACTATGAGTGCGCATGCGGCAAGTACAAGGGCACGAAGTACAAGGGCATCATCTGTGACCGCTGTGGCGTGAAAGTCACTCACTCGCGCGTGCGCCGCAAGCGCATGGGGCACATCAACCTCGCGGCGCCCGCTGTCCACATCTGGTTCTTCAAGGCACTGCCAAGTCGCCTTGGAACGCTGCTCGGCATGCGCACCGGCGACATCGAGAAGATCGTCTATTTCCAAGACTATGTCGTGACCGATCCAGGCTCGACAGATCTGGAGTTCAAGCAGGTGCTTTCGGACGACGAGTTCCGCGACTACTCGACCAAGTATCCAGGGAAGTTCACCGCGATGATGGGCGCAGAGGCGATCCGTGAACTGCTCTCCCCCGCACTGCTTGATCTCGATGCCATCGCGAATGAGGTTCGAACGGAATTGGCGGAGACTCGCAGCAAGCAGAAGGCGAAGGATCTCTCCAAGCGACTCAAGATCGTCGAACAAATCCGCGGTTCGCAGAACGATCCGCAGTGGATGGTGCTCGATGTCGTGCCAGTCATCCCGCCGCAACTCCGTCCGCTGGTGCTCCTGCAGAGCGGCAACTTTGCGACGAGCGATCTCAATGATCTCTACCGTCGCATCATCAATCGCAACAACCGTCTCAAGAAGCTGATGGACCTCAACGCCCCCGAGGTCATCATTCGCAACGAGAAGCGCATGTTGCAACAGGCGGTCGACGCATTGTTCGACAATGGCCGTTGCCGCCGACCAGTGCTCGGTTCCAGCAACCGGCCACTGAAGTCGATCACCGACATGATCAAGGGCAAGCAGGGTCGGTTCCGTGAGAACCTGCTTGGCAAGCGAGTCGATTACTCGGCGCGCTCCGTCATCGTGGTCGGTCCCGAGCTGAAGCTCTGGCAGTGCGGTCTTCCGAAGAAGATCGCTCTCGAGCTCTTCCAGCCGTTCATCATCCGCAAGCTGAAGGAGCACGGGCTCGCCGACACCATCAAGAGCGCCAAGCGAATGCTTGAGCGGCGCGACAGCCAAGTCTGGGACATTCTCGATCAGGTCACGCGCAACCACCCCGTGCTCCTCAACCGAGCTCCCACGCTTCACCGAATGGGCATTCAGGCGTTTGAGCCTGTGCTTGTGGAAGGCAACGCCATCAAGGTGCATCCACTCGTCTGTACCGCCTACAACGCCGACTTCGACGGCGATCAGATGGCGGTTCACTTGCCGCTCTCCGTCGAGGCGCAAGTCGAGGCACAGGTGCTCATGATGAGCACGCACAACATCTTCTCACCCGCCAACGGCAATCCCATCGTCAGCCCTTCGCAGGACATCGTGATGGGCGTGTACTTCCTGACCGCGGCGCCGATCGACAAGCCCGCGGCAGACGCGAAGGTTCCCGCCTTCAGCTGCGTTCAGGAGATGCTGCTCTCGCATGACTTGGGCAAGATCGGCGTGCATGAATGGGTCGACGTACGGCTTGAACGCTTCCGCGAAGTGATTCAATCCGCTGGCGATGCCCCCGTGGCAACGCCCACGAACCGTCGGCTCCGCACGACAGTCGGTCGCGTGGTGTTCTCGCAGATTCTGTCGGACGGCATGCCGTTCTACAACTGCGCTCTCGGAAAGAAGGGCGCGGCTCGCGTGATCGATGACACGTTTGCGCGTCTTGGGAAGGGCGCCACCATCGAACTGCTCGACGCGCTCAAGGAAACCGGATTCAAGGCCAGCACCACGAGCGGCCTCTCCTTCGGTATCACGGACCTCAGCATTCCCGCCGACAAGGAACGCCTGATCGAGGCAAGCCAGCGCAAGGTGGACTTGGCTCGTTCGGCGTACGAAGACGGAAACACCACCGACGACGAGCGACGAAACCGCGTCATGGATGCATGGGCGCAGTGCCGTGACGCGTTGTCCGCGATGGTGCTCGAGTCGCTGAAGAACGACCGCCGCACTTCGACCGCCTCGAGCACGCTCGTGGCAGGCAATGTGCCAGGCAAACCATCGGGTGCTGCGCGAAATGCTCGCTACATGAATCCCGTCTACATGTTCATGGACTCGGGCGCGCGAGGCAACAAGACCCAGATGCAACAGCTCGCGGGCATGCGCGGTCAGATGGCCAAGCCGAGTGGCGAGATCATGGAAACGCCGATCAAGTCGAACTTCCGCGAGGGGCTCTCTGTGATCGAGTACTTCTCGTCCACCCACGGCGCGCGAAAGGGTCTTTCTGACACAGCACTGAAGACCGCGGACTCTGGTTACCTCACGCGAAAGTTGTGTGATGTGGCGCAGTCGGTCGTGGTCATTGAGCATGACTGCGGTCAGAACAAGGGCATTGCGAAGGAAGCGATCTACAAGGGTGAGGAAATCGATGTCCCGCTCCGCGACATCATCAAGGGCCGAACCAGTTGCGAGAGCATCGTGGATCCGCGCACCGACAAGACGATCGTTGCCAAGAACGAGATCATCACGCTCGACAAGGCACGCCAGATCGAAGAGATGGGCGTTCGAACGGTGTATGTCCGCAGCCCACTCACCTGCCTCACGCCCCGCGGTGTGTGCGCCACCTGTTACGGCATGGACATGTCGACGGGGCGCTTGGTCGAAGAAGGACTGGCAGTCGGCATCATCGCCGCACAGTCCATCGGCGAACCAGGAACCCAGCTGACAATGCGAACATTCCATACGGGTGGTATCGCAGTCAGCGCCACGACCGAAAACCAGTGGAAGGTCACGCAGGCTGGACGCGTCGAGTTCGTGGACTGCGGTGATGTTCCAGCCCAAGGCAACGGCACCAAGCGCATCGCTCTCCGAAAGACGGGCGAGGTGCGCGTGCTCGATTCGAAGGGGCGCGAGCTCGAGAAGTACAAGGTGCCCTACGGCGCTCAACTTCTTGTCGCATCAGGGACCGAAGTGAAGAAGGGTCAACCGGTTCTTGAGTGGGATGTGCATGTTTCTCCGATCCTTGCCGAGAAGAGCGGAAAGATTCACTTCCGCGACATCGAAGAGGGCGAGACTGTCCGAATCGAGCGCAAGGCCAACAAAGAAGAAATGGTGGTCATTGAGCACAAGGGTGAAATGCACCCGCGCATCACGATCGAGGATTCGAGCGGCAAGGTGCTCGATCTCCACCATCTGCCGGCGAAGGCGCACATCGAAGTTCGCGACGGGCAGCAAATCGAAGCTGGTCAGCGCATCGCGTTCACCCCCAAGGGTGCGGCGCGTTCGGCCGACATCGTCGGCGGTCTCCCTCGCGTGACCGAGATCTTTGAAGCGCGAATCCCGCGCGACCCTGCCGTGCTTGCACGCATCTCAGGGCGGGTGGAACTGCTGCCGAACGAACGCCGTGGCAAGATGACCATCCGCGTGCATGCCGAAGGTGCGAAGGAAGAGTTGGCCGAAGACCACTACGTGCTGCAAGGCAAGCGCCTCTTGGTGCATTCGGGTGACGAGATTGAGGCGGGTGATCCTCTGACAGAAGGTGCACTCACGCCTTCGGAGATTCTCGCCATCAAGGGCGAGGACGAGCTGTATCGCTACATGCTCACCGAAGTGCAGAACGTGTACCGCGCTCAGGGCGTGCCCATCTCCGACAAGCACATTGAAGTCGTGCTGCGACAGATGCTCTCCAAGGTTCGCGTTGTCGATGTGGGCGACAGCAGTCTGCTGCCCAACGATGTGGTCGAGCGCTATGTGTTCCGCGAGGTGAACGATCAACTCGCGCAATGCCTCCGCGTGGAGGATGGTGGCGGCACGACACTGGTCAAGGGAACGCTGGTCACGAAAGATGAAGCAAAGCAGGCAAACGCTGAGGCGGAACTTGCGGGTAAGACCCCCGCGAAGACACGCAAGCCAAAGCCTGCACGCGCACGAACGCTGTTGCTCGGCATCACCAAGGCATCGCTGCAGTCCGAGAGCTTCCTCTCGGGCGCAAGTTTCCAAGAAACCACCAAGGTTCTCACCGAAGCCGCACTCAAGGGCGCGGTGGACACGCTCGTGGGACTGAAGGAGAACGTTCTGCTCGGACACCTTATCCCTGCAGGAACGGGCTTTGAGGCCTACACAAGCATGGTGGTCAAGCCGCTCGTCGAAGGCTACGAGTACGACTACTCAGAGGTCTCCGAAATGGCCTCCGCCGCGCGTATGGCCGAGGAACTCGGCGCCGATCGCCGCGGGGCTGCGCCCACCATTCAGGAGGCTGCGGTCGCCGTGGAAACGGAGGAACTCATCGCCGAGGATTCACAGTCTTCGGACGACGAGGACGGCGGCAACGACGAGTGAAGCCGCCGTATCGGAAGCAGCGCCATGGCCGACTCGCAGCCGCAATCGGCTGACGCCCCCTGGTACCAGGATGGGCTTCGGTTTTCCTGCACGCAGTGCGGCAATTGCTGCACGGGCGGACCAGGCGCCGTGTGGCATACGGATGCGGAGGCGACCGCAATGGCAGCAGCACTCGGAATCACGACTGATGAGTTCCTGCTGCGCCACTCGCGCCTGATCGAAGGTCGTCGGTCCTTGAACGAGCACGAAACCGAACACGGTTTCGACTGTGAGTTTCTCGATCGCACCACGCAGCCGGGCAAGGCGCTGTGCCGCGTCTATCTCGCTCGCCCCACGCAGTGTCGCACTTGGCCCTTCTGGGGCGACAACATCCGAAGCGCGCGGTCGTGGCGCGCCGCGAAAGATCGCACACCTTGCCCTGGCATGGACTCTGGAACGCTCATTCCCGTTGAACGTATCCGCATCCTGCGAGGACAGGATGATGCGGACAACGCTGCTGCGCCATGGTGAAGCGCGCCGTGCACCCGCTCATCCCGACCGAACAACCGACAGATGAATGCATCGGCCGCTGGGCGGTTGCTGCCGCTGGCAGAGATGTCGATGACTGCCTGCGCGCACTCCATGTGCACATCGACGATGTCACGGAAGTGCACCGGCCTCTCTGTGTCGCATCCGGGCGCTGCTGTCGCTTTGGCGAACATGGACATCTGCTTGCGGTCACGGGTCTTGAGGCACTTTGGACGCTTCAGCGAATCGGGCGATCCCTGCATGCGGCGGAGGCTGCGCACGCACTCAACCGTGGCGCATGCGCTTTCCTTGGTGGAACCATGTGCACCATCCACGGTGTGCGACCGACGGGCTGTCGTACCTATCACTGCGACATCACGGCGCGTCCCTGGCAGGAACCGCTCGCGGAATCCGTGCATGCTGCGGTTCGAGATCTGCACAGCCGCATGGGTGTTCCCTATCTGCTCGCCGAGTGGACCTGGTTGCTCAACGCGATTGAGCAGGCGCGTGATCGGGGACTTCTTGGTGGAAGGCATGGGGCGTACCATGCATCCGATGCGGGAGTATGAGCTTCGCAGTGATCTGACACGCTCGGAAGTCGAGGGCTACAAGTTCCCGCTCGGGATTGAACCGATCTCGCTGCCCGCACCGCAGCAGGGCTACACACTCGAGTATTGCCCGGGCGAGGACGGCGATCCGGACACATACGCGTTCCATGTGGTGATCAGCCACGATCGTCTCGGCGCGCTCATCCGTGATGCCTTCGGGTTCCTGCCCGCGGAAGTGGTGCCGATCGTGGAGATCGGTTCACGCGACGCCTACCGAGCGCTCGACATTTATCTCGGCACCGAGCCGATCGGGCGCGAGCAATTCCTGCGCGTCTGGGATCACTACGAGCAACTGCTGCTCGAGGACGGTTCGATCGGTGCGGGGGCAAACGCGGAGCAGCCTTTCGTGGAGGTGTTCCTCGATACATGGAAAGGCCTCCTGATCAATGTGCCAATCTCCATGCGACGGCAGGTCGAGTCGATGCTTGCACGCCATGGCTTGCGCGAAGTGCTTGAGACATGGCCGCACGATCTCGAACACTCGGAGGAGCCTCCGTCACAGCTGCGCGAAGTCTTGCAGGTGCTCGACGATCAAAGTCCCGATCTTGACGAGATTCTCCTGCAACTGCGTGACGCGTGGCGGCTGGAGCTGGATGTGGACCCCGATGCGAATGTCGACGACACCGGGCGCAAGCTCGGGCTTGTGCTGTGGCATGCGATCGTGCTTGCGACTCGGCATGACCGCCCTAACAAGGGTGGATATGTGACGATCTGGGCAACGGCGGGCAGCTTGAGCCAGATGGAACGGCTCGTGAACGAGCACTTCGATCAGCACTTGCCGTTGTGGCGATGCGATGGCTTCTACTCGGTGGACCGTGTGGCGTATGACGATCGCCCCGAGGAACTCGGCGATTTACCGCCCCGCCGCAGCGCTGCCGAAGTGCACCAGAGCGGCATCGAAGAGTGGTGAACGCGCGGCGCGTTAGGCGCCGCCGAGATAGGCGCTCGCTATCCGCGCGTCGTGCAGCAGTTCGCTTCCGGAACCTGTGATCGTTGTGCGACCATTTTCGACGACGAAGGCGCGGCTTGAGAGTCGAAGTGCAGCGCGCGCGTTCTGCTCGACGAGCAGGACCGTCAAGCCTTGGCGATTCAACTCACGAATAGCCTCGAAAATGCGTGCGACCAGAATCGGCGCGATGCCCATGCTCGGCTCGTCCATCATCAGCAGCCGCGGTCGCCCCATCAGCGCGCGACCGATGGCAAGCATCTGCTGTTCTCCACCCGAGAGCGTTCCCGCAAGTTGCTGCGAACGCTCCAAGAGCACGGGGAAAAGCGCGTGAACTCGGTCGAGATCCGTACCGATGGGCCCACGCTGCAGAAATGCGCCCATCTCAAGATTTTCACGCACAGTCAGCCGTGGAAACACCCGGCGCCCCTCGGGGACTTGCGCCAGTCCACGAGCGACGATCTCGTGCGCAGGGCGTCCGAGGATGGCCTGCCCTTCGAATGCGATGCCGCCTGCGCTCGCGCGCACGATGCCCGAGATAGCCATGAGCGTTGAGCTCTTCCCCGCACCATTCGTGCCAATGAGCGACACGATCTCCCCCCGCCGTACATCAAGCGAAACGCCGCGCAGCGCCTGCACAGCGCCGTAGCGGACTTCGAGGGCGTTCACTTCGAGCATGATGTCGGTCACAGCTCGTCCTCCGCGCCGAGATATGCCTCAATGCAGCGGCGGTCCGCCTGAATCTCCTGCGGCGTTCCCTCACCGATCTTGCGCCCATACTGCAGCACCACGATGCGGTCGCTGATGCCCATCACGAGTTTCATGTGATGCTCGATGAGGATCACTGTGACTCCGCGATCCCGAACCCGACGGATCAACTGCATCAGTGATGTCACTTCCGATGGGTTCATGCCTGCAGCAGGTTCGTCGAGCAGCAGCACAGCGGGCTTGCTTGCGAGCGCACGCGCAATCTCCAGTCGGCGACGATGTCCGTACGGCAAGCTGCTCGCCGCGGTCTTGGCACGATCGGCGAGTCCCACGAACGCCAACAGTTCCATCGCCTCCGCCGTACTCCGCGAACGCTCGCGGGCGAACGCGGGCAGGCGCAGCACATTGGTCCAGTAGCCACACTGCAAACGGCTGTCCATGCCGACGAGCACATTCTCGATCAGACTGAGATCCGTGAAGAGACGGATGTTCTGGAAGGTGCGCGCGAGCCCCGCGCGAGCGATCAGATCAGGCGTACGGCGAAGGTGTTGCCAGAGCGCGAGCACTGCGGCAGCACCGAGAATGCCACCCACCATCGCTGGGATCAACCCCCACACGAGCGGCGCAGCCCGCGCGGTGTTCCATGCGTCGAAGAGCGCCTTGCGCCAGGGAAATGGCTTGTCGAGCAGATAGTTCGCGTCGATTGCCGCCGTCCAGATTTCTTGCGTGTTCAGCGCAACAAACGTGCTGATCGCCCCGAGAACGCCGACAACCGCTGCCCGACCGAAGAGTTTCAGATCGGGATTGCGCCTCACCTGCGCACCACGGAACTTCACGCTCCCTTGTGTGGGCTCGTAGACCCCGGTGATCGCATTGAACAGAGTTGTCTTGCCAGCGCCGTTGGGGCCGATCACGGCAAGAATCTCCCCCTGACGCAGATCGAAGGTCACGCCATCGACTGCGGTCAGTCCACCGAAACGCATCGTGATGTCCCGCACTTCAAGAAGGCTCATGAGCCCGCTCCCTCCGCCGAAGCACCCGACCGCGACTTGGGTGAGTTCGGCGATTGTCCATCCATGTCAGCTTCGAGGCGAGGGGGCACCAGCCCCTCTGGCTTCAGCCGAACGACAAGGATGAGCGCGAGTCCGAAGATCAGGTACTTCCAGTTGTTCGGGCTTGCAAGAACATTCGAGGATGAACTCTGCTCGCGCGAGCCGAACCAGTCCGCGAGCTTGACGAGCACGATGGCGTTCATACCGACCATCACAACCGCGCCCACCAGCGTGCCGGCGACACTTCCCATGCCGCCAACAATGATGATGCACAGCGCAAGAATCGACACTTGAAAGTCGTACGAGTTCGGCTCACCCGTGGAACTCAAGAGGGCCGCGAACAATGCACCACCGATTGCCGCGATCGCACTGCCCGTGGCGAAGGCGATCATGCGAGTTCGCTTGGGGGGGATGCCCATGCACTGGCTTGCCAGCGCGTCTTCGCGAATCGACAGCCATGCGCGTCCTGTTCGGCTGCGTTCAAGACGACGCACAAGCAGTACCGCAACCGCGAGAATCAGAAGCAGCAGGTAGTACCAACTCCGCTCATGCTGCAGTTCGATCGTCCATCCGCCGATCGTCGGCCGGGGCAGCGGATTGATCCCTTGGGTGCCCTTGGTGATCGCCTCAAGGTTCTTCAGCACATCGAGCGTGATTTCGCCGAAGCCCATCGTGACGATCGCGAGGTAATCACCACTCAACCCAAGCGTCGGCGCACCAATCAGGAATCCAGCGAGCGCGCCAATCGCACCCGCCAAGAGGAGTCCCCACCAGAAACCCACTTGGAATGGATAGATGTCGCACGTGAGGATGGCGAATGCGTACGCACCGATGGCCATGAACGCCGCCATGCCGAGATTGAGCATGCCGGTGAAGCCCGTGATGATGTTCAGGCCAAGACCCACGAGCGCGAACACGAAGATCGACTGGAACGCGTCGTAAAAGAGACCTGTGGCGCCGAAGAACATCGGCAGCACGGACGCAACAGCGAAGAAGATCAGGATCGGATTCAGTCGTGCGCGCATCACACCTTCTCCTTGGCGCGCGAACCAAGCAGACCACTCGGACGGAAGATGAGGATCAACACCAGAATCCCGAACACGATCGTGTTGGTCCAGCGTGTCTCCAAATAGCCATCGCTCATGGCACGCACGAGTCCAATGACAAGCGCACCAGCAACCGCGCCTGGCATGCTGCCGATGCCCCCGAGGACAGCCGCGGTGAACGCATCCATTCCGGCGCGGTACCCCATCTGAAAGGAAATCGTGTTGTTGTAGAGCGCGTAGATCACGCTCGCGAAACCGCCAAGGGCACCACCAATCAAAAAGGTCGCGCCGATCACGCGGTCGGTATCGATCCCCATCAGGCGCGCAGCGATTGGATTCTGTGCGGTGGCACGCATTGCCTTCCCCAAGCGCGTGCGTGTGACGATCCACGTAAGTCCGAGCATCAGCGGCAGCGTGACACCGAGCACGAGCAAATCTTTGGGTGTCACTTGAACGAGCGAATCTGCACCGAGCAGATTCGTATTGGGAACAAGCGGCGGGAAGTCCTTGGGCGCAGCCGCTGCCACGCCGCCGGCAAAAACCTCCATCGGCAGACCGCCCCAAAACAGCCCGAGATTGACGAGGATGAAACTGGCGCCAATGGCGCTCACGAGCAGCGACAGTTTGCCGGACGCGCGAAGTGGACGGTACGCCACGCGCTCGATGGTCCAGTTCAGCCCCGCGCAGAACACCGCGCAGCACAGCAGAAGCAGAAGCACCCCGATCCAGCTGCCGCCCCCCACCCATGCATCCATCCCAAGCGCACCGAGAATCGTGAGCGCAAGAAAGGAACCGAGCATGAAGAGGTCGCCATGCGCGAAGTTGATCAGCTCGATGATTCCGTACACCATCGTGTAGCCGATGGCAATCAGCGCAATGATCATGCCATTCGATAGCCCCGTGATCAGCTGCTGCAGGAAAAATTCGAGTTCCATGCTTTCGCGCCGATTGCTCAACTCACCGCTCGCCCGCGAGCACTCATGGGCGCCACACTCACCGCGCCGTTGCGTCCGCAGGTGTTTCTGAACTCTTGGCCGCACCTGCGACCGAGGCATCGCCCACACGCTTCACGAAAACGAACTTGCCGTCCTTGACGGCGTTGATGCTCATCACCCGATTCGTGGTGTCACCGTTGGCATCGAAACTCCAGATACCAAGCGCCCCATCGAAATCCTTGGTCTGTGAGACTGCTTGCAGGACGCCCGTGCGATCCTTGGTCGCGGCACGGCGAATCGCGTCGAGCAGCACGCGCGCACACTCGTATCCGTACACCGCATAGGCCTCGGGATCGGCGCCGTACATCTTGCGATACCCATCACGAAACTGCGCACCACGACCCGTGAGCTCCGCTGGCGGCAGCCCTCCGAAAGTGACGAAGGTGTTTCCCTCGAGGTTCTTCGCGCCAGCAGCCTGGATGAAGGCCTCCTCACAGCAGCCGTCGGGCACCACCAATATCCCAGTGAATCCCGCGCTGCGCAGATCCTTCGCCACCTGCCCTGCGTTGGTCTGCGTCGTTCCGCCAAAGAACGCGGCATCGCTCTTGGAGAACTTGACCTTCTGTGCAAGCGACTTGTAGTTGGCAGCCTTGGTATCGATCCCCTCCAAACCAGCGACCTCCAAACCCAGTTCCTTTGCACGCCGCTCGAACACCTCCGCGATTCCCTTGCCGTACAGCTCTCGGTCGTGCAAGACGAAGACGCGCTTGGCTCCTGACGCCGCAACAAACTCTGCCGCAACGGCTCCCTGCAAGTCGTCCGTTGGAACGACGCGGAAGTAGCTGATCTTGCCCGAAGGTCGATAGATCGCGGGCTCGTTCGCCTCGCCGAGTCCTGGCTTTGTGAGACCAGAATAGGTGTTGGCAGGACTGATCATCACGAGTCCCGCACGGTTCAGTTCAGGCATCGAAATCTTGGCCGCACCGCTGTTGAAGGTGCCGATGTAGCCCACGATCGTTTGGTCGGTCACAGCCTTGTTGGCGTTTTGAGCTTCGACGGTGGGATCCCAGTTTCCGCGCTGTGGACTCGCATCGTCCCAGTCCTCGTACGCAATCTCGTATCCGTCGATCTTGCCGCCGACTTCGGCAATCGCCATCTTGATGCCGTTCACGATCGTTCCAGTCTGCGCATTCGCGCTGCCCGTGCGAGGCAGGCTGCTGACGATCTTGATCGTGCCGTTCTGTGCGAAGGATGCTGCAGCAATCACCAGCGAAACGCATGCAGCGACGGTCGTGGAAAGTGGTTTCATCGTTGGTGCCGTGGATGCTACGGCGAAGCCATCCCATGCGCCCTGATCCGCGAGGAACGCGCCGCGGGCACCACTGAGTCGAGCGCCGCTGCCTCGGTGCTGCCGCCGCGACGGACATGGTCGATGAACGCCGCCGCCTCGAACCCCGAGTCATGCCCCGCAAAACGCTGCACCACTGCGCGCAGTGCCGCTCGCGCCTCGCCCGCGGCGCGTGAATCTCGGATCAGCGAATCGGCGGCAGCTGCGAAAGCCTGCGCACCCGCCGTTGTCGGTACGAACTCGGGCACAACCTTGCGACCGGCAATGATGTTCGGGAGCAGTCGAACAGGCGATCGCAGCAGCAGACGCGAAACAGCAAGCGAGGGCGCGGAGATTCGGTAGACGCCGACCATCGGCTTGGCATGCAGCGACACATCGAGCGAGACCGTTCCAGACACATTCAGCGCCAAGTCGCACCAATGAAGAACCGCATCGAGCCCGCCGACCTGCACATGCAGACCACTCGGCCTCGTGGGGGCGATCTGCTGCCCAAGGCGGCGGAGGTTTTCGTTCGCCGCAACAAGCACGCACACTGCCTGCGGATGCGCTTGGCGGAGCAGCGCAAATGTCTCCATGAGCGAACGAAGGTTCGCGTGCAACTCCTGGCTACGGCTGCCCGGCAGCATCGCAATGCGCGGCGAGCCGCTCGGCAGTCGAAGCGCATCCGCATCGAGCTGCGCCACATCGAGCCGCCGCTCCATCACCGGATGCCCGATGAACGCCGCAGGCACACCGCGCGATCGAAACCATTCCTGCTCGAAAGGAAGCAGACAGAGAACAAGATCCGTTCGGCGCCGCAGCTTTCGGATTCGCCAACTCCCCCACGCCCAGAGTTGCGGTGCCACGAGGTGCACGGTCTTCACCCCAAGCGGTCGAAGCGCACGCACCACCGGGAAGTTTGCAGCGGGACTGTCCACGGGCACATGCACGCTGACGGCGTTCTCGCGCGACCATGCAACTGCAGCGGCACGAACGCGGCGCACGAGTCCGATCTTGGCGAGCCCCGCAAGCCCCATCGCGCCATCCTCCGCTGTCACACCGAGCATCTCTGCGCCCGCGGCTCGCATGCGCGGCCCGCCCCACGCGGCGATGCGGATCGTCGGATCACGCTGCACAAGCGCAGCGATCACGGGCGCGGCGTGCGCGTCGCCCGACGGCTCGAACGCGGTGAACAGCACGGTAGTTCGCCTGTCGGACGCCATCTGCGCCATTGTGGGCGAAGGGTAACCCGTGGAGACTGTGCCGTGTCGGTAGCATCCCACCCCTTCCGCTTTCACCAAGGGCAAGACACAGTCATGATCAAGCGAACCCACTTCTGCGGACAACTGCGAGCTTCAGATGCCGGCAAGACTGCCGCACTCTGCGGCTGGGTCAACACCTACCGTGAGCAAGGCAAAGCGCTGTTCTTCGTCGACTTGCGCGACAAGGAAGGTCTCGCACAGGTGGTATTCGAGGGCGGGTCCGAGGAACTGATGGAACGCGCTCGCGCCGTGCGCCGCGAGGATGTCATCGGCGTGCGCGGGCGCATACGCATCCGCACCGGCGGCGCGAACCCGAAACTCGCGAGCGGAGAAGTGGAACTCGTCGCCGAGGAACTGGAGGTGTTCAACAAAGCGGAAACGCCGCCGATTCTGCCAGATGAGCATGATGCGGACCGCATCAACGAGGAGACGCGCCTGCAATACCGCTACATCGATCTGCGGCGCCCGCGCATGCAGTCGATCCTGCGGACGCGCTCTCGGATCACAAAGTTCACGCGCGACTATTTCGCATCGCAGGGTTTCATGGAGATTGAAACGCCGCTGCTGATCAAGTCCACGCCCGAAGGTGCACGCGATTTTGTGGTACCGAGCCGCTTGCACCCCGGCAGTTGGTACGCGCTTCCGCAGAGCCCCCAACTGTTCAAGCAGATCCTGATGGTCGCTGGCTGTGATCGCTACCTGCAGATTTGCCGCTGCCTGCGCGACGAAGATCCGCGCGCGGACCGTCAGGCGGAGTTCAGCCAGATCGATCTCGAGATGTCCTTCGTGGACCGCGATGATGTGATCCACATGATGAGCGGATTCACGCGCGGCTTATGGCAGGAACTGTTCGCTCACGACATCGGCGAAATCCCCCGCATGACCTGGGCCGAGGCGATGGAGCGGTATGGCATTGATCGCCCCGACACGCGCTTCGAGTTGCCGATCGAGGACATCAGCGACCTTGCCGCGAAGTGCGATTTCAAGGTGTTCCAAGAGGCGCTCGCCAAGCGAAGTCCTGCTGGACGCAGCGGAGTCGTCAAGTGCATTCGTGTGCCCGGCGGCGCGGAGAAGCTGACGCGCAAACTCACCGATGGCTACACCGAATGGGTTCGCACATTCCGTGCGGGAGGTGTGCCCGTGGTCAAGCGCACCGCCGCAGGACTCGAGACTGGCATCGCGAAGTTCCTCGAGCCCATCAAGGATGCGCTCGCCGCGCGGGTCGGGCTCGAGGTCGGTGATGCGCTTCTGTTCGCGTGCGACACCTGGGAGATCGCCACAAAGACGATGGGCGAACTGCGACTGCGTGTAGCGGCAGATCTCGGTCTGATCCCCAAGGATGGCTGGAACTTCCTCTGGGTGGTCGACTTCCCGATGTTCGACTGGGACCACGAGAATCGCCGCTGGGTGGCGCTCCATCATCCGTTCACCAGCCCGAACCCTGATCAGTTCCCGATTCTGGAGAGCGATCCCGGAGCGTGTCTCAGCGCGGGCTACGACCTCGTACTCAACGGCAGCGAGATTGCTGGCGGATCCATCCGCATCCACCGCATGGATGTCCAGCAGCGCGTCTTCAATCTGATCGGCCTCAGCAACGAAGAGGCGCAGGCGAAGTTTGGATTCCTTCTGTCGGCCCTGCGGCACGGTGCGCCCCCGCACGGCGGCATGGCGTTCGGACTGGACCGACTCGTCATGCATGTCGTCGGCACGGACAACATCCGCGACGTGATCGCCTTCCCCAAGACGCAGTCAGGAGCGGATCTGATGATCGATGCGCCAAGCCCGATCAGCGACGAACAACTGCGCGAACTGAGCGTGCGAAGTGCGCTGCCGTCTGCGGTGCCGCACTGAAGAAGTTGCAGCGGTTACCTCGCGAGTCGCTTCACGAATCGGCTGTTTTCAGTGCACGCCCGATGCAGCCAGCCACCGCTCGCACTCGAGTGCGGCTTGGCAGCCCATGCCCGCCGCGGTAATCGCCTGCCGATAGTGCGGATCCGCAACATCGCCAGCGGCGAAAACACCCTCGATGTTCGTGGTACTCGATCGCGTGCGAAGTGCGACATACCCCTTGTCATCGAGTTCCACGCCACTCGACTGCAGGAATCCCGTCGCTGGCGAATGACCAATGGCAATGAACAGGCCACCGAGCGCCAGATTCCGCCGCGCCCCCGTGACCGTGTCCTCAAGCACCACGCCCTCGATGCGATCACCGCCGAGCACCTCCACCACGCGACTGTTCCAGACGGCGACGGCATTCGGCATTGACAGCAGTCGATCCTGCATCGCTTTGGATGCACGGAACGAATCCCGCCGATGAATGATGTGCACCTTTGAAGCGAACTTCGTGAGATAGATCGCTTCCTCCATCGCGGTGTCGCCGCCACCCACCACACCCAGTTCCTTCCCGCGGTACACGGGCAGCGCGCCATCACACACCGCGCACGCGCTCACTCCACCCCCGCTCTGTGCGAGGCGCAGTTCGTTGGGCACCCCGAGCCAGTTGGCGACCGCGCCGGTGGCGATGATCACGCCGCGCGCCTCCACCTGCTGACCGCTCGCGAGCGTTAGATGGAAGGGCCGCTTCGAGAAGTCGCACGAAGCCACATCTTCGTCAAGCACACGCGCGCCAAAGCGAACCGCCTGTGCACGAAAATGCTCCATCAGTTCCGGGCCTGTGATGCCGCTTGGGAAACCTGGGTAGTTCTCCACTTCGGTCGTCAGCATCAGCTGACCGCCCGGCAGAACGGGAGCAGGATCCGTGCGAGGCACACCAACGATGCACAGCGGATTCAGATTTGCACGAGCCGCATAGATCGCCGCAGTCCACCCTGCGGGTCCCGACCCGATGATCACGATGCGTTCGGCCGAATGTGCGCTCACTTCAGCAGCCCTTCCTTGCGTGCGAGTGCTCGCACGGGTGGCCACAGGACGACATCGCCCACGCTGCCGTCCAAGGAGTGCGTGGCGCCGCCGTCATCTTCGGCGTTCTTCCCGACCGAGAGCAGCACGCAACCCGTCGCCCAGACGCGCCCGTAGGGAGAGTCGATCGCGAGCCGTTGCGCCAGCGTTCGGTACTGCAGTGGATAGGAGCGCTTGACACCTTCGATGATCTTTGCAAAGGGATCGAAGTCCGATCGCTTGGGCATGTAGGTCGCGTAGGCGCGCTGCACATCCTTCGGCCAGGTGTTCTTCGCGTCTCGGTACGACGCACAAATGCCGGCGGAAACGATGGTCCCGTTGATCTCTGCGATGGTCACATTCCGCCAAGTGAACGCCTCGGAGATATCGCCCACAAGATCCACGACGACTCGGTACTTCAGCGGATTGGTCGCAGACAGTTGCGTCTTCACCTTCTGCATCGGCGAATTGGCGCGCAACTTCCAGCGGCGCCACCAGTCGTCGTAGATATCGGCGAGGCGTTCCTTGCTCGCATCAAAGGAGCCGTGCACCTCGCCGACACGCCGCCACAACTCTCGGCTACCAAACGCACTCAAGTCGTCGCCGCCCGCATCCTGCGACGCCATCAAATCTGCGAAGCGCTCACTGTCGATCGACCCACTTCCAAGCACTTTCTCGAGCACGCGCGCCACCACGATGCTGTCGCCCTCGGGCAACTGCAGGCGACGCATGCGCTCATTGTCCGATGGCTTCAGGAACACATATTCCTTCATTGCCACGCGCTGCAGAGCTGATACGGGCATCTGGTCGAGGAATGTCCAGATGAAGTCTCGATGCACCGTCATGCACTCGGAGAGGTTCTGGAGACCAAACACCTTCTCCTGCAACATCGACTGCTCGCAGACTTGCCGCAGGAACCGCGCGTATGCGATGCCAATGTTGAATGCGCCATCGAAGTCCTTCTCCTCGCCAAGGCGGTACATCTCCGCCGCCGCATAGGCGCCGATGGTGCGTACCACGCGAAAGTAGTTGAACTGCACGGGCGGCCCACCTTCGAGATCGCTGACCTCGATGACCGCACCTGACTGCACCCATTTGGGATCGGACTTCTTGGTGCCGTATGGAAGCCCGAGCAGGCCCGCCGACTGCGCCTTGACGAGCGCCTCGCCAAGCGGCGCATTTGCCTTTGCCCAAGCGGAGACTTCCTTCCAACCGTCCATGGATGGCCAGACCGTGGCTTGCGAAAAATCCTCGCCAGCGATCTGCGGCGGTGCCGTCATGCGTGTGAACGCAGCAAAAACCACGGGCGCGCTGCGGTCCTTCTCCGCGGTATCGGCGAGCGGCTTGTTGAGTTGATCCACCAGCGCGGCGTCCTCACCCGCCGCAGTCGCCGAGACAAAAGCGCAAATCAACAGGGCGCCTACGCGCAGCGTGCAGCGACAGGAGGCGAGAGTCAAAGCGAGCATCATGGGGAGCAAAGGGTAGCAGGTCATGTCCGACTCGATCGCTACACTCGACGTTTCTCCCGAGCAGGCAGAACCCGTACTCAAACAAGGAGTCTCGAACATGATTGTCGGCGTTCCAACAGAAGTCAAGACGGATGAGTTTCGGGTCGGCATGCGCCCCGTCGGCGTCGAGATGCTTGTCCGAGACGGGCACTCGGTGTTCGTGCAGTCTGGCGCCGGTCTGGGCAGCGGATTCACGGACGAACAGTATGGCGCCGCAGGTGCCACGCTGCTTTCGAAAGCCTCGGAGGTGTGGGAACGATCACACATGATCGTGAAGGTCAAGGAACCGCAACCCGCCGAGATCCCGATGATCAAGGCGGATCAGATTGTGTTCACCTATTTCCACTTCGCGGCCGACCGCGAACTCACGATCGGCTGCCTCGAATCAAAGTGCATCGCCTGCGCATACGAGACGCTGACCGATGATGAGGGACGGCTGCCGCTGCTGACGCCGATGAGCGAGGTCGCGGGCAAGTTGTCGATCCAAGAGGGTGCGAAGTACCTCGAGCGCCCGTGGGGCGGCTCAGGCGTGCTGCTCGGTGGCGTTCCTGGTGTTGCGCCTGGAAATGTTCTTGTGATCGGCGGTGGAGTCGTGGGCACCTGCGCCGCGCGAATGGCTGCGGGTCTCGGTGCGGATGTCGTGATTGCCGACATCAACCTCGATCGGCTGCGCGCGCTCGACGAGTTCATGCCTGAGAATGTCCACACGATCTATTCCGACCCGCAGGCAATCCGTGAGCGACTCGCATGGGCCGATCTGATCGTGGGCGCCGTGCTGCTGCCAGGTGCACGCGCACCGAAGCTGATTGGCCGCAATGATCTCAAACACATTCGCCCTGGCTCCGTGATCGTCGATGTGGCGATCGATCAGGGCGGCTGCGTAGAGACGGCGAAGGTCACGACGCACCGCAATCCCGTTTACACGGTCGATGGCGTGGTGCACTACTGCGTCGGGAACATGCCGGGTGCGGTCGCGCGAACTTCGACGCAGGCTCTCACGAACGCCACGCTGCCATGGGCGCTGAAACTTGCGAAGTTCGGCGCGGATCAGCTCGCACGCATGGATCACCACTTCGCCAACTGCATCAACACCACGCGCGGCACGCTTGTGAACAGGCCCGTTGCCGAGGCGCACGATCTCGAGTTCGCTGCGCTCAGCACATGACCGACACGCTTGCGCAGACCATTCCAGAACGCCTCAATGTTCTGCTGATCGGTTCGGGCGGGCGCGAACACGCGCTCGCGTGGCGACTGTCGCAGTCGCCGCGGCTTGGCAAACTCTTTGTGGAACCGAATGCGCATCCCGGGCTGCTCGCCCTCGGAACGCCCTGCACAGAGGATCTCGGTCCGCGCAAGATGTTCCAACTCGAGCGCTGGTTCGAGCGCGAGGAGATCGGACTTGTGATCGTCGGGCCTGAGGTTCCGCTCGCCGAAGGCATCGCCGACCGACTCGCTGCACCCCACCGTCCAGTCTTCGGTCCAGTCAAAGCGGCCGCGCGCATCGAGTCGGACAAGGCGTTCTCCAAGACCCTGATGCGCCAGACATCGATCCCAACCGCCGAGGGTCGAACCTTCACTTCGCTCGATGCGGCGCTCGCGTATGTGACCGAGCGCGATGAACCCTGTGTGGTCAAGGCGACAGGTCTCTGTGCTGGCAAGGGTGTCAGCGTGTGCGAGACCCGCGCGCAAGCGATTGCCGCCGTCCGCGCATGCATGGACACGAAGCAGTTTGGCGATGCGGGGCAGACTGTGGTCATCGAAGAGCGACTCGAAGGGCAAGAAATCTCGGTTCTCGCGCTTGTGGATGGGCGCACAATCACTTTGCTCGACACGGTTCAGGATCACAAGCAAGTCGGCGAAGGCGATAAGGGGCCCAACACGGGCGGCATGGGAACGATTTGCCCCACGCCGCTCCTGAACGATGATGATCTGAAGGCGGTTGCACGAGATGTGTTTGTTCCTGCGGTGGATGGACTTCGTCGGCAGGGTGTCGAGTACCGCGGTGTGCTGTTTGCGGGATTGATGCTGACCCCCGCGGGCCCAAAGGTGCTCGAGTTCAATTGCAGGTTTGGCGACCCAGAGACGCAGGTGCTGATGGCGCGCTTCCAAGGCGATCTTCTTGAAACCCTTTGGCTGACCGCACAGGGGCGGCTTGCGGAGGCTGAGTTCTCCTTCGACCCGCGCCCCGCATGCTGCGTGGTGGTGTGCAGCGCTGGATATCCAGCGTCTGCGAGAAAGGGTGATCGGATCGAAGGGCTGACGACGGTTCTTCCCCCATCCGCCGACCGAGGCGTTGTTTTTCAGGCTGGAACGCAGGTCGATAAATCAGGGCAAATCGTGACTGCTGGCGGGCGCGTGGCTGGTGCAACCTGCCTCGGCGATGACTTGGCAGATGCCTGCGCGAAGGCCACCGCGCTTGCGGAATCGATCCGCTTCGAGGGTGCTTTCTTCCGCCGCGACATCGGATCGCGCCTTCTTCGCAAGGCCATTTCTGGTGGATAATTGCGGCGGTCGCGGCACGCATTCCGTGATCGACTCGTATGACGGTTGGTATGCTTTTTTCCACTGTGCGTCGGTGGGCGTTCTGTCCGTGAGAGGTCCCGTTGACCGTGACGGCGGTTCGCTTGATGTTGGGTTGAGAGACCATCCATGAGAAAGTTCCCACTGTTGTTGTCGTGCACTCTTCTCGTTGCTCTTTTTGCTGCGCTCGCCTCACCCGTTTCGGCACAGCAGGCGCGGGCTGGGAAAGCGCCCGCACCGAGAGGCGCTCCCAAGGTCGATGCCGCCACAGCGCAGGAACTTCGTGAGTCGGCGGCCAAGCGGCTGATCGCCCAACCAACCCGACCATCCAAGACGCCGACAAAGGATCCGGGCCTGTTGCAGTTGCCGCTCAATCCACGAACGGGTCAGCCCGTTCATACAGGACGGCTGATCGTCATGTTCAAGGAGTCGGCTGGCATTCGTGCGCCACGCACCGCGGGGGTTGATGTGTCGTCGCTCGGCAAGTCCGATGTCGGGCAGATTCAGGCGACTATCGCCGCCTACGGCGCAACCATCCGTCAAGCGATCAACACCGACCCGGCACGCCTCGCCGAACTTCGTGCTCGCGGGCTGGAGCGCTCTGGCAAGGTTTCGCCGGACTTGGCGTCGATGATGATGATTGAGGGCGTCCCCCCAAGCCAACTCCTTTCGGCGGGAAGGGCGTTCTTGGCAATGCCTGAGGTCGAGTGGGTTGAGGTCGAAGGCAAGGTGTCCCTCTGTGCGCCACAAGGAGGCGGATGTGCAACGCCAGCACCAGTCTGCGGAGACGAGAGCACTGGAAACTCCTGGGTGGCATGCGCGCAGTGCGGGGTCTGTCAAGACGGCCAGGCCTTGCCGTGCGTCTACCCTCACCCAGGAACAGTCGACAACGGCACTCCGCCGAATCTGGTCGGCAACTGCAGCGACCCGACGACTTGCGGCATTGTCAACGGCGTCCGCCCGACATGCGCAGTCTGCTGGGATGAAGTCTGTGCGACCTTCGCGAATCTGCTTGGACCGTCGAGCTTCGGGGGCGACGGTGTTTATGACACCTGCTTGCAGACGATTCAAGCTGGCACTCCGCTTCCGCCTGGGTACCCGCCGCCTTTCCCCTTCGACTGCGACTGGGATCCGCTCGAGGAGTCGATTGTCATCACGAACTCTCCCTTCGATCTCCATGGGCTCGCTGGAAGTTCCAATCCAGACTGCTGCCGAGCAGTCTGCTTCCAAGATGTCAGCTGCTGCACGGTCGGGTGGGACGAAAACTGCGCGTCCATCGCTATTGGGTTGTACGACTCGTGCTATTCGACGCCAGGACTGGTGATAAGCGGCGGCTCCCCGAAAGATCCGAGCAGCCAAGACCCATCACCACTGTTTGACCCGCGGATGCTGCAGGTCCCGCCACCCGTTTTGACGCCTAACAGCTTCGCGCTCAGCCTCTACACCACGGCGCAGAAGTTTCCCGATCCCTACGTGGGGCCCAATCCACCGCCACCGACGCCACCTGGCACCTTTCAACCATTCATGAGTGCCACGGGCTTCCGCGGCGGAGGACTCGACCTCGCTGGCTTTCGCAGTTTGCTCAACCAGTTCCCAGGCACGAATGGACCGCAGCTGCCGACCATCAAAATTGCGGTCGTGGAACCATCTGCGCTTGTGAATCACGAGGACTTGATCAGCCCGATCACGGGCTTGACGAAGGTGATCGTTGAACCGGGGCAGACACCGCTAGTGATCGATGACCAATCGGACCCACCCCCCACCTTCGAGGGCAGTTTCTACACCGCACCGATGCACGGAACGGCCACACTGGGCATCATCTCGGCTGTTGACAACACGATTGGCGTCACTGGGATTGTCCCAGAAGTCACACCCCTGTTCTTCCCAACCGAGTCTTTCGAGGAGCAGGGGCGTCTCCTGACGGCAATGACGAACGCCGCCCTCGTGCTCTCCGACATCACCACGGCAGATCCAAACCCTGGCAATGTCATGGTGCTGCCGATCGACATCGCCGGGCAGCCTCTAAACAGCTTCGCGGCAACTGCCGCGATCATCACCAGTGCGATCAACAGCGGCGTCACAGTGGTGCTTGCAGCTGGAAACGCCTCAGAGGCAATCGCTGACCCGATCGTTGGCTCTGAAGCGGCTGTGATTGCCGGTGGTGTAAACCCTGGATTCCAGTTCACGACTGCCCCGAACGATAAGCGCGTGTACCCAGGTTTGAACTACTGCCGATCCGGCATAAGCAACTTTAGTGGTGCCTCCGCTGTCGATGTCTCTGGGTGGGGTCGTGGGGTTGCGACCTTGGGTTACGGAGATCTCTTCTGCGGGCAGAACGCGGGCATTTCCACGAACATCGTAGTCGAGAAGTACGAGCAGAACCGCCTGAGGACTTACACCGCGACTTGGGGCGGGACAAGCGCTGGTGCTGCCCAGATTGCCGGCGTGGTTGCGATGATGCAAGCGCTGTCGAAGCAGGTGTACGACGGGCTGCCGTTGTCCGCCGTAGACATCAAGGGCGCACTGGGTGCACCAGACAGCACTTACCCACAGTGTGGCTTGGTTCCTGGTGTGGGTCCAATTCCCTTCCCAACACAGAACGGCGCGCCGGGCGTGGAGATCGGCGACTTGATCGGAGACGGCAGTGAGGATCTCGCCCTTGTGGGCGGATTTCCTGCGATGCGTCGTCTTGGAACCAATGTGATCACCGGAAACTTCTTCACGACCAATCAGTGCGAGTTTCAGATTGTGACGGGAACCTTGCTCAGCGGCTCCCAGCTGAGCATCCGCGAGATCGACAACAAGTTCGTCAAGACGATCACAGCACGACCGAGTGGCGCGGCTTCTTCGGGTCTCGGTCCTCCGCTTTTCTATCCGACCTCAAAGCGGGTGCTCGATATTCAGGTGGTGCGCACAACACCTCTGAACGACGTGAATGATCTCACACAGGTCTCTGTGCGCGTCGTTGGGCAGACAGTGTCGGCACCGAGCGCGCTTGTGATGGCATTCATCTACAACTATGTCACGAATCGTTGGGTCGTGATGCCTCCCTATGCCGTATACATGACATCTGGTGGCGCTCTTCTCCCCCAGTTCTCCTTGCCAGCGTGCGTGTTCCCTCAGTATGTGGGGATACCAAATGGAGCGAGCATTGACCTCGCGGTTCGGTTGGTGGTGCTGCCCATCGGCGGATTTGGTCAGACGCAAGTCTGGCTCGACCAGATCGAGATTCTGTTCAACAGCCCGCTTGGCGATGTGGGTGCCCCCTGCGGCGGTGGTGACGGCGGCTGATCCAACAAATGCAACCGCGAAATCTGACAGTATTGCTTGACTTTCGCAGCGCCAACGCCATCTTGCGGCTGTTGGTCTGCGGGGCGTCGCAGGACCGGCTCCTCCCAACCGCAGGTGTGCAGCGTGCCTCGGCTCGTCTGTCCACGGCGGCGAGGGGGGTGTCTGGATCTCCGCTTGGTAATGACTCTTTCAGCCGTTGTTTCGATCCGCCACGCGGGATGCATTCTGCACTCGGCGTGTCGGAGACCCGCTCATCTTCGCCTTCAGTGCTTGCGACGCCTAGCGAACTGCCTTTGAACGGATTTCAATGAGGACTCAGAACAACATGCGACTCTCCCGCTTTACTTGCTCTGCTCTCGTGCTCGCCACCTTTGCATGGACTGCACTCTCGGTCGCAAGCGACAAGAGCGTCCTGCCCGCTCGGGCACCGTCAGCGAATGCAACGGGAAGGTCCAACACCGCTGTCACGGAGCAAGACCGCTTGAATGCCATCAAGCTGAGAGCACTTCATGGGGTGATGCCGCAACCCGGACCTGGAAGGCCAGAGCTTTCGGCGCTGGGACTGTCAGAGGTAGGCCTGCCGAGCCTGACTGCGGAACAGGTGCGCCGTTGGAAGATCGGAGATGAGATTTCGCTTGCAACCCCTGAGGGGCAGACGCTCGATCTGCGTGTCACGCGGCGGGCTTGGACTGCAGCCGATGAGGCGCAGGTGTATCTCGGTCGGACTGACACTGCCAACTCGATCTACGGGATTGTGTGCCAGATCGGACCGCGCCTCGCTGGCTATGTGCTCGCTCGATCGGGTGCTGCTTACGCCATCACTGCGGCCGACGGTGGCACCTACCGTCTGACCCGCCGTCCCGACTATGGACAGCTTGAGTGTGGCGTCGGTCGTGAACTGAAGCAACACCCCGAACAGGGGAACTATCGGGGCACGAATGGTGCCTTCATCGGCGGGGAACCAACTGCCGCTGCAAACGAGGGCGGTATCGCGGGCGCCGCGACCCCCTGCCCTCCGGAAGTCGCACCGATCGACATTCCTCCGGGACTTGTGAAGGACAGCGGAATCATCATTGATGTTCTGTTCGTGTTCTCGGTGGATGCAGACGAGTTCATCCGCGAACAAGGCTCGACCGCGTATGCCCAAGCAGTGGCGACCATCGCGCAAGCCAATCTGGCGTTGTACACGTCGACAGAGCAGGGTGGCGCTGCATTCGACGGCGGCGATCTCGACAACAATCTCAACAACGTTTGTGGCTACGGCGCCTACCCAGCGCCAGGCACGGTGACCAATCCGCCCACGGTTCCTCCTCCAGCGGCGCAACCTCCCGCTTCATGTGTTGGTACCGAGTCGGAGGCTTATCACGAAGCTCGCCCTGGAGTCACACCCGCGGAGACTGATGTTTGTTTGCCGCGCCTCCGTCTTGTCGGTGCCCTCGTGTGCGATGGGTTCTTTGGACAAGAGGAGCCATTTGTCAGCACTGGATATGGCATCGACTTGGACCGACTTCAGACTC
>JBJTUC010000059.1:0-28095 GCA_046080505.1 Planctomycetota bacterium
GTCCTGCTGTGCTCTTCATGCTGCTGCCAGCTTCGACTAGGAAGGCGATCTTGCGAGCATCGTCGGGCGCTGCGATGCCACTGCAATTGCATGATCCACCGCTGCAGTTGCCGCCGCCGCCACCGCCGCCGCCACCGCCACCACCACCGCCACCGCCACCACCACCGCCGCCGCTCTTGCTGCTACCGCTTTGACCCGCGCCACTTTGACCCGCGCCACTTTGACCCGCACCGCTTTGACCCGCGCCGCTTTGACCCGTGCCACTTTGACCTGTGCCACTCTGACCCGCGCCACTCTGACCCGCGCCGCTCTGACCCGCGCCACTCTGACCCGCAGCGCCTTGACCCGCGCCACTTTGACCCGACTGCCCCGCGGCCGGTGCTGAGCCCACATTGGGGGGGAGACCGCCTGAACCTGTTGCTCCACCCGAACCTGTTGGCGAGTAGCCAACGTTCACCACCTGCTGCGCCGCTTTCGCAATGCCCTCGATATCAAGGAGCACTTCCACCTTTCCACCAAAATCGCTGTCAGGTGGAAACTTCAATCCGAAGTCCGTTGGGTTCAGATCGAAACGCACTTCGAAGCCAGCACAGTTGCCAAGCGATGTCCGCGACTGGCCCGTCCGCGTTGCTCGCACAGTGATTGGCCGCGTCTTGCCGACAATTGTCAATTCTCCATCGAGCGAAAGTGAGTCGCTCGAAACCTGCGACCCAGCGAGCGATGTCGTCGTCAGCACAAACTCAGGGTTCTTGTTGGTATTCAAGAACGCGGAACCCATGTGAACGCGAGCAAAGTCCTCGCCATCGCAGTCAAGAGACTTTGCTCCCACACGAACCGTGAGTTGAGGCCAGTTGCCCTGCGTCAGCGCGAAGGAGCCCGACACATCGTGGAAGGCAGCCCAGTACTGCCCCGCCTTCGCGTGTTGTACGCCAACGAACGCCGAACTGTAGAGATCATCGATATCAAAGTGCTGCAGTCCTGCAGGTGGTGGCACATAGCGGTAGCTGCCGTTGTTGTCGGCGGCAATCTGCTTGCAGACGTGCTCCCCGCTCTGATCGTGGAAGCAGATGGTGTTGATCTCCACCTTCTTCGCTGCATTACCCGCTGCGATGACTGCACCCGATCTTGCTGCATCAAAGACTCCATCAGTCATCAGGAAGATTGCTTCTGGTTTCAAACGTTGAAGAGCGATATCGAGTGCACCGCTCGGATCTGTCCCGCCTCTTGAGTTTGGTCCGAAGGCCTCTCGCAGTACCCAATCGCATGCTTCCTTCTTTGCCCGCGGCGAAGCGGTGATCATGGAACTGCCCCTCATGGGAAACGCATTCGCATTGAAGAAGATGACGAAGAACTTCGCATCGTCATCGAGCGCCTGAATGCTCATGCGAACTTCCCCAATCAACTGCGCCATCTTCTCTGGTGACATACTTCCAGAGAAGTCGAGCAGATAGACGATGGAGTTCGCCTTTGTCTTGACGCCGAGAAACTCGGCGCCACCTGCACTTGTCTTCTCCTTCTTTCGCGGTCCACGCGAATTGGTGAGTGCCGGGCGATCGCTCGGCTCAGGCGGGATCTCGCCTGGCGGAGTCAACCCGAGCCGTGGACGCGCGGCTCGAGTGATCTGGTTTGGATCGCCTGACCGACGCTCGCCAGAAACGACTTCCTTCGGCGTTCCCCCTTCAAGCGCCAAGATGAAGCGCATTATGCCGGTTCCCTTGGTGTCGCCGAGGTCTGCAGCGAGCCCAACGCTCGTGAGATCGACCTCACACTCACCAACCAAGCCCACCCGCCCATTCTCTTCACCTGTGAATCGAAAGATCAGCGGCACGGTGATCTGCTTGCCCCCCATCGAGATCGTCGCCGCCTTGATCTCGAACGAACCATTTGCTGATGCAGGCTCCGACTTCCCCTCCACACGAATGAACGGAAAGGCCACCGCGTTCAAAGAACTTGGATCGAGCATCTGCTCCTCAAGCTGCACATTGTTGCAGTCGATGGTCTTTATCCGAATCGAAGCATCGAGTGTCACGCCGAGTTTTTCATCGAAGTCAAATGCACCTTCCACGCTGTGGAAAGTTCCCCAGAATTGTGAACATGATGAGCGATCCGTGCGGAACAACGCCATGGAGAATCGATCGTCAATCTTGAGTGCGCCCGTTGCCGCGGCAGAGGGTGTTGGTTCTGCCCGTACCTGCTGAGCGGTTGTCTGCATCGCGGGCTGTTGGGCAGAAGTCGGCGGACTCGCTGCGTCTTGTGCATGGCACGGAGCGCAGAGAGCAATGCACGCTGTCCATACTGCAGCACGTTCGAGTGCGATCTGTGTGTAGGTCTGTTTAGCGACCACACCCTTCATGGTAAATCGCGAGAACCGAAGCGATGCACCAGAGCTTCGCACCGACTGCCTGACAGCGTGAATCCACGCCAGACGCAGAAACTCCCTATGCCACTTGCACTTCGCCGCACCCCCGCCGCAGAAACTCCAACGCAACATGGCACTCAGCGTGACGCTGCAATCGCTTCGATTGCGACGATGATCCTGACCTGATCACCGATCGATCCTTGCTCGACACCGTACTTCATACCGAACTCCGATCGCTTGATCTCAAATGTGCACTCGAATCCAGCACGCGTCTTGCCTCCCATCGTTACGACCTTCGATGCATCGATGTTCACACTCACTTGCTTCGTGACTCCGTGCATGGAGAAGTCGCCATTCACCTCGAATCGCCCGTTGCCGACAGCCTTGGCAGCTGTTGACTTGAACGACATTGTCGGGAACTCGACAGCGTTGAAAAAGTCGGGGCTCTCAAGATGCGCATTCAACTTGTCGTTCCCGCTGTCAACACTGGCCACATCAATAGAGACATCAAGCGAAAGCGACTTGCCTTCTTCATACTTCACTTCGCCCGACAAGTCATTGAATCGCCCCCAGAACTGACCAGCCCCCATGTGTTGCACTCGGAAGAGTGCCATGGAGTGCACATCGTCGACACCGAACACAGACGACTGCGACAATCCACTCGCTGCTGACTCGCTCGCCTTCTGAGGTGCATTCAGTGCCAATGCAGCCGAGAGAGCAACGATTCCAAAAAGCGGAAGTGCCCAGCGTGAGAGACGACAGAGTGGACAGGTCATGTTGAAATCTCCTTTGAACGACTAGACCCCGCCTGCGTGGACTGCCCACACCGACGGAACGCAGACACTAGGTCAAAGCGATCCTCCCCGACTGTCACGGGTACGGAGTCCAAGGCTAGCATCTCTCCGTTAGTATGTCCTATAACCGTTAGTCTGATAAACTATTGGGATCGAATCCGAGGCGATTGATGATTCCATCGAACTGATCAAGAGAGAAAAACTTGATGGTCATTGAACCGGTGCCCGACTTTCGACCCTTTCGGATCGCCACCTTAGTTCCAAGGAATGTTCCAAGTCTTCGCTCAAGATCAGTGATTGGCACCGATGCCTTTCGGGCATTCGGAGCGCCCGGAACAACCGGCATGCCGCTCAAGCTCTTTACGCGTTGAACCTCCCGCTCGAGTTGACGCACGGACCACTCATCATGAAGCGCACGTTCGGCGAGAGCCCGACGAGCCTGCGGACTATCGACAGATAGCAGCGCTTTCGCATGGCCCTGGCTTAGCCTTCCATCTCGAACGCAAGCCGAGCTAAAGGAATCCAAATCGTTAAGCCGCAGCAGATTAGCAATAGTCGCTCTGTCGAGACCAACGCGCTCACCAGCCTGCTGTTGGGTCCATCCAAATTCACCGATCAGCCTTTCTAGGCCCTTCGCGCGTTCCATTGGATTGAGATCTTCGCGCTGGATGTTCTCGATCAGCGCTAGCGTCGCGGACTGGGAGTCATCGGCTTCGCGTAAGAGCGCCGGAATGGTGGGACGCTTCAACGCTTCAAACGCGCGGAGTCGGCGCTCTCCAGCAATGAGTTCAAAGGTCTTGCCGCCACGCGGTGACGACAACTTCCGAACTGCGATTGGCTGGAGTAGTCCGTGCAACTCGATCGACTCAGCAAGTTGTGTGATAGACCTCTCGTCGAAACGCTCACGAGGTTGACGCGTGTTTCTAGCTATCAAGGAGATCTGAATCTCCTGAACCAATTGCGTAGTGCCAATGGTGTTCCCCGTGGAACGTTCCGCCGCCGTTTGAGTCTGAACTGGTCCTAATCCAGAGGCACCAGTCACGCCTCCGATCGATCCATGCGATACAAGGCCCGATACACCATCGGATGGTCTAGACTGAGTCTTTGGACTTCCAGTTCCGCCCGACTTGGCATCATCAGCGCTAGATGCTCCGATTCCAACCGCTCGACTGCTCGGATTTGCTGGCGCACTCGGACCGGCCGGTATGAGCGCTCCGAGCCCGCGACCGAGTCTGGAGACAACGCTTGTCCTCTGCGGACTGACTTTCTCTTCGCTCTGTGATGCGATTCCTGACTTCGTTTTATCTGCCATTTCTGAGTCCTTTCAGATTGATTTATAAACAGTTCCCCGTGGAACACGCTTTCAACAGTTTATCGAACTGTGTAAGGCCACTTCCCAAAGCACACCAAATATCATCAACATTTTTGGTTATCGGACTTATTGATCCAACCTATTATTTTGCTATTGGGCAACTCACCAATCATTGTGGTGGTTCAGCAGGGCACAACGGCGGTGATCTCTATCCCGCACCCAGTCATCAGCGCTGATCAGGCAGAACAGTTGGGCGACGGCTTCATGCGAACGATCGCCGCGCTTCCAAGTTCAACCGCCACGGTCCACCTAGATGTCGCAGAGGTAGTTGGGATGAGTAGCGGGGGATTCGAGGCGCTGCTCGCACTGCGGCGATCATGCGAGTCACGCAAACTGAAACTCACCGTTTCCCAACTTCAGCCAACATTCCATCGACTGCTCGCGCGCATGGGATTCCTTCGTCTGCTCGGCATCAGCGGTTGACCGACAATCGATCGGTGACAGCCCCGCGCCGCCCACACAATCGAAACAGCTGTCAGTTCACTTCAATCAGCTGACCTGCGCTCGGCAACAGCACATTTGCCACGCCAAGCGCGCGAACATCCGCAGCGAGCGCAGCACGCGCCTGCTCAGCACCATGATTCAACGCGACCATCTTGGGCAGCGCTGGCATTCTGCGCAGCCACTCCAGAAGATCGTTTGCATCGGCATGACCGGATACTCCCTCAATGCGATCCACGCGCGCCTTGACATCAAGCGCCGCGCCATTGATCTCGACTCGAGTCGCACCATGCAGCAAGCCATGACCAAGCAGCCCATCGAGTTGATGCCCGGTCAAGAGCACGCGCGAATCCGGTTGATCCACCGCCAAGCGAAGATGACGCAGGATCGGACCAGCATCGCAGAAGCCAGAACCCGCAAGCACCACACAACCGCTCTTCACACGATCAATCGCTTCTGATTCACGGCGCGACAACAGCGCATGCAGTTCAGGAAAGTGGAGCGGATTCGTGCCGCGCATGCACTCCGCATGAACGCTCGGCGCAAGCTCGGATGGATTTCGTGCATACAACTCCGTGGCGCGCACGGCCATCGCCGAGTCGAGATACACCGGCATTCCATCGAGAATGCCCGCACGCGAAGCATTTGCGAGCAACTGCAGCAGTGTCTGCGCTCGACCAAGTGCGAAGGTTGGCACAAGAACGCGCTGCTGCCCTTGTCGCGCCTGCGCCATGATGTCGAAGAAAGCCTCCGTGCGATCCGCCGCCGAAAAACGGCGTGCGCCGTTGGTCGACTCCATCACAACCAGATCGGGCGCTTCCTGTGGCCACTGGTGCGGAGCAAGGAGTGGATTTGACATGGGACCCAAATCCCCAGAAAACAGCAGATGAACTGCCTTCGACCGCCCCGGCACCTGCACTCGGACTTCAACGCTCGCGGCACCGATCACATGAGATGCAAAGTGAAAGCGACAATCGACACCCTCAGCGATGCGTTCCCAAGACTGATAGGGCACAGCCCGAAGCCTGCGGATCACCGCCTCGGCATGCCGATGCGTGAAGAGCACGAGCGGTGGCGACTGACGAATCGGTATCGCCGTCACAAGATTTTGCGGAGCAAGAATGCGCGAGGTCGGTGCGGTTCCATCGCGGTACTCGTGGACGCGCGTCTGTTGCAGCGTTGCCGACGAGAGCATCACACGCGGCAGCAACTCGGCCGTTGGCTCGGTGCACAGAACGGGGCCATCAAAGTCAAGCTTCGCCAACATGCCCAGTCGCCCACAGTGATCGACATGTGCATGCGTGACGATCACGGCAGCAAGCGACTGGAAGTCCACTGGCGGCAGCACCATGTTCCGTGGCTCCTGTTCGGGGCCGCCCTGAAACATTCCAAAGTCGATCAGCAAACGCGCAGTTGGCGTGATGATCTCCGTGCACGAGCCTGTCACTTCCCCGGCTGCCCCATGGACCACAACTCGCACACCGCCTGAAGACGACATGAGTGCGGGTGTACCATCGACCGCCGATGTTCGCTTCCTTTATGGTTGCGTTTCTGCTGGGCGTTCACCAGACCGCAGCGACAGGAGATTGTGGAGCACTCGACATCCCTACCAGTAGCCGGGAAGAACGCATCGAGGCCCTGCGTACGTGTGCAGCGACCGCTGCGGCGTCTCCGCTTGACCACCTGATCACACTCACCGGGAAGTTGATGCCTATTGACCAGCGCGCCGAGGGCTACGGCGATCTTCTTGCCTCGTGGGATCAGGCCGAACTCGCAAAGCCGGAGGTGGCGCAGCGCCTCCTGAAGATGTTCGAGTCCACCGACACGCCCGCGAGCGCGCGAACCATTGCACTTCGTGCACTTGCCGCTCTCCCGCCCGATCAGAGGCCTGTGGGCACCCCGACCATCCAGACCCTCGAGATTGAGATCGCAGCTGTTCCAAGCGGTATGGCATATGACAAGAAGGAGTTCACGGTCACAGCTGGCACGCTCGTTCACCTGACTCTGAAAAATCCCGATGCGCTTGAACACAATCTGCTGATCTGCTCGCCCGGCTCACTCGCCGAAATGGGTACGGCGGGCGATCGCATGGGGCAGAGTGCGGATGGGAAGGTGAAGGAGTTTGTTCCCGACTCACCGAAGGTTCTTGTGGTTATGGGTCTTGTCGCACCAGGAAAGAGCAAGTCGATGTGGTTCATCGCCCCTGCGAAGCCAGCCACCTATCCATATGTGTGCACCTATCCAAGCCACTGGCGCACCATGAACGGAAAGATGAAGGTGACCGCAGCACCAGGCGCTCCATCGACCGCTGCAGCGCCCGACTAGGGTCGGCTTGGCGCGCAGGGGTGGTAGCCTTCTCATCCCAGACCTGTTTCGAACACCTTTCTTTGAAGATCCGCGATGCCAGCCGCGCAATCAGCCGACATGACAACTCACACCATGAGCGCCACCGCCCATGAGCTGATGCGCAAGATCCAAGCCAAGACAGCGGTGATCGGCATTGTGGGTCTTGGCTATGTCGGGCTCCCGCTGGTGAAGGCGATTCGAGATGGTGGATTCCCCGTCATCGGCTTCGATGTTGATCAGCGAAAGATCGACGCGCTGAATTCAGGGGCCCGCTACATCCTCCATCTCGGTGATGACTTCTTCACCAACCTGAAAGCAGACAAGCAGTTCACACCCACTGCAAACGCAGCAGATCTGGCCAAAGCTGACCTTGTGATCCTTTGTGTGCCGACTCCACTCGGCCGTCATCACGAACCAGATCTCACGTTTGTGCTTGAGAGCACGAAGACCGTCGCGCAGACGCTGCGCAAGGGGCAACTCGTTGTTCTCGAGTCGACCACCTACCCTGGCACCACGCGCGATGAGATGCAGCCGATTCTCGATGCGCGTGGGCTCAAGTGTGGCGATGAGTACTTCCTCGCCTACAGCCCCGAGCGAGAAGATCCAGGCAGCATCGGTCGCAGCGCACAACACATTCCAAAGCTCGTGGGCGGCGTAGATCCAGTCGCCACGGATCTGGCGATGGCGTTCTACACGCAGGTCGTGAAGGAAGCGCACCGCGTGTCTTCCGCTGAAGTCGCAGAAAGTGCAAAACTGCTCGAGAACATCTACCGCGCGGTCAACATCGCACTGGTCAATGAGATGAAGATCGTTCTCACGGATATGAACATCGACGTCTGGGAAGTGATCGCGGCGGCGAGCACCAAGCCCTTCGGCTTCCAGCCCTTCTACCCAGGCCCGGGTCTCGGCGGTCACTGCATCCCGATCGATCCGTTCTATCTGACATGGAAGGCGCGCGAAGTCGGACGAACCACGCGATTCATCGAACTCGCCGGCGAGATCAACACATCGATGCCGCACTATGTGATTGAGCGCACACAGCACGCCCTGAACGAGCACTCGAAGTCGCTCAAGGGTGCGAATGTGCTTGCGCTTGGCATCGCGTACAAGAAGAACATCGATGATCCCCGCGAGTCTCCCTCTGCAGAGATCATCGAACTGCTTCGCGACCGTGGCGCAGAGGTCAGCTATCACGACCCGCACTTGCCGGTGTTCCCGTCGATGCGAAAACACCGAATTGATCTGAAGTCCGTAGCACTCACCCCAGCCACACTGGCGTCCGCAGACTGCGTGCTCATACTGACGGACCATGATGCCGTTGACTACGCGGCGATTGCCCAGCACGCGAAGCTGGTCGTCGACACCCGAAATGCCATGACGCGAGTCCCGGCATCACAAACACGCTGCGAGGTCATCAAGGCTTGAACGCGCTGCTGACCACGATTCGGCGGTGGTGGCCCGTGGTCGTCGCGATCGCATTTATCGCATGGCCCTGCTTCGCGCAGGATGGCAACCCGAATGCACCGCGGCAGCCCACGGGAAAGAACATCACGTCAGCATGGGTCGGATATGTCGCTATGTTCTTTGTCACCGCAGTGATCGTTCTCGTCAGCCTTATGGGTTCGAAACGCTCACAGGAGAAGGAGTGACTGGTCGCGGCGACTGGCACCCCGCATGACACCATCCAAGTCCATTCGCTCGCCCCGCTTGAAGGCATTGATTGTGGCGAATCTTCTGATCGCCGCGGCGATCGTCGCAGTGCCGTCTGCACGCAGTGCCATCGGGCAGGAGGGTGGAGCCATACGAAGCATCTCAACCTATTCGATGGCGGGCGGCAACGTCGGGGGCACTGATGCCGGCGTGCTTTTCATCGTCGACGAGACGCACGAGGAGATGATCAGCCTCATGTGGAATGAGAAGTCGCGGCTCATCGTTCCAATTGGCTACCGCAATCTGAGTGCGGATGCGGCGGGGGGGGGAAGACCACGCCCATGAGCATCTCCACACGAGGGCGATTGCGAATCGAATGGGGACTGGCAATGAGCGCTTGCGTGCTCGCGACGATTCTGGTCATGTTGTGTCTACGGCCGACCATCGAAAGTACGGCGTTCGCAGGCGATTCAGTGCAGCCGCCACTTGGCGGCATTAGCGTGATGACGCTCACAACAGGGCAGGGGCCCGATGCACGGCCCACAGAGTGTGCCTATGTCCTCGACACGCGCGGTGCGCGGCTCTTCGTGTACGCCGTCGAGACTGTCGGTGGAACGCGCACCCTGCAGTTGCGCACAGTCGAGAGCATTCCAGCGCTGTTCCGTTCCGCGCGCCCGCGCTGACCATGCGTACGCGTCCCGTGGATGCAGTCATGGTGACGGCACGCGCCGCGCGTTTCACCAAGCGATCCATCAAGGCCTCGTCCAAGCGTCAGGCGCTTCGTATGGCACTGTCCATGCTCGATCTGACCACGCTCGAGGGGCGCGATTCGCCTGAGAAGGTTCGTGCACTTTGCCAAAAGGCGCTCCATCCAAGCGATCTGCCCTTTGATCCTCCGCTGCCATCCGCTGCCGCAATCTGCGTGTACCCGACGCTCGTGCCAGTTGCGCGCGACAGTCTCGCCGGCAGCAGTGTGAAGATCGCAGCCGTTGCAACGGGGTTCCCGAGCGGTCAGTTTCCGCTTGAGGTGCGCCTCGATGACTGCAAGCGGGCGGTCGAAGCGGGTGCGGATGAGATCGATATGGTCATCTCGCGCGGACTGCTGCTTGCAGGTCGCAGCGACGATGTACGCCTTGAAATCCGAGAAGTACGCGCCATGTGTGCAAGCACGGCGGTGGCGTGCGGCCGCAGTCGCGACAGTGTTCACTTGAAGATCATCCTTGAGACGGGCGAACTGGGATCACTCGAACAAGTGCGCTGGGCGAGTGACTTGGCGATGGATGCTGCGGCGAGTGTGCCCGGGCTGCCTGCACCGAACGATGGAGAGGTGTTCATCAAGACATCCACTGGCAAGGTGCAGCCCGCGGCGACGATGCCGGTCACTCTTGTGATGCTCGAGGCAATCCGCGATCACTACCGCGCCACGGGCGTGCGCATTGGCATGAAGCCTGCCGGAGGGATTCGCGCGGCAAAGTCCGCGATCGCATACCTCGTCATGGTGAACGAGACGCTTGGCGAGGCGTGGCTGCAACCGAGTCTCTTCCGATTCGGCGCATCAACGCTGATGAATGATCTGGTGCGTCAGCTGATCCGCATGGAGTTGCCGGCGCATGCTGCGCTTCCCGGGGTGGCGCGTTACATCGCAGGCTACGACTTGTCAGAGTGATTGCGCTCAAAAGGCGCGGTCAGGAGGCGCATTCAAGAGGCGCGCTCGTTTCCCATCTCATCACCAGTTGGCGAGCACCACGGCGATATCTGTTCCATCGACGATTCCGTCTCGGTTGCAGTCCTGCGCTTCCGATGAAGTTGCCCACGCAGCGAGCACGCCTGCGAGATCAATCCCATCAACCGCGCCATCAAGATTGGTGTCGCCTGCTGCGCGTTCACAGCGATCCGCGAGACCATCTGAATCGGCATCGGAGAATCGGAAGCTCAGCCGAACATCACCAGACACCACGCCATTGATGACTTCGCGGTACGCGCCGACCGCTGCGACTTCTCCCCGCAGATCGACGGCAAACCCATCGCGCAGCAGACCGATCGCCTCCCAAGAGCCACCATTGTGGATGAAGTACTCATGTTGCCCATTGCTGTCCGTCGTGCCCCACGAACCGACCAACAAGCGATCGCCATCCACCGCGAGGCGAGTCCCGAACTTTGGTCCATTCACCGCCGACGATGCCTCAATGAGTTGCACGGGCTGCCATGTGCTGCCCGTTCGCTCCATCACATGCACGCCTGACTGCGTGGAACCCGACTGCGGTCCTGCCCCGGGAGCACCAACAAACACGCGCTCACCGCTCGTCGCGACTGCGGATCCAGAACGCAAGCGCGTTGTCGGCAACTGCACAAGTCTCTCGGCGGATTGCCACACTCCTCCGATGCGGCGCGACACGTAAGCGGCTCCCACCTCAATCCCGTCCGAATTAGTCACATACGGAGCGCCCACCACAACAGTGTCTTGCGATACATCGACTGCGAATCCAAAGTTGCCCTGATTCGTCTGATCAAGCGGGTCGAGAGTCTTCGCTAGCGTCCACGCGTTCCCGTTCCGCTGATAGATGTACGCGCGTCCACGCTGGGGCGATCCGCTGCTGACCTGCACCTGCGGTGAGCCAACAACGAGAACATCACCTTGAAGTGCGACAGCTGCGCCGAATCGAGCAGCTTCGGTAGGGGTGGGCGGTGAAAGCGTTGCCTGTACTTGCCAGGGCGCTCCCGTCGCTGACTTCTTGAAAATCGTCACATCGCCTACAGCCTGCAGCCCGGCGACATCACGCGACTCAGCCGAAACAACAAGCGTGTCTCCATCGACCGCCAGCGCACGACCAAAAAGATCGTATGCGGCTGGACCAACATGACGGAGTGTCGCAACGAGTTGTGTGTTCACCTCCGTGATCGAATACACCGCCGTACTTCCTGCGAAGGCACCACCAATATCGTCGCCGTAACTACCGACAGCCAGCGTCTTCCCGTCGGTCGCGACTGCGAACCCAAAGAAGTTGTCCGCGACCGCGGGCTGGGGCGCAACGCCAGTGATCACTCCGCCGCTGCACACAAATCTTGATGGCGAAGCACACAGGGTCGTGCTTGCGAGATCACACCGATCGAGCGCACCATTGCCATCGCAGTCGCTCGCTGCACCACTCGCTAACTGCAATACATCGATCCTCCCATCCTGATCACAATCACCGAACAAACCGCTCGGTGCAGCGCATCGGAATCCACGCATCGCGTCGCGCGTCGTCGTAAGCGTTCCTGCATTGTCACGACCGGGGTCGCCTGCTGTTGCAGCAATCCCCGTTGGTGTCCCTCCATAGTTCACCAGTGGATTCGAGAAGTGATCGATGCGGTTGCCTGGTGCGTACGCCATCACCGTGCGATACATCGTGCCATTGGTGGCGGTGAAACGATGACCGACCGACTGCGGGAAAATCCCACCCGATGTGCAGCCGCCGCCATCGAGCGGCGCGTGACAGCAGCCCATATTGTGGCCGAGCTCGTGCGCAAAGGTCTGTGATGCCAGGCAGCTCCACGCTGTCACACTGAAGCCGATGCCGGATGATGTTGGTGCATTATCTGGCAGCAGATAGGCGATGCCGCAGTACTCGCCTGATGTACGGACCATCGCCACGAGGTCGGCACCCGCCACATCGCGAACCTGATGGATGAAGTCGAGCGTGCCATCCGTCGGACTCGCGAGCGACGACAGATCGGTACCGAAGAGCTGTTCCGTGTAAGACACGCGAAGATCGAAGAGCACGCGGATGCGCATCGGCGTCTGGCTGTTGATGTATGCAGCGTTTGCACTGGTTTCGGCAAGGTCCACGAGCGCACCAAGCTGCGCTGCCCCGCCCGCCTGCGACTCAGCACCGGGCGTGGTCAAAACGAGCACATCCACGGTCTCCGCATCGTTGCACGCGCCTGCGACACCGCCCTCCACCCGCGCCATGTGCGTTGCGAGCAGAAGGGGATCAGGTGCAACGACCGCTCCGCCACAGTCTCGAAGCGCTTCTTCCGGAAGCGGATCAAACTCAAGCGCTGCGCCAACGGCCCCGCGCGCCCAGAAGCGGGATCCGTCACCATCCAACAGTGTCGCCGCGATCTGCCCCTCACGCTGGGCCACAACGACGTTCACGGGCCCGCGGTCATCGCTCCCCCAGATCACGCACGATCTGCGGTCGAGACTGCGGCTGAACACCTGCGCCCTATCGACACGCAGAGTTGCCGGCAGCAACTGCCGAAGTTCCGGCCAGTCGCGGAGCGCCGCGGCGTCAACGACCGGTTGCTGCGCTGCATTTTGCGCAAGCGCTGCAAACGCGAAAAGAACTGGGAATCCGAAAAAACTCACTTGTCCAGTCTAGGACGGAATACCCGAGGAGCAAATGGTTTTGGCGGAAACTTCAATCTCTCTACCACGGCGCACAGCCTCTCGACATCGGCAAGTGCAGCACGAAGGCGCGCCCAAGGTCCAAACATCGCTTCTCGGTCCAACTCCTTCGCATGCTCAAGTGCCACCGCCGACGGCACGCGAAGAGATTCGCGCCGCAGCGAGTTCGTCGCCGCTTCAAGCGCGCGCAGCGATAGTTCAAGATCAGCTCGCGCTGCAGCTATACGGACCGACGCTGGGCGCGGTGAATTGGGCGCAGAAGATCGCTTCCATGTGTCACGGCGCGAACCTCCTCCACGACCTGCGCCAAATCGCTTCGCGCCACCGCTGCGGGCGCCCGAATCCGAAGAACGATCCGATTTGCGAAAGTCACGACGAGGGGAACCAGAGTTGTTCACACAGTCATCGTAGAGGCGCGACCATCGGCTCGTACGATCCCGCGTGTGACATCTCCGAAGTCACTCGCCACACTCGCCGCCGTCGCATCGGTCGCCATTCTCGGCATCAAACTCGCCGCGTGGTGGTGGACCAAGTCGGATGCCGTGCTCTCCGACGCGCTTGAATCGATCGTCAATGTCGCGGCAAGCATGATGACGCTCTGGGCCGTGCGAATGTCGGCCGTGCCTGCCGACGATGACCATCCGTACGGTCACGGCCGCGTGGAGTTCATCAGCGCTGCGATCGAAGGCGGCATGCTCGCGGCAGCGGGTGCGTTCGTGCTGATGCACGCCATCCGGTCCATCCTCGAACGGCAAGAACCCATCTCGAACACGGGCTGGGGCATCGCACTCATGCTCGGCGGTGGCATCATGAACCTCGCGCTGGCGTGGCTTCTCATACGCGCGGCACGACGCAACAACTCCTCTGCGCTCGCCGCCGACGGTATGCACCTGCTGTCGGACTCGATCACGACTGCAGCGGTCATTGGCAGTCTCTTCGCGGTTCGAGTATTCGACCTCTGGTGGATCGACCCAGCGGTGGCCATATGCCTTGGGGTCGTGCTGATCGTGATGGGTGCGCGTATCGCACTTCGATCGGTCGATCTACTGATCGATCGTCAGGACGAGCGGGACATTCGTACGCTGCGCGACCTGCTATCGACCCACCTGCCCCGCGGCGGTGCAGCGCCCACAATCTGCTCTTTCCACAAGGTTCGCTGCCGCCATGATGGGCGCGACCACTGGATCGACATGCACATCCGACTACCACGCGAAATGAGTGTCGAAGAGAGCCACGACATCGCGTCGTACATCGAGACACGGGCGTTGAACGCGCTCGGCGGTGTCGGAGATGCCACGGCTCACTGCGAGCCTTGCCGTGAGACGGATTGCTCCTGCAATCGCCGCAACAACAGTTCGTAACTCGCGCAGAACAGCGCAACAAACTCGGGCAAACCTCGGGTCACGATGCCAAGACCGAAGTCGCGAACCGCGCTCGTACCGAGTGCGATGATGGCATCCCATGCGACCCAGCTGAGCGCCAGATTCTGTCCGCGAGTGAGACGCCACGAAAGCACCGTCGACCCCCATCCACCAACACGTCCGCACGAGGGGTCGATCGCTGCGATCCCACCAAACACCAGGCGGAACTGAAAGTAGATGCTGATGAAGATGAATGGAACACCCACGATCAATACGGTCACCAGCATCGGCAGCATCATGTCAGCTGGATCGGGCGTGGATCCAAGCATGACAAGCGTCACGATGACACCGACCACAACGGCAGCGACGATCCACATCACCAGCGGTACCAGTCCAGAAGCGATAAGCAGCAAGGCAAATCCACCGAACGCGATTGGCCTTCGAAATGGCAGAAGGAGATCCATCGTCTGGGTGCGCTCCCCCCGAACGGCGCGGACGCCGATGTATGCGGCTCCATAAGAAAGCGGCAACGCCAACAGCAGCAGGAATCCAATGCTGCCGAGCGCGCGCAGCCCGGCGGATGCAAGCACACTGCCCAGAGCCTGCAGCGCCTCGTCGGCTTCCAATGTGACGGTCGAAGTTGGGATTGCTCCAGGCCGCAGCAAGGCGACAACCCCGACAATCAGCGGAACAATGGTCGTGAGCGCGGTCAGTATCCCAGCCCAGACAAGTGAGGGCCGATGATGTTCGAGTGCGGTGGTCGCGAGCACCCGCGCGTCACTGCGCAGGGCTTGCCGCAGCATCGCGAGCCGTCTCCTGCTGGCTCAGCATGGCGTATGCCAGCCCAAACAGCGTGATGTACAGCGGCAGGCCAACAACGAAGTAGGGGACGCAACACAAGACAACGGTGAATGCTGCCATCAATGATGCAGTGAATAGAAGACCAAACAGTGACAGCGCGGATCCCCTTGTGATGTGCCATGACCGATTGATGCTCGCCCATGCGCCACGCCGAGGACCAACCTCGTCCACCGCGATCGGCAGCCACATCATCAGACGGATACCAATCCAATAGATGACCACCACACATACTGCAATCCACACCGCTGCAATGATGAGCGCTGCGATAAATCCGCCGTCCCAAGTGTCTTGGGTTCTCATCAACTGTCCAAGTTGATTGATGTCCCAATCGCTCTGCGACAACAGGAGAGGTAGTGCCACACTGATCGCCAACAGATATGGGACCAGCAGGATGATCGCGGAGAGAACAAGCCCTCCAAGCACCGTCGGGAAACGGCGATATCCCTGCAAGATGCTGCCCACCTCCGGCACCACTCCACGCGCTGCCTGCACACCCATCCAGACAAAGCCGGCGAGGATTGGCAGTGCGACGAAGATGCCCCAAATCCCTGCGAAGCAACCAAAGATGCCAGATATCCCAGACGCTGCAGCTGAAGCCGCCTTCAATCTCTCCGCAGCCTCGGCAGATTCCGACGCCTTCGTGTTGACGATAACCGCAGGGATGTTCGCCAAGCTTTGCAATTGCATCGGCACATTCACTGCAGCCAAGATCAGTGTTCCAAGGAACAGCGGGAGAAATGATGTTCTCCACCTCGACCATCCGAGCCCCCACACATTGGTGAACGAGTAGGGCGGCAAGGAGGCGGTGCTCAACGGCGGCGTGTTCATCGGTCGTTCATCGTGCATTCGGGGGTCCTCCAAGGTTGAGCCGCGATCTCCGTTGACTTGATGGTGCGGATGTTACGGTGAATCCGCAGCACTCAAACCGCATGCCCACAGGATGCCGCCGCGCAAGTGATCTCGGAAGAGGGGCTCTTGAAACGACTCTTCCGTATGACCGCCTGCTGTGTACCAGCAGCGACCTCGACCCATCAATCGCCACCACGCGCAGGGATGATCGCCATCCATCCCACCGGACTCGTAAGTCGACTCATCGAGGCTTGCAAGCACATGAATGCCATCCACGGAGCGAGGATTACGGTGAAAGCGATACCACTCATCCGTTCGCTGCCAGCGCGTAGGCAGCATGCGCGTCGATTCGTGGGTGCGGTCCTCCACAAGAACGGTCGCCGGCTGTACGGGTGGATGCCCGATGAAACGCGCACCGATCATTTCCGTGAACCATGGCCAATCATGCTCTGTGTCGCTCGCAGCATGAATGCCGGCAAACCCACCACCGTTCTCAATGAATCTCTGAAGCGCATCCTGCTCGCTCGGATCGAGTACATCGCCGGTCGTCGACAGGAACACCACCGCCGCGAATGTGGCGAGTTCCGCATCATTGAAGCGCGAAGAGTCCTCGGTCGCTTCGACGGCTGCCGTTCCGCTCAGGACTTCACGCACGCATTCGATGCCGACTGGAATCGAAGAATGGCGAAACCCCGCGGTCTTCGAGAACAAAAGCACTCGGACTGGAGACTTGATCGCGCCCTGGTCAGTCGGTGTCGTTTCCCGCGCACAGCTGCCGAGCAGTGATGCGCAGACGAAAATGCATACGCGTTTCATCAAGAGCCGCTGCTCGGCTGCGGTGGGATCGCGGGCCCGGCGGGCGCAACGGGCGCTTCAACCGGCTTCGGCAGCTGCGCACCACGCTGCCGCGCAGGCTGATCTTCCTTCGGATTCACCACTTCGGGTGGCAACCGAACCATGATCTCATCGGCGGATGGTTCGCGCAGCAGTACTTCATCCCCTTCGCCAAGACCATCGACCACCTCAACCTGCAGTTCGCTCGAGCGCCCAAGACGCACCTGTCGCTGACTGAACCCCTTGCCATCCGGCACATACACGTAACTCGCAACGCCTTCGCGGAAGACCGCCTGGATTGGAATGCTCAGCACATCCTCCGCTCGTCCAAGCAGGATCGATGCTTTGCAGCGCATGCTCGGCTTCAGATCGAGTCCATGCGAGTCATCGAGCAGCACGCGCACCTTGTAGTCGCGGCGGTTCGGATCGCGCCATCCGCCGCTCTCTGCAAGAACGCTCACATTCAGCACTGTGCCCACAATGGGAACATTTGGATTCGCATCGCTGAACACCGTCACTTCTTGGTCTGGCTTGATTCGACCCGACAGTGCCTCACTGACCTTCAGCGAGGCGACCATCTGCGAGATGTCAGGGATGATCATGATCAGCTCGTTCGGCTTCACCTCCGTGCCCGCCGTCGGTGGCGAACTCTCTCCACCGCCGCGCCCCCACCCGCCCGACTCAAGACTGCTCGCGTACACCACAAGCCCCTCGGTAGGCGAGGAAATCGTGGTGTTCCCAAGTTGCCGCTGTCCCTGATCGAGCCGCTCCTGCGCGGTCTTGGCGCGGAACTGGGCGCTCTCAAGATCCGAGATCGCCTTCACAATCTCGGAGTCCTTTCGCTGCTCCGTGCGTCCGAGCTCCGCGGTGGCCTGATCGAGATCCGACTTTCGCTTGGCTTCATCCTGTGGACTCTGAAACTTCTCGTAGACATCGATATCCAGCACAGACTGCTTCATCTTCGCGTCGGCCTGAATCATCGCGATGCGGTCGCGTTCGAACTCATCTCTGCTGATGAATCCCTTCGCCACGAGCGACTCCGACTCCGCAAAGCGCTTCTGCAAACGCTGAGCATCAATCGTCGCCGCTTCAAGCGCAGTCGCGAGCTGCTGCCGTTTCGATACTTGATCGCCACTTCGCCAGCCCTCGAGTGCAAGTTCTGCAAGCTGCACCTGCAAGCGAGCCTTGTCCATCTCGCTCGCCTTCTCGTTTCGCTTGATCGCCAAAGCTTGCTCCGCCGAGATCGCCTCCGTCTGCGCTGTCTTGAGCTTGTCCTGCAGATCCTTGTTGCGGTCCGCGGTCTCCTCGCTCGCGAAGCGAACAAGCAAATCGCCCTTCGCGACGCGCTTGCCTTCGGCCACGATCTCAGTGATGACCGCTCGCCCCTCCAACAGATTGCGAACTTCCACTTGTCGCAGTGCAGACAACTCGCCTGAGACGGGAATCACCATGTCGAAGTCGCCGCGCTCAACGACGACGAGCGCCGGCCCATCAAAGCGCTCCGCTGAAACCGTCGTTGCTGTTCGCCGTTGCGCGGAAGGCACCAACATGAACGCGCCAACGGCAATGATCAGGAGCACACTCCCGATCCACAAAAGCCGGCGCCGAGTCAACAGCCCGCGACTGGAAGTTGGCTGCTTCGGCAGCGCGTCAAGGTGGCTCGGTGTCGCGGGTTGCATCTGCCTCGAAGCGTAGCCTCACGCGGGTGGAATCCCATCAGGTTGCGCAAGAAGTCCGGGACCGCGGCGGTATCGGACCTGCAACCCCGGCGGGGCAATGATCTCGCCATCGTCTGAAACGCGCAGCTGTCCGGTCTGCTTGAGGTACTCAAGGATCGCTATCTGAACCTCTCTCAGTGCGCGCGCCTTCTCGTTCTCTGCTCGATTCAGTTCATCCACCGCCTCGGTGCGATCTCGGGGACTCGCGCGATCGGGCGCCGCGTCGATACTTGCCTGACGATTCCGCGCGATGTCAATGTTCTTGTCCTGAAGCGCCAATGTGTAGAGCGCCCGATCGATACGCCGCGCAGCCTGCCGAACTTCGACCGCTGCCGTGTTCTGGGCGAAAACGAACTGTCGATCCACCTGCTCAAGCAGCACCTGCGCCTTCCGCACATTGACTTCTTCGATGGTGCGGTCGATCGGAAGATCGATCGCCATGCCGACGGCCCAGTTATTGAAGGAGTCGTCCAACTGAACGCCATTGAAGAAGTCAGGGTTGTTCAGCAGCGATGCGGTTGCGAAGAAATCTGCGCCAGCGAGAACGGCATTGCGTGCATTGTCGACCTTGCGTCTCGAATCCACGACTCGGTCACGGGCGTTCTGAAGATCAAGCCGCCACTCAAACGCGGAAGCGATGGCCTGTCCGGGATCGATCGTCGGTGCGTCGAGGTCGAGCATCTCGGGCTCGATCACGATCGACCTATCCGTCTCGTAGCCGATCCTCAGCTTGAAGCGATCCACAGCGAGTTTGTAGATCTCCTCGAGCGTCGCAAGATTGTTGATCACGAACAAAGCGCGCTGCTTCGCCAAATCCGCTTGGAACGCAACCTGCCGACCGCTCTCGACAAGTGCGTCCTCGCGCTCGACGATGAGGCGGAGGCGTTCCACGAGCGCACGCGTGTTCGCGATCACCTGCTGCTGCACGACCAGATCGTGGTAATCGCTGAAAACCGCGATGTAGAAGCGCCGGCGAAAGTCCTCGAAGGCGCGCGCACCGTAGACCAGATTGCGCTTTGACTGGATCAGATCCTCCTGCGCGACCAGACCTGCACCACGGAGCAGTGGAATGTTGAGATTGAGCGCGACATCAATCGAGTTTGTCTGACCTGTGATGACGGCCTCCTGCAATTCGTTGGAAGCCTGTGTCAGGATCGACGCACTGATCTCGCCGCCATAAGGGAGTTTCTGCCTCGCCGAAAAATTGTTGACCAGTTGCAGCGCCGTCGACTGTGCGCTGTTGACGGTCACCCCCTGCACTTGTGGCGTGATCGTGTCAAAGATGCGGGGGCTCCAGATGTGCTGCTGAATCAGCAGGTCGAGAGCAATCAGCAAGTAGGTTTCTTCCGCAACGCGGTACTCAATGCTTTTACGAATCGCATACTGAAAACTCTTTGAGAGATTGAATCGCTCGGCATCAGGTGGGGGAGGCGAAATCGAAGTGACCTCACGAATCACGCGGTCCGCATCGAGCTTCTGCTTCAGCCGTGCCTGATAGTCCAGCTCCTCGGCAGTGGGATTGATCGTTGGTGGCTGGTTCAGCCCTGGACTGTCCGCTGTAAACGGAGTTCCTTGGTACTTGGATTCTGTCTGGTTCAGAAGCGGAACGCTCGCGGGTTCGCGGATGGAGTCGCTCGCCTCGCGTAGTCGACGCTCGGCGTCGGCATCAATCGCCAAAAGGCTCTCATCGCGGCACGATGCAACCACCGTAGCAAGCAGCAACACCACTGGCAGAAGTGCCGTGCCTTTGAGCGTGTTAGGCAGGTTGTTTGGTGGCTTCGGCACGGCTTGGAGTTGTCAATCTATCGGCGCAATGTGGTGGTCCAATGCCCAATGCGTAGTGATTGAATTCTCGCGGATTCCACCCCGACGACCAGCGGCCATAGCCCTTATGAAAAGCAGCCATAAGATACGAGCACTTAGGATCGTTTTACCAACTATTAGGCTGCGTATTGGCGAACTTCGCCGAAAAGTATTCCTTTTTTGGCTAGATTGCTAAAAACACTGCTCATGAACCGCCTTTGATCGATTAATTTCGTCGATATGTTGACTTATTAGATCTAAAAACATCTATTGTCGCCAAAAAAGCGCAAGGCCTAGCTTGCGCTAGGCCTCGGCCAGATCCCCAATGTTCGTGCGCGGTCCATCCCAGCCGCGCGTTGTTCCTTCCCGTCCATCCCTATCGAGGCTCCTGCACCCCTTTTCCTACCCTCCTCGGCCTTTCCCTCCCTCCGAGGCCCTCATCTTCCTCCGCTCCGCCCTTTTCTCCTTTTCCTACCCTCCTGAGTCATCTGAAAACGGTTCTGACAGGGCTCCGAAAGACTCGCCCAACCCTGTCAGAACCCGAGAACCGCACTCCGAGAAACTCGCCCAGTCGGCTCCCACCACGAAACTTCTGCGTCGGACGCTCGTCGAGGGTTTCCCCGCTCTTTCGTGCAATCTGAGGGGTGGCAAACTTCGGCGCACTTCTCTCGTGCTGAGCGGGGCGCCTCTTGGATTGCCAGACACCAACACAATCGGATTCCCCAAGACCGGGGTCAAGTGATGTCCATGATTTTTGGAAGATCGCCGGTGGAACGCCAAAAACTCAGAGGTGCTATGCGTTCGCACATAGCAGCGCGGGCAATTCAGATTCCGATTGAATGCCAGACCGTCTTCACTTCGGTCACGCCCATGAACGCCCGCGGATCGTTCCAGGCGCTTTCATCCGTGAACGCCGCCCGCGGATCAATGAGCCGAACCCGCTTCATATTTTCCGCGATGCCGACTTGCAATGTCGTCGCGAGTTCTTGGGGCACCGCAGCAACAACGGCATCGATGTCGCGGTGGGCTGCCGCAATCGGCACCAATTCTTCATGCGTTCCCGTCAGCAGATTGAGCACGCCTGCAGGGATGTCGGAACTCGGCGCCGACTCCGACACAATCAATGCGGGCACTGGTTCGCTAGCGCTTGCAACAGCAACCACAGAACACCCACAGGCAAGCGCCGGCAGCACCAGCGAAAGAAACCCGAGTAGCGGATGCTCCTCCGGCGCAAAGACGGCGACGACACCGACCGCCTCGATCTGGGAAAAACAGTGAAACGGTCCGGCTACTGGATTGCGGCCACCCATCACTATTTCCAACTTGTCGCACCATCCAGCGAACGACACGATGCGATCAAGGCTCAGTTCAACTTCGAGACGCGCCTTGCCGCGGCCGAGCCGACCGCCCATGCGCACAGCATCCACCAACTCGGCGCGTCGACCATCGAGTATCTCAGCGAGCCGATAAAGGATCTGCCCGCGGAGCAGTCCGCTCGATGCGACCCACCGTTCCTGTGCACCGCGCGCAGCTTCCACCGCATCGCGTAAGTCCTTGCGAGATGCATGCGCCGCATACGCAATGGCGCGACTTCCCGCACGACCATGCACATCATGCACCGGCAGAACGCGCCCCGACTCGCTGCGCGGGTACGCACCACCGATGAAGAGCTTCCAAGTCTTCGTGATTTCAGCACGGTCTGTCATTGGTCGTTCCTTGATGTGATCATGCGAGATACGCGGCGAGTCCCGCACGCCCGCCTTCGCGACCGAAGCCTGATTCGCGGTAGCCGCCGAATGGTGCGGCCGCATCGAACTGATTGAAGGTGTTGCACCAGATGACGCCCGCCTTGATCTGCCTTGCGATCTCATATGCCTTTGATCCGCGGCTTGTCCAGATGCCTGCGCTCAATCCGTACATCGTGTTGTTGGCGCGAGCGACCGCCTCGTCTGGTGTGCGGAATGTCATCACTGCAAGCACAGGACCAAAAATCTCTTCCCGCGCAATCGTGTGTGCAGGCTGCACACCCGTGAAGAAACAGGGGTGGCACCAGAACCCGCGTGATGGAAGCGCCGCATCGGCGACGGAGTTGTGTGTGGCGCCCTCCGATGCAGCCGTGCGGATATACCCCTCGATTCGCTCGAGCTGCGCGCGACTGTTGATTGCACCGACATCAGTGTTCTTGTCGAGCGGATTGCCGACTCGCAAACTGCGCATGCGATGCCGCAACTTCTCAATCACCTCCTCGACGATGCTCTCCTCCACGAGGAGGCGACTGCCTGCGCAACAGACTTGGCCCTGATTGACCCAAATCGCGGACACAACACCCTCAATCGCCTGATCGATCGGCGCGTCAGCAAAGATGATGTTGGGGCTTTTTCCCCCGAGTTCCAGCGTCAATCGTTTCGATGTGCCTGCGACCGCAGTGGCGATGGCGCGCCCGACATCCGTCGATCCTGTGAACGCCACCTTGTCCACATCGGCGTGGTGGACAAGTTCTCGCCCCGTCGCTCCAGCACCCGTGACGATGTTGACGACACCTCGCGGCAAATCCACTTCTTGCAGAATCTCGGCAAGGCGAAGCGCCGTCAGCGGCGTCGTCTCTGCCGGCTTGAGAACGACCGTATTGCCGCACGCAAGCGCAGGTGCGATCTTCCACGCCGCCATCAGCAGCGGAAAGTTCCATGGGATCACCTGACCACACACGCCAATCGGCTGCGGATCCGCGCCCGTGGCCGTCGGCAGCGCATAACGAAGCTTGTCGCACCAACCCGCGTGATGGAAGAAGTGCGCGGCAGCGAGAGGCACATCCTCATCTCGTGTCTCACGAATGGGTTTGCCGTTATCCATCGTCTCAAGCACCGCGAGCTCACGAGCGCGCTCTTGGATGCGGCGTGCGATTCGGTACAGGTACTTGGCGCGCTCTAGCGCAGGCAACTTTCGCCAACTCTTGAGCGCCTTGCGTGCCGCCACCACCGCATCATTCACATCGGCCGCATCTGCCTCTGCGATCTGAGCAAGGGGCTCCTCCGTCGCTGGATTGATGGTGACAAACATTCGCCCCGACCGCGGTGCGCGAAAGGCGCCATCTATGAAAAGCCCATACTCAGGCGCGATATCGACCTTCAGCGACTCGGGCGCAGGGGAGTACTCCCACGATGGCTTCGAGAGGGTCATCTCCCTAGTATCGCATGAGTCGGGATCCAGTGATGGATATCCCCCAAGTCTCTTTCGATGGGCCTCCATTCTTCGTGAACAGAAACCGCCAATGATCTTCCCAACCATTTCCGCTTCCGTCCTCCTCCTTGTACTGCAAAGCGCACCCGCAGATCGCTCACCGCTGCTGCCGAGGCCGGGCTGTGTGATGCGCGTGGGTACCTACGGCAGTGGGCCCTCCGCTGAACCGCAACTCGAGGGGGAGTTCTGGCAGTGCGGTCGCTGCCAAATCGAGGCGCCACTGCCCGTGGGTTATCCCGCACCAACGCCGCCAGGTGCGATCGAGATCAAGGTGTATCCCTCTGTCCGCCGCGCAGAGTTCACATCAACAGGAAACTCGGGAGCGGGTTCCTTTGGCGCGTTCTGGCCACTCTTCAATCACATCAAGGAACGAGAGATCGCGATGACGAGTCCAGTTGAAATGGACTATCGCGAGATGACGCGCGAGACTGATGGACTGCTCGATGATCGAAAGGGAAACTGGACAATGTCGTTTCTGTACCGCGAAGCTGAACTCGGACCGATTGGCAAGGATGGTCAGATTGCCGTGGTCGATACGAAGCCTGTGACGGTTCTGAGCATCGGGCTCAAGGGTGCGTATGGCATGAAGAGGACGAATGAGGGACTGCGCTTGCTGCGCGAGTGGCTCGATGCGCACCCCGGCTGGACCGTTGTCGGCGATCCAAGACAGTTTTCCTACAACGGACCTTCCGTACGCAACGCAGACAAGTGGAGTGAAGTGCATCTCCCAGTCGCGCTTGCCGTGGTGAAGTGAGTGCGCCCACACCCCGCGCGTGTGCGCCGCCGACCCACACCGTGAAATTCTGCAGGTTCCCGCTACTCTCCATGCATGGCAAAGAAGGTGCTGGCGATCGACATTGGCGGAACCAATGTGAAGATACGAATCGAGTCCGATCCGCAGAAGCGGGCGTTCCCATCTGGACCGACGCTGACGCCCCAGCAGATGCTCGATGGCGTAAAGGATCTTGCGAAGGACTGGGATTACGACGCCATATCAATCGGCTTGCCCGCACCGATCGTCAAGAACCAACCCGCATGTGACCCCGTCAATCTCGGCGCGGGATGGAAGGACTTTGACTACGACAACGGCTTTACGAAACCGGTCAAGTTGATCAACGATGCCGCGATGCAGGCGGTCGGCTCCTATGAGGGCGGACGCATGTTGTTTCTGGGGCTCGGTACTGGCCTTGGATCGTGTCTCGTTGTGCAGCATGTGATCATTCCAACGGAACTCGCGCACATGCCATTCAAGAAGGGTGGCACCTTCGAGGACTACGTCGGAAAGAGAGCGCTCAAGAAGAATGGACGAAAGCGCTGGGAACGGAATGTCCACAAGGTGGCGGAGATTCTCTCTGCAGCGCTGTTGCCGGACTATGTCGTGATTGGCGGCGGCAACGCGGCGAATCTCAAGGAGATTCCCGCCAACTGCAGGCTTGGAGACAACGCGAATGCATTCGCCGGTGGCTTCAGACTTTGGCAGCCGGAGTGGGCGAAGTCAGTTCCTGTGTACGACCACTAAACGAAAGAAGTCCGCCGATGCGCGGCGCGTTCGAGCGACCGATGCGCCACAGCATCGCTGAGCCGAGCAGCATCATGCCGATCGACAGCAACATCGGCAGCGTGAGAGCGCCAACCATGAATACGCCGTCATCCGCCTGACGCAGCTGCTCGCTGAACAGTCGTGCCGCACCGTATGTGATGAGGAATGCGCTTGCAATCACGCCAGGGCGGCGCGGGCGCAACCATACAAGCGCCAGCAGTCCAAGCAGCAGGGGACCGTCCGTCGCCGCCTGAATGAAGTTGTTCGGCCAGTAGGCGGTGAGCATCGGCTCGAGCCGTGCGATGACATCGGCACGGTGGTTGTATGCAGCGTCAACGATGGCGGTCGGTAGTGGCACCGATGGATCGACGAGCGGCGCAAGCGACCTGAGAGATTCCACTGGAAAGTTCGGCTCCAACACTTCCTGCGGATACTTCACCGACCACCACGGAGGACTTGCTTGCATCGATGCGGGCAGCGCCTTCCCCCACAGTTCGCCGTTCACCCAGTTCGCAAGTCGACCGAAGCAAAGACCTGGTGGCGCCGAGAACGCCATGCAGTCAATCACATGCGCGACCGAGATGCCGTGTCGTCGCGCGAACACGACGCCCGCGACCACCGTGCCGATGATCCCGCCGTGACTCGCCATGCCTCCCTTGTGAATGTCGAGGAGACCCCACCACGGCAAGCCCTCGTGGAAGGTGATGAGTAAGCGCGGTTCATAAAACACCACATGACCGAGGCGACCGCCTGCTACGACGCCGATGATGATGTAGGTCATCAGGTCCGCGACTTGCGCGGTCGAAAGCAGAATGCGCCCGCGCTGCGCGAGCGTCCGCAGCAGCAGCCAGCAACAAAGAAACCCAAGCATGTAAGAGAGTCCGTACCACCGTACGCCGATGCCAGGCGAAATCTCGATCGCCATGGGACTCAACTGGTGCACGATGGATGCAAGCACCCCCGTAGCATCTCCACTTCCGCATGGGAACGCCAGTCGCACCATTGCAGCCGAGCGAGTTTTCTCGCCCTGAACGCGAGGGCGAGCTCACGCCCTTCTTGCGACTGCTGATCGCGGGAAACACGCTCACGACCGAACAGGCACAGGCTGCATTCGGCGTACTGATGGGCGGACAGTCACATCCCGCGGAGGTTGGCGCACTCTTGGCACTGCTCGCGCGTCGTCTGCCCACGGTGGAGGAGTTGATGGGTGTGGTGTTGGTCATGCGTTCTCATATGACCGCACTCGAGACTTCCATCGATCCTGCTCGCATCCTCGATACCGCGGGAACGGGTGGCGCGCCAAAGGCATTCAACGCCAGCACGCTCTCGGCGGTGATTGCCGCTTCGCAAGGTGTTCATGTTGCAAAGAACGGGAATCGATCGCGCACAGGTCGTGGTTCCGCAGAAGTCCTTGAGATGCTCGGCATACCGCTTGAACTCGGGCTCGAGGGTCAGCGGAGGTGCCTCGAACAAGCTCACTTTGCATTCTGCTTCGCACCGAATCACAATCCGGCCGCCCGGCACGCCATACCCATTCGCAAGGCACTTGGGTTCCCAACCATTTTCAATCTCGTGGGGCCACTCATAAATCCCGCGCACGCACGCAGACAGGTGGTGGGGGTCTATGACCGCGCGTTCGTTCCGCTGATCGCCGAAGTGCTTCGTGAGCTCGGCACAGAACACGCGCTCGTGTACCACGGCCTCGATGGGCTCGATGAAATGACGACGGGTGCGCCAACACTCGTTGCGGAGGTGGTGCGCACTGCGCATGGGGGCTCTACCCATCTTCGTGAAGTGACGCCCGAATCGGTCGGGGTGCAGCATGGAAACCCCCTTTCAATCGCGCCATCAAGTCTTGCTGATGCCGTCCGATTGTTCCGTGACGTTCTCCTTGGATGCGCCACCCCAGGTGCCATGGAGATGAGTGTGTTGAATGCCGCCGCTGCCCTGGTGGCTGGTGGTTGCGCCGAGAACCTCGCGGATGGGGCAAAGGTGGCGCGGGCATCCATCGCTTCAGGCGCCGCGGCGGCGACGCTTGATCGTCTCATCGCCGTTGCACGCGGCTGATGATGTCTTCGACCCTCTATCCTCACGGCCGAAATGCCTGAGGCATCTTCCGCCACGCCAAACGCCGAGTCCGCCTTGACTCGAGAGGCTCTTGCACTCATTCAGCAGTACGCGGCGCCACTGACCGTTTCCCTTTTCATCCTTGTCGCTGCATACTTCCTCTCCGCGTGGGGTCGGCGAATCGTTCTGCGTGCATGCGAACGAGCGGAAATAGATACGACGCTCGCGCGCTTCTTTGCCAAACTCACGCGCTGGCTGATCCTGATTGTTGCGATCACATTCGTGCTGAATCGCTTTGGCTTCGAAACGGCGAGTTTCTCTGTCCTTCTGGGCGCCGTTGGTCTTGCGGTCAGCCTTGCTTTCCAAGGAACGCTTTCGAACTTCGCCGCTGGAGTGATGTTGATGGTGTTTCGTCCGTACAAGATCGGCGACACCATTCAAGCCGCAGGGCAGATCGGGACCGTGGATGAGAT
>JBJTUC010000060.1:0-7360 GCA_046080505.1 Planctomycetota bacterium
GTTGGAACTGGATCGCATCGGGCTCCGCGAGGATGAACTTGAGAAGATGCGGTACATCATCAACAAGCCCAATGGCATTGTGCTTGTGACGGGGCCGACGGGTTCTGGCAAGACCACCACGCTCTACGCGGCACTCCGTGAGTTGAACCAGATCGACACAAAGATTCTGACGGCCGAGGATCCGGTGGAGTACGACATCCACGGCATGGTGCAGTGCCAGGTGAACATCGATCAGGAACTGACTTTCGCCAAACTGCTGCGCTCGTTCCTTCGCCAGGATCCCGACATCATTCTCGTGGGCGAGGTGCGTGATCTCGAAACTGCACAGATCTCGATTCAGGCGAGCCTCACGGGTCACTTGGTGTTCGCAACACTCCATACGAATGATGCGCCAAGTTCCATCTTGCGTCTGCTCGATCTTGGCGTGGAGTCCTTCCTGCTGACGGCGACGATCGAGGCGATCGTGGCACAGCGTCTTGTTCGGCGCATCTGCACACAGTGCAAAGAGGAGTTCACGCCATCGCAGGAACAGCTCCTCGAACTCAGTATGCAGCCCGCGGATGTGGCTGGACGGCAGTTTTTCCGTGGCCGTGGGTGCGATCGCTGCACCAAGACTGGCTACAAGGGACGAATGGCGCTCTTTGAGATCATGCTCATGGATGACGAACTGCGCGAAATGGTGATGCGGCAGGCATCGACCGCTGTGCTGCAGGTGGAGGCGCGTAAGCGCGGGATGCGCACGCTCCGCGAATCGGGACTGCTCGCTCTGTACGAGGGACAGACCACCATCGATGAGATCGTTCGCGAGACGATCCTGACTGGAGACTGACCATGCCAAGCTACGCATTCGAGGCTGCGAATACTGCAGGGAAGACGCAGAAGGGCACCATCGAGGCGGACAACAGCGAGGATGCGATCAAGAAGATTCGTAGCCAGGGACTGTTCCCGACGGCGGTGCGGGAGCAAAAGGAGGCAAAGAAGGCTGCTGCGGCGAAGAAGAAGCAGCAGGCGGGGGCGAAGAAGAAGAAGCGTGCGCTCACCATCGGAGGCGTCAATCAGAAACAACTGACACTGTTCACTCGTCAGATGTCCACGCTTCAGGATGCAGGTCTTCCGCTGCTTCGATCGCTGCAGATTCTTGAAGATCAGCAGAAGCCATCCAAGTTGAAGAATGTGCTTGAAGATGTCTGTGAAGCCGTTTCTTCTGGGTCTTCGCTGTCGGAGGCGTTCAATCAGCATCCGAAGGTTTTCAGGCGTCTCTATGTGAAGATGGTCGCTGCAGGTGAGGTCGGAGGTGTGCTCGATGTCGTGATGCGGCGCCTTTCCGAGTTCATGGAGAAGGCTCAGCGTCTGAAGCGGCGCATCATCGGTGCGATGATCTATCCGTCGGTGGTCATTCTGATTGCAGTGGCCATCGTCACGGGCATCATGTACTTCGTGATTCCGAAGTTCCAGGAGATTTTTGCGGACTTCGACATCGAACTGCCGGCGCTGACCAAGTGGCTCATCGCGTCGAGTCAGTGGGTGGCGGGCCAGCAGGATGGACAAAGGGTGCCGGGCGTGCTCTGGATCATCGCGTCGCCGTTCTTGATCTTCTTCTTTTTCAAGCTGGTGCGCATGACCAAGTTTGGGCGGGCGGTGACGGATGTGATACGAATCAAGATCCCTGTCATCGGAGGGCTGATCCGAAAGACAGCGATTGCACGCTTCACTCGAACGCTTGGGACGCTCGTGGCCGCTGGTGTGCCGATTCTTGAGGCGATCACGATCACGCGCGATACGTCGGGCAATTATGTCTTTGAGAAGGCGCTCACAAAGGTTCACGACTCGATCCGCGAGGGCGAAACCTTCGCGAAGCCACTGCGCGAGAGCAAGGTGTGCGATGCGATCGTGGTGAACATGATCGATGTCGGCGAAGAGACGGGCGATCTCGATTCAATGCTCATGAAGGTGGCGGACAACTACGACGAGGAGGTGGATGTCGCGGTGGCAAGCCTTCTTTCGCTGCTCGAGCCGTTCATGGTGGTGATCCTCGGCGGCATCGTGGGCACCATCGTGCTCGCGCTGTTCCTCCCTCTGGTGTCCATGATCGAGAGCGTGTCGAGTTCTGCACAGAAGGGCAGCTGATGAAGCGGCGCGCGTTCACCATCCTCGAACTCTTGACGGTGGTGGGGGTGATCGTCACGCTCGTGGGCATTCTGGTGGTCGGTATCTCTGCGGCTTCGCGAAGTGCGCAGGGTGCGAACACTCGGAACCTGATGTCTTCCGTCAGTCGCGCGCTCGTTCAGTTCAAGGGCGATGTCGGCTACTTCCCGCCGGCGCTCGGTCTCGGGCCGACGGCCGCGACCGATCCGGGCTACATGCGCGATCTGATTCGTCCGGTCGTGGCGCCAAGTGGCCTGAACGCCCAGCAAATCACCACGCTGCAGTCTTACTACTCGCTGACCTCGCCAGTGGAGTACCTCGTCGGCCCTGGAGGACGCGATCAGGACGGCTACGGAGGCGTCGGCGCGGCTCCAACCGGGCTTGGCGCGAAGGAGATGCCGACTGCGGGCATCCGATCACCGCTGCGCGATGGAGTATGGGGAGCGCTGGCATCGCCTCGGCAGGCGACTCCTGGAAATGGCGCTTTCAACTCGCGGAATCTGCCGCGAGGTGTGATGGAGGCGAACACATCGAGTGATCCAAATGTGCAGGGGCGTTCGCTCGGACCGTACCTTGAACTGAAGGATGGTTCAGCGATTGGGGCCGTGGCCGGCTTCGATCAAACAGGTCAAGTTGTCGTCGCGCGCCCCGGGGACAATCACTTCAATCCCAATGGTCCGAAGGTGCTGCTCGACTACTACGGGCAGCCGATCCGTTATTACCGCAAGGGTTATTCGAGCGATGATCCTCGGCGCACTGCGGGCAAGTCGTCGGGCTCTGGCGGCAGCAGTGGCATTGGCTGGGATTTGTCCGACATTTTCGTGCTTCGCCCGCAGCGTTTCACGCCGGGGAGCGAGTTGATCGGTGTGGTGGATGCGAACAACGATGGCGCCACTTCGCGTCAGTTGCAGACGGCGGACTTTGCGCTCTTTTCTTCGGGTCCCGATCAGCGCGTGAACAACTTCGTGCGTGCCGATGCGGAGCTCTTCAACGAGGACAACATCGTGGAGGTGGGAAACTGATGCGCCGCGCGTTCACTGTGCTGGAGTTGGTCGTGGTGATCGGCGTGATCCTGATCTTGATGGCTCTTGCCCTGACAGTGACAAGCAGCGTGCTCACTGGGAACGATCGCCGCAGCATGCAGGGAACCTTCCTGCTGCTCGATCAGGCGATCGCATCGTGGCAAGCGCAGACCGGACGCGAGCTGTCGTTCGGGCGCAGAGCGATTCCAGCGGGCACCACCGGCAGCCCCGATTTCACGACTTCGGCGACGGGGCCCTCTGCGGGGTTTGACATCTACGAGGAGAGTTTCCAAACGCCCTACGCCATCTGCGTGATTCTCGAACGCTTGGCGGCGAACCCGGAAGCTGCGGAGATCATCGCCAAGATTCCGAGCACTGCAATGCGTCTTGTCCCCAAGAACACGATGGGAACTGCGGTCGAAGCGCTGCCGGCAGGTTGGACCGGGAGCGATGCGCAGGGTGATCCCAATCAAATGCCAAATTCCGTCGACTTGATCCGCGAGGTGTGTGATCCTTGGGGCAAGCGGATTGGCGTCGTGTTCCCCGGTCGCCCTGCTCGTGCGAGTGAGTTGAGCGCGACAGGGAACAGTGTCGATCGTGAGGATGGGTCCGTGCGGACGCTCGATGAGGCCGTGTTTGGCGTGTGCCGGGGACGGAAGATCTGCTTTGTATCTGCTGGACCTGATGGAGATTTTGGTAGCGGGGATGAGATCTACTCCTACGAACTCCTGCCGAGGCCTCAGCAGTGAAACGATCCACGGTCCATTCTTCGCCGAACGAGTTGCCGAAGGAGTTGCCGAACGAGTTGCACGCCTCAAGAGGGTTCACGCTGGTGGAACTGCTCGCGGTCATGGCGGTGATCGCGATCCTCGGTGTGGTCGTCACAACAAGTGCGGGGCGTGTGACGAAGGAGGCACGAGTTTCGACCGCCGCCAACCAGCTGCTTGCAGCTCTTGCCGAGGCGCGAGCGATCGCGATCCGCGACCGCACGCAAGTTCTGGTTGCGTTCACTGTCTTTCGCAAGACATACCGAGCGACGACAAACGGTCCGGAGCTGATTGACTTCTCAAAGCCGCAGCAGACCCAAATCGTGATCGCGAAGGCAACGGGACGAGTGGGATTCCCAGGCGCTGTGTCTGATACTGGACAGTATCCCCTCTTGACTGCGCCCGCGTCGATCGACGACTTGCTCTTGGAAGAGTTTGTTCCAGTCGACGGTGTGGGGCTTCGTTTGCTGCCTGTCGGTATCAAGGTAGCGGGTCAGGCAGCGGACATCATGAACGTCGATGAGGTGCCCTATGACGACATCTGGATTTCACAGCCGGTCATGAGTTTGAGGTCGACGGATACCGCTGCGACCGTGGAGCGTGGGTCGCTTGTGGTCGTACGTTTTGCTGCTGACGGGACGGTCATTACCCGCAACCCATCGCTTCCTGCAAATCTTACACCTTCAACATCAGATACAGCGGCAGTCTCGCCATGGATCGACTTCAACCGCGATGGTTTTGGAAGTGTTGGAACCACAACAGGCGGTACCAACAGCAAGTTCTATGCACTTGATGAATACCGTGATGAACCACTGGGCAATCACACCATGTTCCTCGCTGTCTTCGATGACGACCTGTTTCACCAGCAGGCAACGGCGACAGACATCGCGGCTTGGAGGCAATACCCAGGGATTAGCCAGTGGATGGCTGGCCTCAACACGGCGCGAACGAACTTCATCAATCAGTTCTGTGATCGAATCCAGTTCAATCGGTTCACGGGTGTTGCGGAGATCGTTCCAAGATGACAGTGCTCCGCCGCCACCCTCGAACGAGTTGCCGCGCCTTCTCGCTGGTTGAACTGCTGCTGGCGGTCTTCATCCTTGGCATCGGACTGATCGGCATCTCCGCACTTTTTCCTGCTGGTATTGCACAGCAGCGGCAGGCGAGCGACGACATCATGGGGCCCGTTGTTGCCGACAGTGCTGTTGCGCTCCTGCGCGCGCGTCTGTCGCCACAGCAGTTCGGCACGCTTGACGCGTTTGGTCAGCAGCAGTTCTTGACGGTCAACATAGGAGGGCAAGTCGCGGTGCCGCCAACGGTGGAGGGAGACTGGACATGGCGCCGCCCTGGGTTTCTGTTCGAGGACTTCGCTGCCACACCTCTCGTGAACGAGCTTGGTGCGATCGATATCTTCAGTTCGTATTACACGCTCAATCAACTCCGCGAAACCGTGCAAGGCGTTTCGTTCGGTGGACTGAATGCGGCGAGGGTTGCGGTCGAAAATCCAGACTCAGTCGGTGGCGGCGACCAGCTCTTCGGCATTCCGTGGAGTCGCCGCTTGGGGCTTCCGATTGTCGTGATCACCCAGGGCGAGCGCGCATACCCGCAGGTGCCAGAAGGGAGCGGGTCCACCCAGCGCCCCGTGTACTTCTGGGAGTGCATGTTCCGCAGGTTTGGCGGACGCATCCAGGTGGCTGTTTTTGTGTACCGCGTTGCGCCTGGCGGCGGTGAGCCGCGCCCGTACTCCGTTGCACAGGGCACTGGCTCTGCGGGCATCATCCCGCCGCTGCCATTCCTTTTCAATCTGGCAACTCCACCCTTTGGGCGACTTCGCGCTGGCGGGATCGACGGGAATCTGGCCACATTCTTGGATAACTCGTCGGTGGCGACGCAGGGCGCAACGACAACACCGACGGAACTCGCCCGCGAAAACACTTGGCAGTCACCGAACCAGTGGCTGCTCGACCAGTACGGCGATGTGCACCGAGTGGCGGTTGGTCGGCGCAACACCCGCGACAGCGCGAACATTACGCTTGCGCGCCCAATTCCACAGCAGCCCGCGATTCCTGAGTTGCGTGGGCTGTTGAATGTGGGCGGCGCCGTGAATGGCAGCGTGGGGCCGGATCTCGGTGCGCAGTTCATCTGGTTTATCCCAACATTCGATTCGCAGTCCCGTTCGCTGCGGGCTGTCTACGCCACGGTGCAGGAACTCTGACATGGCACGCAGCGCGAACAACACGGTGTCCAATGGACGCGGGTTCACGCTCGTGGAACTGATGGTGGCGGTCGGACTGCTCCTCGTCGTGGTGATTGCGGTGAGCAGGGTGTTCAGCACTGCGAGCAAGGTCACGAGTCTCGGTGAAGCGAACAACGATCTTCTTCAGGAGACGGCTGCCATCGAGCGGCAGATTCGAAGCGACTTTGCTCGACTCGACTTCGATGGGTGTATCGCGATCCAGTGCGTGGCGGTGCAGAACAATGTGAATCGGATCCAGTTCGGGTCGGCTGCTGCGCCTCTGGTGGATCCATCGCGACAGGACGATGCGATCATCCGCTGCGATCAACTTGTCTTCTTTTCCAAGGGCGCTCAAACATCTGTCCGCTTCACAGGGAATCAGGACCTCTCTACGTCTGCGGGGCCAATAGGAATGGCGAAGAGTGCCTCCGCGCGGGTGCTGTACGGTCATGGAGTTCAATTGCCCGAACTTCTCCCCCAGACAACTGGAGGGGTGGTTCGGCGGATTGATCCAATCTCGTTCAGTGACCGCACGCTTGTGCCGTGGAGTTTCGATCCAGATTCGGCAGGGTCGCTGGAGTACACATTTTGGCTCGCGAATGGTGCGGGCGTTGCACGCGGGACGCAGCCAGAGGCGCGCGACTGGATTCTCGCGCGGCAGGCGGTGCTGCTCTCGGATGATGGCGCAAACAAGATTTATCTGCACGCTGGTCCGCGGGCTCCGCAAACTACATATGGCAACAACTCTGCAATCGCGCTCTGGGAAGCGAGCGCTGCGCAGGGGACTGATGTGCCGCTCGCCGACAACAATCTCCTGCCCGCAAATGATCTCGTTGCGTCTCGAGTGGATGTTGCTGCCTCATCGCTGAATGACCTACGCCGACAACTCGCGCCCGATGCTGCCGCGATCGCTCGGGCTGGAACGACCCTCACTGGATCGCAGGGCCAGCGCCGACGCATCATCAACTGTTTCTTCGGTCCGCCTGCGTTCGGACAGTTGGGCGGCTATGTGCGCAGCGAAAAGTTTTCGCCAAGCATGAACCGTCAGGATGTGATGCTGACGACTCCAACGCTCGCCACGAACTGCTCGAACTTCATCGTGGACTGGACATGGGAAGACTTTGCCACCGTCGGGTTCTCGCAGACGCCACTTTCTGAGATCACTTGGTTTGGCTTTCCAGACTCCGCAT
>JBJTUC010000061.1:0-20272 GCA_046080505.1 Planctomycetota bacterium
AGCGAGTCGGATGCCGCGCGGCGTCTCGCAACTGCGCAGGAAGAGCTGACGCAGATCACCGCTCGTATCGGAGCTGCGGCGACGGAGCTCGCTGCGGCGGATGGCAACGCGTTGCAGGCGCGGGCGGACGCATCGAGTGCGCAAGCTCGGCTCGACGCGGCGCAGGAGGCGCTCGGTACCGCCAAGCTGGAACTTGGCAGGGTGACGAGCGAGCTTCATGTCGCGCGCAGCGAGTGGTCTCTCACGGAGACCGCGCTGACTGAGACGCAGCGGCAGCGAGTGACAGCGGAGGATCAACTGCGTCGACGTGAAGCGCACATCGAGACGCTCGAAGAGTCGATCCAAGAGACTCGCGCTCAGGTCACCGCGTCGCAGCAGCGGCATGATGCCGTCGCGGTGCAACTGGCGGATCTTGCACAGACTTTGGCTGAGTCGGTCGTTGCAAACGATCGAGCGGGTGACTCGCTGCGGGAGATCCGCGAACAGGCTGCGGATCGCGAACGCGCATGGAGTGAGGCCGAGATTGCGCGCCGTGAGTGTGCCATGCGGCTGGACACGCTGCTCGCTCAGGCCCGCGAAGAACTGGGCGTTGAACTCGAGACCCTGTGGGACTCGCATCTCGCCGAGCGCGAGTCAGGTGCCTTTGTTCTCACGGACCGTTCCATCGCCGTGCACGAGGCGGAGCAACTTCGTGAGGAAATCCGATCGCTCGGCAATGTCAACTTGGATGCGATGACGGAACTGAATGACTTGGAGACTCGCACCGCGGACATGGCGAACCAACTGATCGATATTGATGCAGCGAAGGGGCATCTCGAGCACCTCGTGACCGAGCTCGACGCGACGAGTCGTGTTCGCTTCGAGGAAACGTTCAATACAGTCCGCGAAAACTTTGGCGGAACCAATGGCATGTTCCGAAGGCTCTTCGGAGGCGGCAGCGCCGACATGTATCTCCTCCCCGGCGAGGATGGACAGGTGGACTGGCTGCAGTCCGGCATCGAGATCCGCGCCAAGCCGCCAGGCAAAGAGCCGCGTGTCATCACCCAACTGTCTGGTGGCGAGAAGTCGATGACCACTGTTGCGCTGCTCTTGGCGATCTTCAAGAGCAAGCCGGCGCCATTCTGCATTCTGGACGAGGTGGACGCAGCGCTCGACGAGGCAAATGTGGAACGCTTCTGCCATGCGCTCAACGGGTTCCTTGATCAGAGCCATTTCATCGTCATCACGCATCACAAGAGGACGATGCAGGCATGCCATCGACTGCACGGTGTCACGATGCCCCAGCGCGGCGTGTCGAAGCGAGTCACCGTCCGCTTTGAGCAGGTCGGCGTGGGTGGCCGAATCGCGGAGTCCGCCTTGGCCGATGACCCAGATTCGGCGGAGGTGCCTGATGCTGTGGCTGATCGTCTTTCGCGCACTGCGGCGCAGAACTAGCTCAATTCGCCGCTCGCAGTGCTGCCCGCAGGTTCTGCTGCGACAAAGGTCCCACGGCCGCCGTCCTTGCGAACCCCTGGGAACCTCAGGGCCTGCCCGTGCAGCACGGCGTACACACCAGCAGGAAGAAGTTGAGTTGCCATGATTGCCTCGGTGAGATTCTGCAGGGCATCCGAGGTGCGGAGTTCATAGGGTCGCATGGCGCCCGTCAGAACGACGGGTATCTGCGGTGCTGACGGCTCCCCCCACCGCGCGTGCAGCGCCTCGCCCGTGACGGCAAGTCGGTCCGTCCCATGGACGATCACAATGCCATCGTGATTTGCCGCACCCGTCACGGCAGCAACCACGATTCGCTGATGGTCGGCCGCAGTCATGTCAAGACTGTCCTTGTTCATCAGCGCAAGCCGCTCCACATGAACACCGGGTAGCTGGAGTGACGCGAGCATGACATCGAGCACGCTGACATGGTTCGCCATCGTTCCCGCCAGTTCGCAGTATGTCTTTTCGATCGTGCCGCCAGTCGAGATGATGAGGAGTCGGAACATGCGTGAGCGTCTCGGGTGGGAATGAATGAGGAGTGGATGGATCAGTCGTTCGTCACAAAGCCAGTTCGAGTGTCTCTTCGGGATGGCACACGCCGTCGCCGCACGCGCAGAGAGCAAGGGAGACATGCGAATGTGCCGCCAGATCCTCGCAGGTCAGTTCGACGGTTCCCTGCAGCCAGCCGCCATCCTGATCGCTGCGCGCCACAACCGTTGCCCCTATGGGCAGTGCCGTGCCGTCGGAGCTAGAGAGTCGCAGTCCACCGCTCCGCTGATCGGTGGACCGCACCTCAAGCCCTCGTGGAATCTTGATCCAAAGGCAATCCGCGGTGCGCCACGCCTCGATCCCAAGACGCGATCGAACGCGCGCTTGAGGCGACCGCTCCGTATCACTCGTCTGCATGAACGCTTCTGGGATCAGCGTGCTCCACTGTTCCATCAGCGGCAGTGCAAACGCCATTGCAAGAGGTGTGCGGTTCAGAGTGCCAGCGACCGCGCGTGCACTGCGCAGCAAGTCGGTTCGAAGATCCACTCGGCCACTGCGAGCAAGCAGCGCAGTCATCGCATGGAGCATCATGCTTGTCCCCGAAGGCACAGCACCATCATGACGCGATGATGGTCGGACATACAGCAGCGAATCGCCTGCCTGAGCGTCGCTCCAGCGCGCCGAGTCCTGCGCGAAGAACAGGCAGCGGGCATCGGCGTACACCTCCGATGCGCACTGGAGCCATGCCAGATCTCCCGTGCCATCACTCGTGTCCAGACACGCCTGCATCAGAGCCGCAAGATCCTCCAACGCGACTTCGGTAGACGCACGTCCCTGTCGCCAACAGCGAACCCACCCACCACTCGGGCGCATGCAATCGAATGTCCATTGCAGCGCAGATGCGGCCCGTTGGGCGTAGTCGGCGCGCTGCCGTGCCGCGCCGCACTTCGCGAAAGCGCTGATCATCAGGGCGTTCCAGCACAGAATCACTTTGTCATCGCGGATTGGCTGCGGCCAACCGAGGCGAGTGTGATGGAGCGCCGCCAGGCCGCGGCTCACACGCGGGTCTTCTGCCACCGATACATCTGCACAGCGAATCACCCAACTGGGCGGATCCTCCGGGTGATGCGGATCGCGAAAGTTCGCTGTGCCCATGAGTCCGAGGGCACCGAGCACAAAGTCGCAGTCCGAATCGTCGAACCCGCCAGCGCGCAGCGCCTCGCGCGCTGTTGAAGGACGCCACACATGCCCCGCTCCCTCTCGATGATCCACATCCGCATCGAGCGCGCAGAGAAATCCGCCGCTCGGCAGCGAGAGTTCGCGGTCGACGAAGTCAAGAAGCCGCTCGCAAACATGCCCAAGCCATGGATCAGAACTCTCGCCACCATACTGCGCATAAAGCGGTGCGAGCAGAGCCTGGTCGTACAGCATCTTCTCGAAGTGTGGCACCGTCCACGAGTGGTCCACGGCGTATCGGTGAAAGCCGCCCGCCACATGATCATGAATGCCACCGAGCGCCATGCGCGTCAGCGTGTGTCGAACGGCGTTCTGCGCAGATGGAGATGGATCGCTCGCGAGGAGTCGAATCAGGCATGGCTGCGGGAACTTTGGCGCACCGCCGAAACCACCTTCTTCCGGATCGAACGACTGCAGGAGCGCGTGGCGTGCGCGCGTCAGAGCAGTCATGGAAACCGCCGTCTCCTTTCCACCTGGCGCGATCGCATCCGCAACCGCGTCCGAGAGTTGGCGCGCCTGTTCAAGCAAGTCGGCGCGGCGCGTTCCCCAAGCATGAGTGATCGCGGTCAGTACTTGCAGGAAACTCGCTCGACCATAGGCGGGCTGCGGCGGGAAGTACGTGCCGACGAAGAACGGGCGTCCCTCGTGCGGTTCCAAGAACGCAGTAAGTGGCCAACCGCCGCTCGCACGCCCTTCCGTCGCTTCTGTCAATGTCTGGCACGCCTGCATCGTCAAATCATCAATGGCCGGGTGCTGCTCTCGATCCACCTTGATGCACACAAAGTTCGCGTTCATCTGCTGCGCCGTCTCGTCGGACTCAAAGCTCTCTCTCGCCATCACATGGCACCAGTGGCAGGTGGCGTAGCCGATCGACAGCAGGATGGGAACATTGCGCCGCCGCGCTTCTTGAAATGCAGCATCGCCCCACCCCCACCAGTCCACAGGGTTTGCAGCATGCTGCAGCAGATAGGGACTATCGCTCGATGCCAAGCGCGATTGGCTTCGGTCTGTGGACGCAGTCACGGCGTTGGGAGCGGAGTTGGTCGAACAATGACAAAGTGCAACACCACGGCGAACCGATACTGTAGTCGTGGCGTCGCTCGTTCTCTTGGTCCTTGCCATCATCGGCTTCGTGCTGATCCTGTGCGGCGGCAGATTGCTCCCGCTCGTTGCGGCGCTCACGGGTGCACTCCTTGGTTGGATGCTCGGTGGCGTGGTGCAAGCAGCCGTGCTCCCAGATTGGCCTCCGCTCGTTGGCGCTGGACTCAGCGCGCTTGCCGGGGCTGCGCTTGGCGCGCTGTTTGTGCGGATGGCGGTTGCGCTCGGGTTTGGCGTCGCTGGTGCGGTGCTCTTCACACTGCTTGCAGGCCTTCTCGTAGAGCGAGGCGTCGCGCCAACCCAGTTGCCTATGCAGACGAACTCCGTTGAAGCAGTGGGCACACAGAGCGACGCGAAGCAGTCCATTCGCGACGCAAGCAGAGGTTTGAGCGGCGCGGTCTGGGAAATCGTGGGCGATGCACGCGGGCAGTCTCGCACCGAGGGAACGATCCCAGCCCTCGCGGGTGCAGGAAGCCGACTGAGTGCGCTCGTTCGTGATCGTCTTGGGAGTGTTCCTGGTCCGACACGCACCTTTTTGATCGCAGCGACTGCGGCGGGTGCAGCCATCGGGCTTGGCATCGGTCTGCTCTTTGCGCGTGCTGCACACGCAGCGGCAGCGGCGGTCGTGGGTGCAATGCTGCTGCTTGGATGCGGAATGCCGCTGCTTGAGGGTTGGTTTCCAACGCTGCGTGCTCCGTCGCATCCCCTGGGATGGATCTTCCTTGGTGCGGCGCTTGCGGTGGCTGGCTGGGCGTTTCAAATGCGTCCAAGGTCTCAGACGAAGACGCCGCCGCACAAAACCCAGTCCACGACCTGATCTCCTTCGCAGCGCCCCTATGCTTTCCGAGCAGCATGGATCATTTCCACTACAAAGACCATTCGCTCCACTGTGAGAATGTCGCTGTGCACACCATCGCCGAGGCAGTCGGCACACCGTGCTACATCTATTCCACCAACACGCTGCGGGAGCACTACACGCGACTGCACGAGGCGTTCGAGGAACTCGATCCACTGATCTGCTATTCGGTGAAGTGCTGTTCGAATGTTGCGGTGCTGTCGCTCCTCGCATCGCTCGGAGCCGGGATGGATGTGGTCTCGGGCGGCGAACTCTTTCGCGCCACAAAGGCGGGCGTTTCGTCCGAGCGAATCGTTTACGCAGGCGTGGGCAAGAGCGACCGCGAGATCGAGGGTGCGCTGCGGGCGAAGATCGGGCTGTTCAACGTCGAGAGCGAGATGGAGTTCGAGAATCTGGCGCGGATTGCCCGCACGCTCGGCGTGCGTGCGCGTGCAGCACTTCGTGTGAACCCCGACGTGGATCCAAAGACACACCGCTACACGACCACGGGAAAGCGCGAGAGCAAGTTCGGTGTCGACCTCGAGCGGGCCGTCGCGTTCTTCGCATCGTTCGGGGCAGATCCGAATATCGCGCTCACTGGCATTCACCTGCACATCGGTTCGCCCGTCTACACCACGGACCCGTATCTCGAGAGCGTGCGGAAGGCGCTTGCGTTGATCGACGATCTTGCGCTGCGCGGCTTCTCCATAGACACGCTGGATCTTGGCGGCGGATTCGGCGCGGACTACGAGAGCGACCAGTCACCGCTCGCGGCGGACTATGCATCGGCGATTGTGCCTCTGCTGCGTGATCGAGTACGCGCGGGACTGCGCATTGTGCTCGAGCCGGGGCGCACAATCGCCGCAAATGCCGGCATACTGCTCACTCGGGTCGAGTACGTGAAGCAGTCGGGAGATCGCCGTTTTGTCATTTGCGATGCGGGCATGAACGCGCTTCTTCGTCCCTCCCACTACGGTGCGTTCCACTTTGTTTGGCCCACCGAGCCTGCGGATGGATTGGTTCCACCACGCCGCGCTCGAGAGCTCGTACTGCCCGGCCTTGTCCGCACGGAGGTGGTCGGTCCACTCTGTGAAACTGGCGATTTCATCGCAGAAGACCGCCTGTTGCCCCCTGTTCAGCGTGGCGATCTGCTTGCGGTGTTCACGGCGGGCGCCTACGGCATGGCAATGGCCAGTCGCTACAACAGTCATCCGCTGCCTGCGGAAGTGATGGTCAACGGAGATTCATACCGAACGATACGGGCGCGCGAATCGTATGAGGATCTGGTTCGGCATGAGACGGCGTGATGGGGCTTGAGATCGGAGGAGCTTGATTGGTCGTACGAGATGAACATGGCGTGTGGACAGTGCTGCGCGAGACTGTTGCTGTGCATCCAGAGGAAGTGTTCGCTGCACTGACGACCGAGGCGGGATTGACTCGGTGGTTTCCTGTCGCGGCACGAGTTGATCTTCGGACGGGTGGATCCATTGTTCTCGGATGGGATCGAAAGTTCCGACGCACGCTCACGATCGGAGTCACCGCATTCGACCCGAGCGGCACTGTGGTCTGGGCTTGGCCGACGCGAAGCGGCGACCACACCATTCCGATCGAGTGGACCGTGAAGCCATCGGTGGAGGAGGGTGCGGAAGTGATCCTGCGCATGGGACCCATCACGCCCGAGCCGGAGTCGTTGATTGCCATGGCGGAAGACGGCGAGAGTTGGCGCTGGTATCTCTGCAATCTCCGCACTGTGCTTGAGTCACGAACCGATATGCGGACCGTTCGGCCGCTTTAGACAGCAATCGGGAAGAGACGCAGTGCAACGGCGGATGAAATGATCGTTGGTGGCCACGCCCACGCGCCTGCTGCGAGATCGTCGAGCACGATTCCCCATCCGGCTCGGTGATCCTGCAAGTCACGCACGAAACCAGGCTTCCAGACATCGAACAAGCGGAAAAAGAAGAAACCAACCGCAGCGATGAGCGCTGCGCGTGACAGTGATCCGTCGTCGGCGTTCAACACCATCCACCATGGCACTGCGAGCAAGGTGACCGCGCAACCAGCGGTCTCATCGAGCACCACCGATGACGGATCCTTTTCGCCAAAGGACTTTTCTGCGGCATCGCCGTACATGATGCAGCCAATCGTTGACAGCGCAGCGAGTACAGCAAGCATCACGGACACGCTCCACCACGGCAGTCCAGTCCATACGAATGCCACGATCAGTGTGGGCGGGGGAAGTGATCCCCATGACCCTGACGCGGGACGCAGCAGACCGAGTCCACATGATGTCACCACGAGTGTGCGCCACAAACCGAGATCTGCCGAGGGCATCCGTCTCCCGCTGGTCATGGCGACTTTCTGAAACCCTGCTGCCGCAGCAGCGCCGATGCTCGGAGGACATAGGGAAGCGCACTCAAGGCGGTCACCACGACCATCAACCAGACAAGGGCATCCGTCCACCACACGAAGTGGACACTTTGGCGCAGGTTTGGGATCGCAGCTGCACCAACGCAGAACGGCACCGTGACGCATTGCACGAACATCTTGAACTTGCCAAATCGGTCTGCAGCGAACGCGATTCCTTGCCCTTCGAATACTGCTCGCACGCTCGTGACGAGCAGTTCCCGCGTCACGACCAAGATCACAATCCAGGGAACGATTCGGCTCGCGGGGGCGAGTGGCGACGAGCACAGCAGGACAAGACCGCCGATCACCAGCACCTTGTCAACGACCGGATCCAAGATGCGCCCAAACGAAGTGACGACTTGCCAGCGCCGCGCGAGATACCCATCAAGAATGTCGCTGACTGCGGCCACCACGAAGATCCAAACCGCGGTCCACGCGCGGGATGGATCCGCCGCATCCGTCGTGTCAAGGTCCCCCGCCACCCCAAAGAACGCCAAAGCCAACACGAGCCGTGCCACCGTGATGGCGTTCGGCAGAGTTCGGCGCATTTCGGACATGCCGCAGCGCATGGTAGTCCTCGGCTTCGTTGCAGGTTCAGTCGATCGGCTCTATCTTTCCGCCCCACGCACACGGATGTGCATGACAGCACCTCATTCAACGAGCGAGCAGTTTCTTCCCCCCATGGTCCCGACGATCTTCTATGCCGCCTGCGCTGCTGCCGCTGTGGCGCTTCTGATGCTGCTGCTGCCTTCGGCGAAGAAAGTTCGCACCGCAGGTACGGTGCTCGGCCTCGCATCGATCGCATGGATCTTGGTGACCATCGTCCGTGCGATCCCCGTGCCAGACAGTGCGCTCGGCAACGTGGGTATGACCTTGCTGTGTGCGTTCATCTCCGTGGCAGCGGCCGTCCGCGTCATTACGCATCACCGGCCCGTCTACAGCGCGCTGTACTTCGTGCTCGTGGTGATCAGCGGCGCTGCACTCTACGTGCTTCTGAGCGCCGAATTCGTGGCATTTTCTCTTTTGATCGTTTATGCCGGGGCGATTCTGATCACTTACCTCTTTGTGCTCATGCTTGCGCAGCAGTCCCCCACGGACACTGGGGGCGCGGATGCCGTGGAGTACGACCGCGTTGCTCGAGAGCCAGCCGCCGCAGTGACCTGTGGGTTCGTGCTGCTTGCAGTGCTCGGATCGGTGATATTCGCCCCACCTCCGAGCGCAGCAGATGCTGCCGCCGATCAGGTTGCCGCAGTGGAACGCGCGTGGGCTGACCTCGGGCGGATGCCCGATGCGCTGCTTGAGCGTGCACGGCGCACGGATTCGCAGGTGCGGATGGTTGTGCCGCGTTCGAACGGAGCATGGATTGAGACGCAGCGCGACTTCACGGCGGTTGTGTCCGTGCAGCGCGGCGATTCCGATGCTGCGAGTGATCTCGTTCTTCCTCCGAGCCTGCTCCCTGAAAATACAGCTCGCGTGGGCATGTCGCTTGTCACGCGGTTTCCCGTCAGCCTCGAACTGGCCGGTGTGATTCTGCTCATGGCGATGCTCGGTGCCGTTGTACTTGCTCGGAGGCAGTCAGAGTTGGCGGATGACGAGCGCCGTGCGCTCGCGGGCCTCGACCGACTCGCGGGCAGCGAAGCTTCGCCCGCAAGGAGTCGCGGATGAGTGCTCTGTCCACTGCTGCACTGGCATCCACTGCGCTCGAGGGAATCGGCCAGGCGTTCACGGCGACTTCGGGTGCACAGATTTCGCTCTCATTGGCCATCAGCGCGCTGCTCTTCGTCATCGGACTCGTGGGCTTCATGGTGCGACGCAACATGATCATCATGTTCCTCTGCACGGAACTGATGTTTCAGGGCGCTGCCCTTGCCATGATCACTTTCGCCCGAATGCACATGGATGTGTCCGGACAAGTGTTTGTGATCTTCATCCTGACGGTCGCTGCGGCCGAGGCCGCACTCGCGCTTGGACTGGTCGTGCTGCTCCACCGTCGCCGCGAAACGCTGAGCGCCGAGGTCTGGTCTGATTTGGGAGAAGCATGATCGCGGACTTTCCCATCCCTCAAGCGGTCGTCGCGCCCGAACTGGCATGGGTCGGTTTTGCGCTGCTCTTGCCGCTGATCTCCGCGGTGCTGTGCACGGTCTGCGCCGCTGCGCGTCTCCCGGGAAAGTTGCCGGCCGTCTTCACGGTGCTGGCACTCGCCGCATCGTTCGTGGTCATCCTGCGCGCTTACAACGCCTACAGCGGTCCAGTGCAGGTGCCGATCTTCGAATGGATGTCGTTTGCTTGGGGTGAAGGACGGTTCCAGCAGTTCACGGCGCAATGTGCGCTGTACATCGATTCACTCACGCTCTTCTGGATGCTGTTCGTCACAGGACTCGGCACGCTGATCGCGCTTTACGCCAGCGAATATATGGAGACGGAGAAGGGCGCGGGCTATGCGCGGTTCTTCTTTGGTATCAGCATCTTCCTCTTTGCGATGAGTTCGCTCGTGATGGGCGACAACCTTGTGATGCTCTACCTCGGTTGGGAGGGCGTCGGCCTTGCGAGCTATCTCCTGATCGGCTACGACTATCAGCGCCCTGCGGCCGTTGCCGCAGCGAAGAAGGCATTCATCATGAACCGCGTCGGGGATCTGGGGTTGGCGCTTGGCATCTTCATGCTGTGGGCCAACTACGGCACGCTTCAGTACTCGCAGCTCTTTCAGGCCATGAACGCCGGTGGACAGACGGGCGTGGACTGGGATGTCTCCCTGATTCCGTTCCTTCTGATGCTCGGTGCCTTCGGCAAGAGCGCGCAGTTCCCGCTCTTCACATGGCTTCCCGATGCGATGGAGGGACCGACCCCGGTCTCTGCGCTCATTCACGCGGCCACCATGGTGACGGCAGGCGTGTTCCTCATCGCTCGCATGTATCCGTTCTTCGCGCTCCACCCCGAGGCTCTTGCGACGGTAGCGTGGATCGGCGGTGGCACGGCGCTCTTGGCGGCAACCATCGGCATGGCGCAGTACGACATCAAACGCGTGTTTGCGTACTCCACGATTTCGCAGCTGGGCTACATGTTCCTTGGCCTTGGGGTCGGCACGACATACGGAGCTTGCTATCACACCTTCACGCATGCTTTCTTCAAGGCGCTGCTCTTCCTGACTGCAGGCGCCATCATGCATGGCTTCGCCGGGCAACTCGACCTTCGAAAACTCAGCGGGCTGCGCCACATTCCAGGTTGGCGGCTTGTCTCGTGGACAATGTTCATCGGCTGCCTGTGGCTCGCCGCATTCCCCTACACGGCGGCTTTCTTCTCGAAGGATGCGATTCTCCTGAAGGCTCTTACGAGCACGCGGTGGGACTTCGTGTTCCTCGGATGGCTTGGGCTGTTTACCGCTGCGCTCACCGCGTACTACACCTTCCGAGTGTGGTTCCGCGTGTGCTGCGGTCCCGTGCACTTCGAGCCGGCGGCTGATGGGCATCACGGCGATGCGTCGCATGATGCCCATGGACATGGGAACGCACACAAGGCACACGAAGTGAAGGGCGCGCACGCAGCGGATCATGGTTTCCACCCTCATGCGCCCAAGTGGGCCATTTCGACCGTGCTTGCCCTGCTTGCCATCGGCACTGTTGCTGCGGGATTCCCTGCGTACAACGAAGCCTTCGCGCACGGAACCAACTGGGCACAGAAAATGATCGTCGGCTCGAGTGCCGCAGCCGGCGCGCAAATCGTCGAACATGCGGCTCAGCATGACACGAGTGCGGGCGATCACTCAGCGGCGAATGGCCCCAGCTTGGGCACCGTCTTGGGCATGGATGCGCACACTGGACTGCTTGTCGTGGGTGCCACTGCTTCCATCGGAGGCATTTTGATCGCCGCCTATCTGCATCTGCTCTCCCGCGGGTCGGCCGATGCACTACGCCGCGCTCTGATGGGCAACGTGTTCACCCGCTGGCTGCCCGTCTGCATGGAACGCAAATGGTTTTTTGACGAGATCTACCACGGTCTTTTCCGCTTGCCGCTGTGGCTCGGATCTCAAGTGTTGCACTTCGGCGATAAGCACTTTCTCGATGGTGTGCTCGTGGATGGCATCGCACGCGTTCCGATCGCGGCAGGAAAACTCTTCCGTCCGCTCTATGGCGGAGCATTGCAGGGCTATGCGATTTCGATGGTGGCTGGTGTCGCGCTGGTGCTCGCGTGGATGACATGGGTCTGGCTGCGAGGGTTCGAGTGACATGTCGATGATCTGGACGAGCATCCTCATGCCGGTGATCGGCGCAGCCCTCGTGGCGGTCTCTTCGCCGAGGCTTTCAAAGTGGATTTCGCTGCTGGCCACGCTTGGTTCGCTTGCCGCACTCACGCTGTTTGCCTTTGAGTTCCCAGCATGGAACAACGGTCAGTATCACCCGACGGAGGCAGGACCAGCGTGGCTCGATGCCGCAGGCATCCGCCTCTCCGTTGGCTTCGACACCGTGTCGCTCTTGCTCGCGCTGCTCACGGCGTTTCTGATGCCACTGTGCATCATCGGTTCGTACACCGCCATCACCGAGCGTGTGAAGGAGTACTACGGATGGTTCCTGCTGCTTGGTGCTTCCATCATCCTTGCCTTCGCAGCGCGTGACGCGATCCTCTTCTACGTGGGCTACGAGTTCACGCTTGTGCCCATGACGATCTTGATTGCTGTGTACGGCGGCACGGAGCGGCGTGTCGCAGCCATCAAGATGTTCCTCTACACCTTCCTCGGATCGATGTTCATGCTCGCGGCAATCATCTATGTCGCGTGGGAGAACCGTGTCTCGAGCGGAGCGTGGACGTTTGACATCGACACGTTGACGGCGACCGCGGTGCGGCTGCCCGTGAGCACACAATATTGGCTCTTTGCATCGCTGATGATCGGCTTCGCCGTCAAGGTGCCGCTTTTCCCGCTTCATACGTGGTTGCCGCTGGCGCACGACCAGGCGCCAACGGCCGGTTCGGTCATTCTTGCGTCGGCGATGCTGAAGCTTGGGACATACGGCAACTACCGCTTCGCGCTGCCGATGGCTCCAGCCGGTGGCACAGAACTGATGGTGGTCGTGGCGGTGCTCTCGATCATTGCGATCATCTATGCGTCGCTCATCTGTTGGGTGCAGACCGATGCCAAGAAGCTGATCGCGTACTCATCCGTTGCGCATCTTGGTCTGTGCATGCTTGGACTGTTCGCACTCAACCCGGTCGGGGCCGAGGGCGCCGTCTTCTACATGGTCAATCACGGACTTTCGACAGGCGCACTGTTCCTGTGCATCGGAATGTTCTACGAGCGTTACCACACCAAGGACACGGATGTGCTCGGTGGTCTCGCACGGAAGATGCCCGTCTGGGCCAGTTTCATGGTGCTCTTCACTTTCGCGAGCATCGGATTGCCTGGTCTCAACGGCTTCATCGGCGAGTTCCTCTGTCTCGGTGGCACATTCATCGCTGAACACGATGGGCAGAGCGGATATCCGGGCGTCCTTGGGCCGCGCTTTGCTGTCATCGCTGGGCTCGGTCTGATCTTCGCCGCGATGTATCTGCTGATCCTGCTCGGCAAGATCGTCTGGGGACCGCTGCGCGAACCACATCACGATTCGGCGCATACGCATGCTGCACCGCATGCGTCCTTGCCGACTGATTTGAACGCGCGCGAAATCCTGGTGCTCACGCCGCTTGCGGTGGCATGCATTTGGCTTGGGGTACAGCCGCAGCCAATGCTCAAGGCGATCGAGCCCTGCGCGACACGCATGCTCGCGAACTACCCGGACGAGGTTCGGCGGCTGAAGGAACGCGAGGCTCAGATGGCATCGGACGCTGCAGACGCGCCCAATCTGGCGCAGATGCCGCAGCATGGAGGAGTGCACTGATGGACGCCATCGGACCGCGGTTGCTGCTGCTCGCTCCAGAGATTCTGCTGTTCGGCGCCGCCGTCGTCGCTGCAGTTCTTGGCTTGTCGCGGCGCCACTCCGTACGGGCGTTTCTCCCAGTGTTCACTTGTCTTGCCCTCATTGCCTCGCTCGCGTTGATGCCCATCACATGGACGGCTTCGCGTGCCAATGAAGCGCAACTGATCCTGCCGATGCTCGGTGCATTCATCAAGCCGCTCCTCGCGGCCATTGGCATCCTGCTCGTGTTGGTCTCCGCCGGGTCAGTCGACCGCGGCTTTGAGGCGGCCGTGGCGCGTGGACGCACAACCTTCGATCCGCAGCGCGTGGTCGCGGGCGAGTTCTATGCGTTCTTCCTCTTCAGTCTGATTGGGGCGATGCTGCTCTGCAGCGCGACGGATCTCATCTGGATCTTCCTTGCGGTGGAACTTGTCTCACTCCCCACCTACATCATGGTTGCCGTCGGCGGATCTTCGCGTCGCAGCGGTGAGGCAGCCATCAAGTACTTCTTCCTCGGGGCGCTCAGCACCGCAGTGTTTCTCTATGGGTTCGCCATGATCTACGGATCCACGGGGTCTCTCGAGCTGCAAGGCATTCAGACAGCTCTCGCCGCACAGTCGGCAGGCAGCGGCATTGATGCGATGGCGCTCGCAGGGTTGATCCTTGCCGTGCTTGGATTCTGCTTCAAGATCACTGCGGTGCCGATGCACTTTTATGCGCCCGATGTGTATGAGGGTGCTCCAACGCATGTCACGGCGTTCTTGGCGTTCGTACCAAAGGTCGCAGGCTTCGTCGTGCTCATCGTGCTGCTGACCTGCGTCGGTTGGACAGGGCATTCTCTTGTGGACAGTGATGGCGTTCGGGTGCCCTACGCAGGATTGCCCACGCCGCTGACGGCCGTGTTGTGGATGGTCGCCGTCCTGACCATGACGCTGGGTAATGTCGGCGCACTGCTGCAGAGTTCGGTGAAGCGGATGCTCGCGTACAGCTCGATCGCGCATTCGGGGTATCTGGTGATCGGGCTGCTTTCTGGCGGTGCTGCGGGCATCGAGGCGATCAGCTTTTATCTGCTCGCGTACGGCGTCATGACCACGGCGTCGTTCGCCGTGATTGTGGCTCTTGAGCGCCGCGGCGAGGAGATCAACGAGCTCAACGATCTCGCGGGACTCCGTCAAAAGCAGCCCGTGATGGCCTGGATGCTGGCAATCTCTGGAGCGTCGCTTGTCGGACTGCCCCCCTTCCTCGGCTTCTTCGGCAAGGTGTATCTGTTTGTTGCGGCGATTGAAGCCGATCAATTCGCGCTTGTATTGATCGCCGTGCTCAACAGCGCAGTGAGCGCGCTCTACTACTTGCGGCTCGCAACGGTTCCGCTTGTGGCACCGCCCTCCGCGCGTTCAGAAGAAGTCGAACTTGTCCCAAGCCGTTGGCCATGGGTTGCGGCCGTGGTCTGTGGCATCGGGACCGTGATTCTGCCTGGATTCCTGAACACGCTCGTGCGCTCGTCAGAAGTCACAACTTCAGGTGCCGATGAAGTCACCGTTGGTGCGCCCATCATCGACACACCATCCGCTTCGCTATCATCAATCGCTTCGGAGCGACCATAGCTCAATTGGATAGAGCACGAGCCTACGAAGCTCGGGGTTGCAGGTTCGAGTCCTGCTGGTCGCGTTTTTCCCCACGCTCATCGGAGGTGGCACATTGCCAACAAATGTCGAGATCGCAGCCACACTGACGGCGATTGCCGATCTTCTCGACATCACAGGCGCCAATGCATTCAAGGTGAACGCCTATCGAAAGGCGGCTCGGGCTGCCGAGTCGGAAGGGCAAGATCTCGGGGCTCTCGCGGTTGCCGATGCACCCTCGCTGCGCGGGATCGAAGGCATCGGCGAGAGCATCGCGGCAAAGATCGTCGAGCTGGTGACCACGCAGCGGATCGCAGAGCTCGAACGCCTACGAAGCGAAGTCCCCGTCGGCCTGATTGAGCTTTTGACGCTCCAGGGGGTTGGACCAAAGACCGTTCACTTGCTCTGGAGAAAGGCGGGCGTGACCGATGTGGCGTCCCTGAAGCACGCGATCGACTCCGGCGCAATCGCGAATGTCGACCGTATGGGGGCCAAGACCATAGACAATCTCCGCGCATCGATTGCGGCGCATGAAGCAGCTGGAGCACAGCCCATGCGATTCCGCCTTGGACAAGCGGTGCCCATTGCAGAGTCGATGCTGAGCGTGCTTCGGACCACGCGCGGCGTTCGGCAGGCCGCATTCGCTGGCAGCGCTCGCCGTGGGCGCGAGACAGTCGGCGATCTCGATCTCCTCATCAGTTGCGATGACCACGATGCGGTGCGACAGGCATTCCTTTCGCTGCCCTTCATAGAAAGCGTTCTTGCCAACGGCGAGACACGTTGCGCGGCACTCTTGACAGGTGGCATGCAGGTCGATCTTCGGATCGTGGATGACGGGGTGTTCGGCGCAGCACTGCTGTATTTCACGGGCAGCAAGGATCACAATGTTTTCCTGCGTGAGCGCGCGATCGCCGCGAAGATGCGATTGAACGAGTACGGACTGCACGCAGCACCCGATGGCGCGGACGGACCGATCGGTGCGCTTGTAGCTGCGCGAACGGAGGAGTCGATCTACGCAGCACTGGGCCTCTCTTGTTTGCCGCCGGAACTCAGGGAACTCCACGGCGGCGACTTCGAACGGCCGGCTCCCGATCTCGTGGATAGCGCGCATGTGCGCGCCGAGCTGCATGCCCACACGACTGCAAGTGATGGGTCGCTCACTATCCATGAACTCGCATCACTCGCGGTGTCGCGCGGCTTTCACTCGCTCGCGATCACCGATCACAGCAAGGCGAGCGCGCAGGCAAATGGTCTGAGCGTTGAACGCTTGCACCGACACATCGATGCCATCCGTGCCGCGCAGACGGACTTCCCGACGCTGCGACTTCTCGCGGGCAGTGAAGTGGACATCCTCGCGGATGGACGACTGGACTACGACGATGAGACGCTCGCACTCCTCGATGTGGTGGTGGCAAGTCCGCATGCCGCACTCCGCCAGGAACCGGCTGCTGCCACGAAGCGACTGTTGCGTGCGATCACCCATCCGCTTGTTCACATCATCGGTCATCCGACTGGTCGCATCCTGCTCGGGCGTGATGGACTCGCGCCTGACATGCAAGAACTGACGGCCGCTGCTGCGGAGTGTGGCACGGCTCTTGAAGTGAACTGCCACTGGAGCCGCTTGGATCTTCGAGATACTCACGTGAAGATGGCGGTCGCTTCGGGCGGGCTGGTCGCGATCGACTGCGACATTCATGGCGCCGAGGATGCGGACAATCTTCGGTATGGCGTGGCGACCGCGCGCCGCGGTGGTTTGACTCGGCAGTTCTGCGTGAACACTTGGGAACAGAGTGCGCTGCTTGCTTGGCTCAAGAACAAGAAGGGCGCGCATGCCCAGCACGCGGCGCGCTAGGATTCCAAGGCGATGTTCGAGTCATTGACGGATCGTCTGTCTGGCGCGCTTCGAACGCTCTCAGGTCGCGGGAAGATCTCGGAGTCAAATGTTCGTGACGCGATGCAGTCCGTCGAGACAGCCCTGCTCGAGGCGGATGTCCAGCAGGATGTTGCCCGTGCGTTCTGCACAGAGGTGCTGACGGACGCGCTCGGCGCACAGGTGCTTTCAAGCCTGAAGCCCGAGGAGCAGATGATCGGCATCGTGCATCGCAGACTCGTCGCTCTGATGGGAGAGAGAGCGACGGATCTTTCATTCGTTGAGCCCGGGCCCACTGTGATTCTTCTTTGCGGTCTGCAGGGGGCAGGCAAGACGACCACTTGCGGCAAACTTGCCGCGTGGATCGGCAAGCGTGGGCGAAGTGTTCTGGTCGCCGCGTGCGACCTCCAACGCCCCGCTGCGGTCGACCAGCTTCGCATCGTGATCGAGGGCGCCGCAGCTGCCGTGCCTGGTACTCGCATTGCGTTTCACGGCGAGCTCGACGCCTGCGGTGATGAACTTGGCAAGACACCAGGCAATCCTGTGGCCGTCGCGCAGCGCGCCATCAAGCGCGGGCGGAGCGAACGCTTCGATGTCGTGCTCATCGATACCGCTGGCCGCCTGCATGTTGACGATGGTTTGATGCGCGAACTCGAGGCCGTGGACCGCGCCGTTGAGGCGCATGAACGCCTGCTTGTGGTCGACTCCATGACTGGGCAGGACGCCGTCAACAGCGCGAAGGCGTTCCACCAACGGCTGCAGGTGGACGGCGTGATCCTCACAAAGCTCGACTCGGATACGCGTGGCGGCGCTGCACTCACGGTTCGCAAGGTCACGGGAGCACCCATCAAGTTTGTTGGTGTGAGTGAACGCTGGGACGGTCTCGACACCTTCGATCCTCAGCGCATGGCGGGCCGAATTCTCGGCATGGGCGATGTTGTCGCCCTTGTCGAGCGCGCGCAGGAGCAGGTGGACGAACGTGAGGCGGCTGCGGCGGCCGAGAAAATGGCGAAGGGCCAGTTGTCCATGGACGACTTCCTTTCGATGATGCGATCGATCCGGCGGATGGGGCCGCTGAAACAAGTCATGGGACTGCTGCCTGGCGTCGGATCGATGCTGAAGGACGTGGACATCGACGAAGGGCAGTTCAATCGCATGGAGGGAATGATCCTCTCCATGACTCGCGCGGAGCGTGCTCAGCCTGGAACGATCGACCGCAGTCGAGCGCGGCGCATCGCTGCGGGCAGTGGGACCCAGGCGCAGGATGTTTCAAAGCTCACGCGACAGTTTGAAATGATGCAGAAGGTCATGAAGCAGATGAGCGGTGGCGGATTGCTCGGTCGGCTTGGCGCGATGCGCGAGATGGCCGGTGCTGGTGGCATGGGAATGCCCAGTGGAGCCCTGCCGCGCGGATTCGGCGGATCCCCCAAGCCAAAGTTCAAGCAGCGACCAAAGCGCTGACGCCTCGAAGACAATCACCCGCGGTCGAGGGGCAAGAAGTCCGCGGATTTGCCGTCTGTCCACCGCTTCAGCGCTGGCATGACTGTCTCGCGAACCAGGATCTTCGCGCATGCGGCCGCTGGTATCGCGAGCAACATGCCGTACAAACCCGCAACGCTTGCACCTGCGAGCACAGCAACAAAGATCGAGACAGGGCCGAGATTGGTCGCCTTCCCTGAAAAGATCGGCGTCAGGATGTACCCCTCGATGGACTGCACGATCACGAACACCAGGGGTGGACCGCCAAAGATCCAATACCAGGCCAGTCGCTGCGATTCATCCGCAATCTGAAGCTGCTGCGCAGCCAGAAGCCCGATGGCTGGCACAAGCACCACGATCCCGAGATAGGGTGCCACCGACAGCACGCCAGCAAGCATGCCGAGCGTGAGCGCGTAGGGAACGCCATTGATCCACCATCCAATCGCGAACATCACACCCATGCCAAGAGCGATCAGAATTCGGCCGCGGACAAAGCCAGCGACTGCCGCGTCCATCTCCGCCGCCAAGCCGAAGACGCGCGGACGCTGCGCGTTCGGCACAAGACTGCCGAGAAACTCGACCGCGGAGGGAAACGACACGCTGAAAAACCAAAATTAGAACGGAATCAGGACTGCGGCGAAAAGAAGCCCTGAAAGCCCCACGATCTTGTCGAGCGTGTTGTAAGTCGTTGGACTCAGCAGTGCTTTGGAGAACGTTTCGGTGAACCCACCGGCCGCCGAGTCAGTTGCCACTGTGAACTCTGGTGCTGCGGTTGTCTCGGGTGTTGGCGTTGGCACACGCTCGCCACCCACGGCCGCTCCGCTGACAGGCGGAGTCTTCTCAAGCGAGATCCATGCACGCGCTCGCTTCACTTCCGCGCGGTACTCCGCCGGCAAGACCGCTTCGGCCTTGTCGATCCAAGCGTCAAACTGCCCCCCCTTCAACTTGTTGACGACATCCTCCGCTTGCCTCACCACCGTTGGCACGATGAGCAGTACCGCGGCGACGAGAGCAATTCCACACACGGCAAGAAGCGAAGTGACGGCAACGCTTCGAGACACGCGCAGGGCACGGCACATCCAACGCACGAGCGGTTCAACGAGGTAGGCGAGCAAGAAGGCCAGAAGCAGCGGTATGGTCACGAACCGCAGTGCATAGCCAGCCCAGACCACCCCCACTATCACGGCGATCACAAGCACATCGCGAAACGCCTGCACCTGCCAAATGTGCAAGCGCGACAACCGAGTGGTGGGCTCCTGCTGCGCCGTCGTCGGGCGCGGGTCGCTCCCGTCGGACGGGGTCATCAGTTGGTGGTCCCACCCACAAACTGTCGAAGCCGATCATCGCCGAACACTTCAGCAAAGTCGTAAACCCCACGAAAATCTTCGATCGAGTCATCGGGGGACTTGCGCAGGTAGCCGAGTTCGATCAACGCGTACACGATGCGGCCGAAGTCATCGGTGCGCTCAATGTTCCAACTGCGCAAGACCAGCGGCGCCATCAGCCCATATTGCTCGATGGCAAACTCTGCCAACCGAAAGCAGAGATGTTGACCGCTCATGTGCTTTTCGGGGCGATCAAGTTCCTCAAGCGCCACAGCTTCCATGCGCCTCGTTCGCTCAGCGTCGGACTTTGCGGCATGGCCAAAGCCCGCCTGAACGAAGCGCAAGGCATCTACCGGGTACGGACCCGCCGCTGCCTTGATAGCCGCCATGTCGGGCTCCACACTCTGGGGACTGGCCATACCTCATTCTATCGGGGTTCTGCCAGAAACCTTGCAAATTTCGTTCACAATGGTGATTGCGAGCCCCCAGCGCCACACGACGACCGATATTCCTCTATACTTTAGGCCACACGGAGGTCATTCTCATGAACG
>JBJTUC010000062.1:0-11566 GCA_046080505.1 Planctomycetota bacterium
TGCGCCACGCGCGCGAGCGCCTGCTTCGCTAGGTCTTCGGTCACGCCTTCCACTTCAAACAGAATCGTGCCGGGCTTGACGCGCGCCGCCCAGTAATCCACATCAGCCTTTCCAGTGCCCATTCGCGTTTCGAGGGGCTTCTTCGAGATCGGCTTCTCTGGGAAGACGCGGATGTACAACTTGCCTTGACGGCGGAGAAAGTGCTGGGCAGCGATACGACCTGCATCGATCTGTCGACCGCTCAGCCACACCGTCTCGAGCGACTGAAGACCGAACTCGCCGAACGCGACATAGTTGCCGCGCGTCGCATTGCCCTTCATCTTGCCGCGCTGTTGCTTGCGGAACTTGACTCGTGATGGAAGAAGTTTCATTGCATTCCTTCAGTCGATGTTTCAGTGCTTCAGTGTTTCAGTGCTTCAGTACTTCAGTGCCTGACTCAGCGGCGTCCTCGGGCGCGTGCGCGTCCACCAGCCGCGGTCGACTGGTACTCAGCCTGTTGATCCTGTGCGCTGTACATGCCGCGGTACACCCACACCTTCACGCCCAGCGCACCGTAGGTGGTGAACGAATGCGCGAGCGCGTAGTCCACCTGTGCCTGCAGCGTCGAGCGTGGAATCGAGCCGAGGCGCATATCGAGCGTGCGGCTCATTTCCGCGCCGCCAAGGCGACCCGCCAACAGAATGCGAATGCCCTTCGCACCGTTCTGCATCGCGCTCTCGCATCGCTGCTTGATCAGGCGACGGAAGTTCGCGCGCTTCTTCAATTGCTCCGCCATCGTCTCCGCGATAAGTCGTGCATCGATCTCCGGATTTCGCACCTCCACCACATTGAGCGCGACTTTGCGTCCCGTCAGCGCCTGCAGCTCATTGATGAGTTGCTCCTTGCCCGAACCCTTGAGCCCCAGCACCTGCCCTGGGCGCGCGGTCTTGATCACGACCGTGAGTTCCTCGCGCGTGCGCTCAATGAGAATGTCGCTCACGGCCGCGAACGGTGGCGTCCGGTTCAGCCGCTTGTCCAGGAACTTGCGGATCTTGTAATCCTCGACGAGCAACTCGCCAAAGAGCGCCTTGGGAGCGAACCAGCGGCTCTTGTGCGCTTCGGTGATGCCGACTCGGAAACCAAATGGATGTGTCTTCTGTCCCATGGTGTGCTCCTCAGGCCTTGCGCTCGGCGACCGTCACTGCGATGTGGCAGGTGCGCTTCATGATCGGATGTGAACGCCCGCGATCCTTCGGTTGGAATCGCTTGATCGTCGGACCTTCGTCCACCTTCGTCTCCTGAACGAAGAGAGTGGCGATGTCCGCCTCGCGTTCCTCGGCATTGGCGATGGCGCTCTTGAGCACCACCTTGACGAAGGCTGCGCCACGACGCGGGCTGAAGTCGAGGCGCGTCATCGCGCTCGCGACATCGAGTCCACGAATCATGTCGACAACGAGGCGTGCCTTGCGCGGCGCGATGCGGCAGTAACGGTGTGATGCGGTGAATGCCATGGGTGCTCCTCAGGACGCGCGGTCAGGCTTCGACCTTCTCGCCGCCGGCGATGCCTTCCTTCTTGTTCGTGTGCCCCTTGAAGAGGCGGGTTGGCGAAAACTCGCCGAGCTTGTGGCCGACCATGTCTTCGGTCACGAAGACATCCACGAACGAGCGGCCGTTGTGGACTTGGAAGGTCAGTCCAACGAACTCGGGCACGATGGTGCATGCGCGGCGCCACGTCTTGAGTGGAGCGCGGCGCTGCTGCGATGCTTGGGCGGCCTCGGCGCGGCGGAACAACTTCTCGTCGACCGAAGGACCTTTCTTGGATGAGCGGGACATGTCTTGCGTTCTCCTGTGCTGTGTGCGTGGGTCAGATCTTCAGTTGGCCGTAGCGACGGCTGAATCGGCGGCGCAGAATGCGCTCGTCGCTCGCTTTGCCGCGCACGCGTGTGCGCCCGCCCTTGGCTGGAGTGTTGCTTGCGTTCGAGGGGATCTGTCCGCCCTTGGAACGACCTTCACCGCCGCCGTGCGGGTGCTGGTGATGGCTCATCGCCATGCCGCGCGTGCGCGGTCGACGACCCATCCAACGGGCGCGCCCTGCCTTGCCGAGCTTCACAAGCGCGTGATCTGGATTGCCGACCGAACCGATCGTGGCGCGGCAATCGAGTGACACTTGGCGGATTTCGCCCGATGGCATCACGAGCGTGGCGAAGCGTCCTTCCTTGTTGGTCAGACGCGCAGCAATGCCCGCAGAACGCACCAGCTTGGCGCCGCCACCTGGAACCATTTCGACCGCGTGCACTTCAAGTCCGGTTGGGATGAAGCGCAGTGGCATGCAGTTGCCGATGTTCGGGTCGATCTGCTTGTTGGAGTTGAGCACAGTCTGCCCAGCGGTCAGCCCGCGCGGCGCGATCACATAGCGGAGTTCGCCATCTGGATAGCGCAGCAGCGCGATGTGACAGGTGCGGTTGGGGTCGTACTCGATGCCGACCACATGAGCGGGCTGGTCATCCTTCTGGCGGCGCCAGTCGATCAGTCGGTAGCGGCGCTTGTGACCGCCTCCTTGCTGAATCACCGTCAACTTGCCCTGCGAGTTGCGTCCGCCACTGCGCTGCAGTGGACGGAGCAAGCTCTTCTCAGGGTTCTTCTTGGTCACCTCGGCATGCAGGTTCACCGACGCATTGCGCCGAGCGTTCGTGACTGGCTTGTAGACGCGGATGGGCATGTTTCGTTCCTTTGCTCGGTCGCGATCAGAAGAGCTCGATCTTGTCCTCGGGATGCACGCGCACCACGGCACGGCGGGTGGTCTTGCCAGGGATCAGCCCGAACTTGTTGCGGCGGTCCTCAGCCTTCCGGTTCACAACGCTGACATTGAGCACGCGAACCTTGTAAAGGGCGATGACCGCGTCCTTCACGTCTGTCTTCGACGCACGCGAATCAATCTCGAAGGTGTAACGATTCTGATCGCTCGCGGCGGCGTTCGCCTTCTCCGTGATGATCGGTTTGCGGATGACTTCCGTTGCAATCATGATTGGACCTCCGTCTTCAGGTCTGTCGCAAAGCAGGTGCCGTCGAGGAACGACCGCAGCGTGGCGCGGTCGATCACAAGGAAGCGATGATTCAGCAGCTCGAACGCGTTCAACTGATCCACGCGGATCGTCGACGCCGATGCAAGATTGCTCGCGCTGCGACGAGCGTTCTCGTTCGCGGGGTCAAGTGCCACGAGGCAGGTGCGATCGATGCCAACGCCCTTGAGCATGCGAGCGAAGTCCGCGGTGCGCGGCTTCGGAAAGTCGAGTGTGTCAAAGCACTTCACTTCGCCATCCACGAGTTTCGCCAACAGCGCGTTGCGGTTCGCCAGCACACGCATCTGCCGCGGCAGCGCGGAGCGCAGATCTTCGCGAGTGCGGGTCTTGGAGAACGCCACACCGCCACCCTTGCGGTTGGGCACGCGAGAGGCACCCACGCGGGCGTTTCCCGTTCCCTTTTGCTTGTAAAGCTTTCGGGTCGAACCTTCCACGCTGCCACGGCTGCGCGTGCGCGCAGAGCCTTGGCGCTGGTTCAGGTGAACCGCTACGTATGCCTGCTTCAGCAGTGCGAAGCGCACTTCTCCGCCGAGTGTGGCGGGGTCGATCTGCAGGGAGTCGACCTTTTTTCCGTCGTTCGAGTAGATGGGCAAGTCAATCATGTCTCGTGTTCCTTCGGCGCGTTGCGCCGTCTTTCGCCTTCGCTTCCTGATCGCCAATCACAACAGGCTTCAGGCAAGCACCGACTTGGATGCTGTTGGGTTGTCCCTGTCGCGTGGTTCCCGGCGGCGACTGCCACCAAGGCCTTCACGACGAGGCACGGCACATTCATGCGCCTATGCCTTCTTGGCTTGGATTCTCGCCTTTGGCTTGTAGAGCCGCGTCGCGGCCCGAACGGTGAGGATTCCTGTGTTCGCGCCGGGGACCGCCCCCTTCACGATGAGCAGGTTCTTGCCTGCATCAATGCTGATGACATCGAGGCTTCGCACGGTGACGCGCTCGTCACCGAGCCGGGTCGGCATGCGCTTGCCCTTCTTGATCTTGGCGCCGTGACCGCGGTCCGTGCCGTGGCTGCCGATCGAGCCCGGCGAACGGTGCTTGCGCTCGGTGCCGTGTGATGCGCACAGGCCCTTGAAGTTGTACGCCTTCATCACACCTGCGAAGCCCTTGCCCTTCGAAGTGCCGATCACATCGACGAACTTGGAACCTTCGAGCGCGGACGCATCGATCACCTGACCGAGCGTGAACTGCTCCGCATCCTTGTCGCTCGCGAGTCGAACTTCGCGGTGAATGCGCTTGGGGGCAACACCCGCCTTCGCATCATGTCCCATCTCGGCCATGGTCGAGCGGCGTGGCTTGATGTCCTCAAACGCAAGTTGAATCGCGCTGTAGCCATCCTTCTCCACCGTCTTGACCTGCGTCACTTGGCAAGGACCAGCCGCGATCACCGTCACGGGAATGTTCCGCCCGTCCTCGAGGAACCAGCGCGTCATTCCAACCTTGCGTCCGATGATTGCCGTTGTCATGTGAAGCTCGCTTGGGGTCTCTCGGATTTGGGTTCGCGTCAAGCCTTGATCTTGACGAACACACCAGCAGGAACCACGAGGCGGTTGAGTGCATCAACCGTCTTCGCGTTTGGCTCACTGATGTCGATGATGCGCTTGTGTGTGCGGATCTCGAACTGCTCGCGGCTCTTCTTGTCGATGAACGGCGAACGATTCACGGTGTAAATCTCTCGGCGAGTCGGCAGAGGCACTGGACCTGCAACGCGTGCGCCGCTGATCTTGGTCTGCTCGACGATTTCCTTGGCGCTCGCATCGAGCACCTGGTGGTCGTAGGCTTCAAGTCGAATACGAATGGTTCCGTTCATGGTCGTTTGCCTCGTTTGGAGGCGAATCGCCGATGCTACTCTCCACTGCGATTCTGTCAACGCCATGCTTCCCTCGCCTGTGAACACGCAACTCACTCAGCAAACGTGCACTGATTCTCGGACGATGCGCACACTCGCGGCATTCTGTGGCGCGCTTGTGATTTCGCTGACCGCCGCTGCCTCTGAGTTGCCTTTACAGACTGGTGATGCCGCAGCGAAGAGCCCACAACAGGCGCAGCCCACTACACCACCACCACGTCCGATACCTCGGCGAGATATAGGACCTTCTAAGGGTGGTTCTAAGGAAACGGCACAGCCTGCGGCACCCGCTCTCCCGCTCCCCAATGCGGAAATGAAGCCCCGAAAACCCGCGCAAGCGCCGCTCCCGAGTGCGCCGTCGGCTGCGCCGTCGAGTGCGCCTTCGAGGGCGCCTTCGAGTGCGCCTTCGAGTGCGCCGTCCACGCCCGCCACCAAGGCTGCCCCACCACTCGCCCGCACAGCAGGGCCAAGCGAACTCGATATCGAATATCTCGATCTTGCATCATTTGGCATTCGGTTTCGCGCTCCCAAGGGATCGCAACTCACGAAGCCCATCGTCGGAGAAATGCCGATCTATTCCATCGACGATGGAGCATCACCGCCGCGCTTTCGGATGCAGGCGCAGGCACTGGTTTCCTCCCTCGCAAAGCCGACGCCAGCGGCGCAAGTCGACGAATACCTGCGCACCATGAAAGACCGCGGGCAAGCGTTCACGGTCCTTGCGAACGAGCCGTGGATCAGCGCGCGCGTGCCCGCGCACTACCTACTCACGAGCACCGATCTCGGCGACGGATTGATCGCTGTACAGGGGTGGCTCATACTGCAGACAGGCGAGTTCGACTTCGTCGTCTTCACCTTGCTCTCTTCGGGTGTGGACTTTGATGGTGTGCGGCCACTTCTCGAAGCGAGTTTCCGAACGATCGAACTTGCGGACATGGAGCGGCTTGCGGGCGAGCGTCGTGCGCGTCTCGTTGCCGGAAGTGAGCTTCTGACGGCTCTCACGCCAGAACGCCTGCGCGCACTCTGCGGGACACCGTCCCGTCTTTACCGCGTCTGGCGCAAGGGAGAGAGCGGCAGCGAACAGGAACTTGGCTACTACACGATCACCGTGCTGCCGGGCCTGATGAGCGATGCATCCTGTGATCGACCCCCGAGTATGCCGAAGGATCCCACTGGCATTCTGGTGACCATGCAGGGACGCACGCTCGTGGACGCCGCCACCCAGCGCGTGAGCGATCTCGAAGCGCGATTCTGGTCCGCGTGGGATCACGGCAGCGAGGCGTGGACGAGCCGAGTCACAGAACGCGGCGGCAAGTTGCCCGATCGATCGATCGCGCAGACTGGCATCCGTGGTGAACGCAACGAGGGCAATCCGATACAGCTGCTCACGGTCGTTCTTGGCAACAAGGAGTCGCGCATGCGCGATGAACAGCAGTGGACGATTCCTGTTGGCGTGTACATGCCTCAGGCTGTCAGTCTCGTGCTCGGAGAACTGCTTCCGCGCGCCGATGATGCGGCGCCACTCGAGTTCTCCACCTACTGCTTCGATCCCTCACTCTTGTCGATGCCGCAGCGCACCGATTCGTTCACGCGGATGGAGGACGGCAGGTGGATGCTGGTGACGCAGCCCGGTCTCGATGAACCCACCACGATCACTTGGTTTGATGCGGCTGGAAGGCGCGTGAAGCGGACCGAGCCGGGCGACATCACCACGGAGTTGTGCCTTCCGCGCCAACTGCAGGAGATCTGGCGGCAGAAGGGGCTCCCTCAACAGTGATGCTGGTGATCACGCGTTCGCTGCTGCGGGGGTGGGTTGGTGCAGTGATGCTCTCTTGTACCGCTGGTGTCTCTTGCAGCTCGGCACCGCAGGCGCCAGCAAAGGTGAATCCCATCGTGGAGATTCTTGGTCCCGTGCAGCCAGGCGCGATCTGCGCCCAAGACCTTGCGCCTCAGTCGATCGGGTCCACGCGCTGGCAGCGCGTTGACACGGAGTGGCGTCCAACGGATCAGTCGCCAGTCACTCTCGCCGCGGCGACATCCAATGGTGACGCGAGCGATTGGCATGTTGATGGCATCGACGGCACGGTCGACTCACTCGCGTTCAATCCCGATGGCTCCCTGCATCTTCTGCGAACGGACTCGCTCCGCGATGATGCACGCACGACATTCGATCCACCGCTGCTGCTTGCGCCGAATGTGCTGCGCGGTGATGCCGAGTTCGTTTCGGATGCATCCATGCGAGTCGAATCGCTCTCCGCACAGCGGGAACGGGACCAGGGAACCGCACGCCGAACGATCCGTGTTGTTCGAGGCGAGCGCATCCGAACACCCATCGGTGAGTGGAACGCAACCGTCGTGGAGAGCGTGTTCACGGCAACGCTTGACATGGCTGTCGCAAAGCACCGAACCACGCTCTGGATCGTTCCTGGAATCGGGGCTGTGATCGAGCGCTGGGAAGCATCGGTCAAGGTGCTCGGGCTTCCAGTCCCAAGAGATCGCGGTACGGCAGTTCGCATCGACCCCCTGCCCAATCACAATCAACTCCAGTCGCCACAACCGCCTGTGCCGCACTGAAGCGTGACCGCACAATCGAGCGCGCGGCATCAGCGGCTCGCGCCTACGCTCTCTGCCGTGAAGTCTCCTCGCGTTCTCATCGCAGTGCCCGCGTTCAACGAAGAGCGCACGGTGGACCGAGTCCTTGGGCGGATCGCCGCATTTGGATTGCCGACATTGGTCATCGACGATGGATCGAGCGACGGTACGGCAGCCAAAGTTGCGGCGCACCCTGTTGAGTTGGTGCGCCATGCGCGCAACGAGGGCTATGGTGCAGTGATGCGCGCCGTGTTTGCTTGGGCAGCGCACCGCGATTTCGACTGGGTGATCACGATGGACTGCGATGATCAGCATGAGCCTCGGTTCATCCCGGATTTTCTTCGGGAGATCGCGCTCGGTGATGTCGATGTGGTCTCTGGTAGTCGGTATCTGGTTTCACTGCCCAGCGATGTTGCAGCGCCAGCGGATCGCGCGGAGATCAACCGCACGATGACCTTTGAGATCAACGAAGTGCTGTGCGGGGCATTCGAACGGCCACTGACGGATTCCTTCTGCGGATTCAAGGCTTTCCGCGTGCATGCGTGCCATGCGCTGCACCTGACCGCGTCGGGCTACGAGTTTCCCATGCAGTTCTGGGTGCAGGCTGCGGCCAGTCGTCTTCGTATGCGCGAGATTCCTGTTGCACGCATCTACCTTGATGTGAAGCGGTCCTTCGGCAATGGTCTGGACGATCCGGCGCGGCGACTCGCTGTCTATCGGTCGACGCTCGCCACCGAGCTCGAGCGCTGTGCTGCGCGCCTTCGGCATTTGCGGCCACAATCCTGCGCCGTGCGCTGCGTGTAAAACCGCACATTGTCATGATTGCAGCTGATGCGATCGACTTCCGCATCGACGTGCCGCAGGCGCCAACGCCCCTGACGGGCATCGCCTCGGAAACTCGCGCGCATCTGCGGACAGCACTTGGGCTGCCCAAGGGCGTGGTCACGGGTGCGGGACATCAACCAGTGGTCTGGCATGCGGGGTTGCTTGCAAAGTTCATTGCGGCGTCGGCCGATGCTGCCGCACTTGCGCCCGCCGAAGAGAAGGGCGTGTGGCTTCACTTCATCAGCGACCAGGACATCCTGGAACCATCACGAATCGCACTTCCTGTGCGCGAGGTGGGCGGAGCGATTCGCCGATCGTCGCTGCAATACAGCACGGCGTGGGCGCGCAGCAATGATCGCTGCGCATCTGCGTGGTATCCGCCGTTCGCGCCAAGTGCGCCGACGGCTGTCTGTGCAAGCGAGTCGGCGACCGCTGCGCGGGATGCGTTCATGCGCCAACTCGGGGCGAATCAGCATGAATCATCTGCGGCGCTGCAGTTCGCGAAGTCTGTCGGCAACTGTGCACAACCGTGGACAGGTCAGCCGGCACTCGTGATTGGCAGCGCTGCGCTGATGCATGCCGCAGCGCCACTCGTCGATCAGATCCTGCGCGAACCAGAACGGTCGGCGCTGGCGTTCAACGAAGCGCTGCAACACGATCCGCATGTCGCACGACCCCTGCGCGTGGCGGGTGACCAATCGGAAGTGCCGCTGTGGCGCATCACGAGGGACGGCTCTCGCGAACGAGTCGGCGCGGACGCAGCACGCAGCGCAATGCGCGGCGGAGAAATGCTGCTGCCACGCGCGTTCCTCGCATCGGGTCTGCTGCGCATCTGCTGCGACTGCTTCTATCACGGCACGGGCGGAGCGCGCTACGAGCGCGTCGGCGAACGATGGTGGCGTCGATTCTTCGGCATCGATCTCCCACCGTTTGGGGTGGTGACGGCGACGCTGCTGCCAACACCCACTGCACTTGGCATCTGTGGAGCGCCCGCTCTGCCGCGCACTTCCTACCGGCGGCTCTGGTGGAATCCGCAACTGCTGTCGAGCGATCGCTCGCCGTGCGATGCCCGCGCAGCTCTTGTGGAACGCATCGCGCAAGCGCCGCGCCGTTCCACCGAGCGTGCAGCGCACTATGCGGCTCTGCATGAGTGGATCAAACGCGAGCGGATCGCCGAGAGCAAGAAACTCGATCAGATGTTGCAAGAGGAGAACGCCGACCTCGCTGCACACGCGCAGTCGTTGCTCGCGCACGATCGCACTTGGCCGTTCCTACTGCTCGAGCCCACTTCTGTCGACGCGCTTGCCGCCGCGATCACGCGTGCGGTGCATCGTGCGCGGCGTGATCCACAGACTGCGCCGCTTGCGCCGAGCGCGCCGCATTCTTGAGGGGGTCTGGTCGGTAGAGGCGCGTATCAAGGCTCCAGACGCGTTCGGTGAAGTCTGCGTTGCCGGCGCGGAGGCGTTCACGCGCGACGGCGACGATCGACAGCGTTGTCTTCGCCTCCAGATTGTCGAGCGCAGCAACGAAGATCGCCTCGGGCGTCGATGGCAACTTCGCCGCACCATGCTCGAGTTGTCCATGATGCGAGACGATGATGTGCTGCAGTGCTATCAGCGCGTCGGGCGAAAGTTTCGGTCCGCTCCGCGCTGCGACCAGCGACTTCACCTGTAACCACACCGCACCACGCACCAAATGCCCGACAAGATTGCCGTCGGTGGTGTAGTTGAAACCGCGCTCCCATTCGAGCTCTGCCGTCTTCCCAAGATCGTGCAGGAACAGCCCCATCAAGACCAGATCGCGGTTCAGTCCGGGATAGAGCGGCAGCATCCGCTCGGCGAGCTGCATCAGCTGATGCGTGTGTTCAAGCAGTCCGCCGATCCATGCGTGATGCACATTCGTTGCAGCAGGCGCCTGGCGAAACGCCGCCATCATGGTCTCATCGCCGAGGTACGCCTCCGCGAGAGCACGCATCGACGGATCCTCCATCGACCGAAGCAGCCCGGCAACATCCTCGAACATCTTCGGAATGTCCTTGGTGGTTGCAGGAAGCAGCGCGATCAAGTCCTCGCGCGAAATCTGAACCGACTCGATCTGATCCACCACCACCTGCAACTGCCCCGAATACAGTTCCACACGCCCCACGACGCGCGCGTAACCGGTCGCCGAGACTTCCCCGAGCATCGACTCCTCAAAGGTCCACTTGCGGGCGGCTGTCTCACCCGTCGCATCACGAAGCAGCACTTTGAAATAGCACTTTCCGTTTCGAGTGACGCCCGTCTGCGGGTTCACCAGGCTGTACACGCTGTCGATCAACGAACCAGGCTTCAGATCACGGATATGCATGTGCGGTTGAGTCATTTCGCGTGAAGCCTATCGGTTGAACCTGCCACTGTCAGGTCGCGCGCAAGTCGCCGAGCACATCTGGAATGAGGTCGCAGAGTTCCGTGGTGAGCATTCCCGCAGATCCATGACGCGCGGACCACAGCCGCGCCGCGAGCCCATGCGCCGCGACGCCCCAGCGCGCACAGTCGAAGAGCGATGCGCGGTGCGGCGGACGCATGAACTGCGCAGCGAAAGACGCGATCACACCTGACAGCGCGTCGCCACTGCCACCCGTGGCCAGCGCCGCAGTACCCGCATGGCACGACCAGTGCTGAACACCATCACTCACGCATGTGCGGGCACCTTTGAGCACAACCACACAGCCGCAGCGCTGCGCGAGCGCAGCCGCGGCGGCGCCCGCACCTCCGCCGATCGGATCGCCGTCGATATCGAGCGCCTGCGCGAGCCGCAGATACTCGCCGGGATGCGGCGTAATCACGACGGGGCCGCCGCGCATATCACGCGCGAAATCGATCAGCCGCGCGAGGGCGTTCAGCGCATCTGCATCGACCACAAGCGGCACTTGCGCATGCGCGATGAAATGAATGGTCAACTGCTCCACGGCAAATCCCTCGCCGAGGGCGGGTCCGACCACTGCCGCGTCCGAGCGCGCAAGGACAGGATCGATCACCTCCGCACAGGCGGACGGGAGGAGGTTTCCCTCTGCATCGACGGGTAGTGCATGCCCCGTCGCACTCTCGAGGCTCGCAAGCGCAGCCGCCGCGAGCGGTTCGGGCACGGCCAACTCCGCGAGTCCGCACCCCGCGCGAATCGCGGCACGGGCGGAGAGAACCGGACCCCCGAGCATCATCCGCGGAAGGCGTGCGCATCCACCGACCACAAGGACGCGACCGAA